>JBGAUA010000047.1:0-22617 GCA_044228875.1 Anaerolineae bacterium
GCTGACGAAGATGGTGCAGGAGCAAGGTCATCTGCGAGGCTCGATGACGGAAAGCGATTCCGACACTGAGGCTGACACCCGATTGGGAGATCCCTGGGCAACACAGACCGAGCCAAGTCAACACTCCAGTCGATCGTTGCGGCAAGGAACGAACTCACCATCGCCCTGAGTCAGGCCAACGCCGTCCGGAGAACCCTCACCGCCCCGGCCAAACCCAATGCGGCCCGTCCAGCCAGCCCTTGTCCGGTATCTCCGTGCGGCCCAGTGCCTTCACCAGGGTGATCCGCTTGCAGGCCGGCTGCGCTTCCAGGGCCGCCACCAGCACCGGCGAATGGGCCACCACCCAGACCTGGGCGCGCTCGGAGGCGGCGGCGATGAGTCGCGCCAGGGCCGGCAGCAGGTCCGGGTGCAGGCTGTTCTCCGGCTCGTTGAGCACCATCAGGCCGGGCGGGCGGGGGGTCAAGAGGGCGGCGATCCAGAGCAGGTAGCGCAGGGTGCCGTCGGAGAGCTCGGCCTGGCTGAGCGGGCGGAGCAGGCCCTCCTGCGCCAGGTTCAACCCGAAGCGCCCCGCCGCCGTCGTCACCTCCAGCCGCGCCCCAGGGAAGGCGTCGGCCACCGCGGCGTCCAGGGCCGCGCTCTCGCCCAGCTCGCGGATGGTCTGCAAGGCAGCCGCCAGGTCGGCGCCGTCGGCCGATAGCACCGGCGTGCGTGTGCCCAGCTGGGCCTGCCGGGCGGGGGCCAGCTCGTCCGTGCGGAAGTGATCATAGAAGCGCCAGGCCCGGATGCGCTCGCGCAGCAGCAGGATCTCCGGCGCCCGGAGCGGGTCCGCCAGCTCCGTGAAGATGCTGTCCTGCGCCCCGAGACCATCGGTGACCACCGTCCAGGCGCCGCGGTTGCCGCGGGCGCGCACCAGCGGTCCCTGGCGGTCCACCACCGCCGTCGTCGGGCGCCAGACCGGGCCCAGCCAGATGCATTCGCGCTTGATCTCCGGATCCAGGTTGAACACCGACAGCCCCGGCACCGGCAGGCCGAAGTCGATCGCATAGCCCAGCGCCTCGTCGGCGAAACCAAGGCGGAGGTTGACCGACGCCTGCCGCCGCTGACCCTGGATGGGCGCCTCGCCTCGCCGCATCGCCCCCGACAGCCGCTCCGGACCGGCCCAGAGCGCCGAGGGCAGGCCGCCTTCGCGGGCCAGGGCGGCCACCGCGCCGCCCTCCGCCGTGGCCGCGAGCAGGCGCAGGGCGCGGTAGAGGTTGGACTTGCCGCTGCCGTTCGCGCCCGTCACCAGGTTCAGCCGCTCCAAGGAGAGCGCCAGGTCCTGCAGCGAGCGGTAGTTGGCGACGGCCAGGGTGTGGATCATGGCGTGGGCTGGTGCAGCTGGGCCGATGGTGACGGGTATCGCCGGAGGTCTTGCGCCCGGCTGTCCGGCGCCGACGGCGAGGCGGTCAGCTCGGGGCGCGCGGCGGCGCCGCACCGCGGCCGTCGGACCCGCGCTGGCCCAGCAGGTCGCAGGCCAGGAGGCGCGCGGCCAACGAGGGCACCGCCGGCAGCGGCTCTTCCGGAAGCGGGCCGTACTGGCCCGGGTTCGGGGCGCCCCCGCCGCCCGCGCCGGCTCCCGTTCGACGCAGGCCTTGGGGGCGAGCCGCTCTGGCCGTGGCCCGGGCCTCCAGGGCCGCCGCGCGCGCGGTGGCCTCCGCCTGCCCCGCCAGGATCAGCGCCAACGTGGCCGGCGGCGGCAGCTGCGGCGTGCGCGGATCCAGGGTGATCACCGGCAGCGGGCCGCGCGCAGTGGGAAGCGGCTCAGCCTCCGGCAGGCCAAGGCAGGCGGAGTCCCAGCGCAGCTGGGAGCCGGCGGCCGCACCCACCGGTCGCCCTTCCAGGAACAGTGTCACCGCCGAGGCCTCGGCTGTCACCGGCGGCAGGACCAGGGGAGCCCAGCCTTCGGTGAGGGTCACCGCCTCCGTCCAGCCGAGCCGCGCCAGGGCCGGGTCCGATCCGCCCCGGGGGTCCAACCCCAGCCGGAGCCGCCAGGCGGGCGAAGGCGCCGGGGCGCCGCCCGAGCGGTCAAACGGATCCGACCGCGGACCGACCCCGCCCCAGGCGTACACCAGCAGCCGCGATCCCATCGGCACGCGCGCCCGCTGCCAGAGCCCGCCGGGCATGTCGTCGCCCAGGCCCTGAACGCCCTGGCTCCACAGCCCCTGCTGCACCAGCCCGGTGTCCGGCGCTCGCCGCCGATCCAGGGGCAGAAAGGTCACGCCGGCATCGGCGGCGCTGAGGTCGACCCCCTGCACCCAGGGCTGCCAGCCCAGAGCCACCCGGAGGTCCAACCGCCCGCGAGCGTTGAAGCCGCCTTCGAAGCCGCCGTTGTACAGCCGGTCCTGCGGGCAGGGCAGGTCCACGGACTGCGCACTTGCCGGCGCCGGCGCGAACAAGCACAACAGGCCCGGCAGCGCCAGCAGCAGCGCTGCGCGGCGACCGGGCATGCGCGGGGCGGGGGACACAAGAGGCCTGAGGGTCATGGGTTGGGTGGGCCGGGAGTATAGCATCGGGTCGTAGGGGCGAAGCCGCTAGAATCTGGCGTGGCCAACTGATGGGACGAATGGGACCTATGGGGCCCATGGGAGCCTTTCGTCTCATAGGTCCTATCGGTCCCATTCATCCCATCAGTCCCATCGACCGGGTCGCACCGCACCCCCAACCCACAGGCTCCGCCCATGACCCCGCCCACCAGCCCCACAACACCGCTCCCCACCAACCCGCGCGCCGTCCTCTTCGACATGGACGGCGTGCTGCTCCATTCCGGGCAGCTGTGGCATCGGGTGGTCAACGAGGTGATCGCCGACTTCGGCGGCGCCCCCGTGGCCTACGAGGTCTTCATGGCCACCTTCGGGCAGGGCGTGGCGGCGGACATGGCGCAGTTCTACCCCGGCCGCTCGCGACCGGAGGTGGAGGCGGCCATGACTCGGCACTTCCTGACGCAGCTGGACGCCATGCAGCCCATGGACGGCGCGGCGCGCGTCCTGGACGCATTGGCCGAACAGGGCATCGGGCGGGCGGTGGTCACCAACACACCCACCGAACTGGCCGCCAGGATGCTCACGCACTTCGGGCTGCTGGAGCGGGTGCAACTGCTGGTCGGCGGCGGCGATGCCGCCGAGAAGCCCGCGCCCGACCTCGTCCAGCTGGCCCTCGCCCGTCTCGGCCTGGAGCCCGCGGAGGTCCTCTACGTCGGGGACTCCTGGGCCGATGCGGCCGCCACCCGGGCGGCCGGCGTCTTCATGCTGGGCCTGGGCACGGACGAGGGCGACCGGCGCATCGACAGCCTGACGGAGCTTCTGGGTCAACTGCGCAGCGCCGCGCCCGCGGATGGCCCGCTCTGACGGCTCAGTCCCATTCCAGGGCGGCGCCCGTCTGGTACTCGGTGACGCGGGTCTCGAAGAAGTTCTTCTCCTTGGACAGGTCCGTTGACTGGCTCATCCAGGGGAAGGGGTTGCCCGTGCCGTACAGCTTGGTCAGCCCGATGCGGTCCAGGCGACGGTCGGTGATGTACTCCACGTACTCGCAGAACTGCTCCGGGTTGATGCCCAGCAGCCCCTGTGGGCAGGCGTCGTAGGCGTAGCGCTTCTCCAGCTCGACGGCGCGGCGGATGAGGTCCACCAACTCGTCCTGGAACTCCCGGGACCAGACTTCCGGGTTCTCGGCGCGGATGGTGTTGATGACATCGCAGCCGAAGGCCAGGTGCAGGCTCTCGTCGCGCATGATGAACTCGAACTGCTCGCCGATGCCCACCATCTTGTTCTGACGCTTGAGGGCCAGGATCATCGCGAAGCCGGCGTAGAAGAAGATGCCCTCCATGATGACATAGAAGCCCACCAGGTCCCGCAGGAAGAGCCGTGTGTTCTCCGTGCCCTCCGTGCTGAAGCCGGGGTCGAAGACCGTGCGCGTGATCTCCACGACGAAGTCATCCTTGTCCCGGATGGACGGGATCGTCTGGTACATGTTGTAGATCTCGTCCGGATCCAGGCCCAGGGTGTCGCAGCAGTAGATGAAGGTGTCGGTGTGGATGGCCTCCTCGAAGGCCTGGCGCAGCAGGTACTGGCGCGCTTCCGGCGCCGTCAGGTGGTTGTAGACGGCCAGGACGATGTTGTTGGCCGTCAGCGACTCCGCGGTGGAGAAGAAGCCCAGGTTCCAGAGGATGAGTCGCCGCTCCGTAGGGCTGAGGACGCTGGCGGACTTCCATTGCTCCACATCGCGCTGCATCGAGACCTCTTCCGGCACCCAGTTGTTGGCGACGCCGGCCTTGTAATGCTCGCGCGCCCAGGGGTAGCGGATGGGGAGGATCTTGTTGGGATCGGTCTTGACGCTGTTGATGATGGGCATGGCGATTCCTCCGGGATATGCTGGACAGCTGTTGTCGTACGAATGGGTTCTGGAAGAAAGGGGTGCCCGCTGCCCCCGGGGCGGGGGGCAGCGGGCGGCGACGTCTCCGGCCGTCGACGAAGCGCGATAGGCGCGTCGCCGACCGGAGCAATCGCGGGTGAAGGGGGTCGATAAGCTGACGGATCGGCCGTCCCGGCGTGGGACCGGGACGCCTCCCCCGCAAGACCCCCTCTTATCAACTGGCGCTCATTGACAGGCTTCGCAGTCCGGGTCGTCGATGCGGCACAGCCGGACGCCGTCGATCTCGGTGGTGGGCACGACCGTCGCCGATACGACCGTCGCCGGCTCCGGCGCCACCGCCAGAGCGACGTCGCGGATCGTGCTCACCGGCGCGACGGCCATGGTGGCGACGGCCGCCGCCGGTCGCGCCGCCATCGGCGTCTGCCCGAAGCCCTCCGGCACGCCCTGGGTCTCCGAGGCAGCCGACATCTCTTCGGCGGCCATCACCCCGTACTCGCGCTTCTGGGTGAAGCCGAAGCGCGACGCGTCCAAGGTGGACTTCTCGATCTGCGAGGCGGCGAGGGTGCGTAGGTAGTAGGTCGTCTTCAGGCCCAGGCGCCAGGCCGAGAGGTAGACCTCCGATAGGAGCTTGCCGCTGGTGCCCTTCATGAAGACGTTGTGCGACTGGCTCTGGTCGATCCACTTGCCGCGCGCCGCCGCCAGGCGCAAGGCCCAGATGGGATCGATATCGAAGGCCTCCTTGTACTTGTCGCGCAGGCGCTCGGGGATCTCCGGGATCAAGGCGACGTTGCCGTCGCAGTACTTCAGCTTGTCGAGCATGTCCAGGTCCCAGAGGCCCAGGGCCTTCAGGTCCTCCACCAGGTAGTGGTTGACCACGGTGAACTCACCGGAGATGTTGGCCTTGACGTAGAGGTTCTTGTAGATGGGCTCGATGGACGGGAAGCAGCCGGCGATGTTGGCGATGGTCGCCGTGGGGGCCACGGCCATGGTGTTGGAGTTGCGCATGCCGTGTCGCGCGACATGCTCCCGCACCGGCCGCCAGTCCAGGCGCGACTCGCGCGACACATCCACCGGCACGCCCCGCTCCCGCTCGAGCAGGTCCAGCGTGTCCAGGGGGAAGATGCCGCGATCCCACTTGGAGCCCTTGAAGCTGGCGTAGGCGCCGCGTTCAGCCGCCAGCTCGCTGGAGGCCAGGATGGCGTGGAAGCCGATGAACTCCATCACCTGGTCGCCGGTGTCCAGGGCCAGACGGTCGCCGAAGGGGATGTCCATGCGGAAGAGCAGGTCTTGCAGGCCCATCACGCCCAGGCCCACCGGCCGGTGGCGGGTGTTGGAGCGCTCGGCCTCCTCCGTCGGGTAGTAGCAGATGTCCACCACGTTGTCGAGCATGCGCATGGCCGTCTTCACCGTCGCGGCCAGGCGCGCCTCGTCCAGCTGGCCGTCCGGGCCGACATGCTTCGCCAGGTTCACCGAGCCCAGGTTGCAGACCGCCGTCTCCTCGCTGGAGGTGTTGAGGGTGATCTCGGTGCAGAGGTTGGAACAATGCACCACCCCGGCATGGTCCTGCGGGCTGCGGATGTTGCAGGGATCCTTGAAGGTGATCCAGGGATGCCCCGTCTCGAAGAGCATCGTGAGCATCTTGCGCCACAGCTGCGCGGCCGGCAGGATCTTGAACAGCTGCATCTCCCCGCGGCGCGCCTTCTCCTCGTAGGCCTCGTAGGCCACCTCGAAGGCGCGACCGTAGAGGTGGTGCAGGTCCGGCACCTCGTCGGTGCTGAACAGGGTCCAGGGACCGTCGGCCAGCACCCGTTTCATGAACAGGTCCGGAATCCAGTTGGCCGTGTTCATGTCATGGGTGCGACGGCGGTCGTCGCCCGTGTTCTTGCGCAGGTCGAGGAAGTCCTCGATGTCGTAATGCCAGGTCTCGAGATAGGCGCAGGTAGCCCCACGCCGCTTGCCGCTGCGGTTGATGGCCATGGTCACGTCGTTGGCGATCTTCAGGAAGGGGATCACGCCCTGGCTCTCCACCTTCGTGCTGGCGATCGCAGCTCCCGTGCCGCGGATGTTGGACCAGTCGTTGCCGATGCCGCCGGACCACTTGGACAGCTGGCTGTTGTCCGCGTAGCACTTGAAGATGTGCTGCAGCTCGTCATCGATGGTGGTCAGGTAGCAGCTGGACAGCTGCGGATGGGGCGTGCCGGCATGGAAGAGGGTGGGCGTGGAGGGCACGAAGTGCCGCTGCGACATCAGCTCATAGAAGGCCATGGCCCGCTCGGTGGGCTCAGCTTCCAGCACCGACAGCCCCATGGCCACGCGCATCCAGAAGGTCTGGGGCATTTCGAAGGGCATGCCCTCGCTGCGCAGGAAGTAGCGCTCGTAGAGGGTCTGCATGCCCAGATACTGCAGGTCGAGGTCCCGCTCCGGTACCAGGGCCGCGGCCAGGCGCTCCAGGTCGAAGCGCTCCGCCAGGCGGGCGTCGTAGAGCCGCGTTTCGACCCCGCGCCGGATGCCCTCGCGGAAGGACGCGCGATAGGCCGCGTCGCGCTCCTCGGGCCGGGTCGAGCGGCCCAGCACCTCCTTGGTCAGCTTCTGCAACAGCAGGCGGCTGGCGACATGGCTGTAGGCGACGTCGCGCTCGATGTAGGCCGTGGCGGCCAGGATCATGGCCTGCTCGATCTTGCTCGTGGGAATGCCGTCGTAGACGTTGTTGATGGCTTCGCGCACCACCATGTCCACGTCCACCACCGCCTCGTAGCCATCGGCGGCGCGGCGGATGGCGCCCTCGATCAGGCGCACGTTGAACAGCATCGTGCGGCCGTCCTGCTTTACCACGGTCAGCCGACCGAGGCGCGCGTCGGCGACGGCTCGCTCGCGGGCTTCGTCGCGAGCCTTCTGCCGGTCGGCGCGGTACAGGATATAGGCCTTGGCCACGCCGAAGAGGCCCTGCAGCATCAGGTGCTTCTCGACGATGTCCTGGACGTTCTCCACGTTGGGATAGAAGTCGACGAAGCGCGTTTCCACCTCCTGACAGATGGCATCCGTCAGGGTGTCCACCCGCTCCTCGGCGATGGGCTCGCCGGTGGCCCGCACCGCGGCCTGCACCGCGCCCTTGATGCGGGCGCGATCGAAGTCGACCACGTCACCGGTGCGCTTGACGATCTTCAAGGATTGCATGACCAACCTCCCCGAACATGGATAACGATACGAAAGGCGGAAAACCGCACGGGCGGCCCGTGATGACAGGGCAGACGGCTGACGAGCGCCGGCTCCGACCGACGTGGCCGGCCCGCGATGGCGGGACTTCATTCTCGGGGACGCTGGTGCCTGGGAATGCGTACCATCAACGGCCGCTCGAAAGCTGTCCGGACGCGGCCCGGCAAACAGGAAGCCCAGGCAGGACAGCGACCATTGATGAGCGGCAAGACTACTACAGGTAGTTGGGCCTGTCAACACCCCCCCACAACATGCCGGATCGGGCTGTCCTTGGCGAAGAGGCTTGCGCGGCGGGCCTTGTCGCCGGTTTCAGGAGGCTCGTCGGCGGACGCCGACCGACAAAGTGAACACAAACTTAATCCAATCGCCCAAGGCGAACGCAGACCGGACCGTGCTCCGGTGCGCTAGAATGCCAAGGTGACCCGCGCCCGCCCCAAGAGCAAGAACCCCCGTCGACCTGCCTCGCCCGCCAAAGGCGGGAGGGCCGGCCCGCGCGCGCCGCGCCCCGGCCAGATCGGCCACGGCACGAAGCGTCGGGGGGGCGTCGGGACGCCGACGCCCTCTCCTCCCCCTCCCGCCGCGCAGGCCGGCCACGGCGCGGACCGCCCGCTGTTCGACGACGCCGACCTGGATCGGATCCGCGCCCGGCCCCGCGGCCTGCGCCCGGAGGACCACCACGAGGGCAGCCACGCGCCGCAGCTCAGCGCCGGCGGGGGGCAGCTGTCGGCGGCGGACAGCTGGGAGCGTTTCCTGGCCGGGACCACGGCCACCGGGCTGGCCTTCTACGACCATCAGCGCGAGGCGCTCGACCGGCTCTGGCAGGGGCACCATGTCATCCTGGGCACGCCCACCGGTTCCGGCAAGAGCCTGGTGGCCCTGGGGCTCCTGTACAAGGCCTTGACCGAGGGGCGGCGGGCGGTCTACACCAGTCCGATCAAGGCCCTGGCCAACGAGAAGTTCTTCGACCTCTGCGCCGTCTTCGGACCCGACCAGGTAGGGCTGGTCACCGGCGACGCGCGGGTCAACGCCGACGCGCCTCTCCTTTGCTGCACGGCGGAGATCCTGGCCCACGCCGCGCTCCGCGGCCGCTGGGGCCCGGCCGGCGAGCGCGCGGACCGCGGTGGGTCGAGCGACCTGCCCAGCGCCGTGGTGATGGACGAGTTCCATTACTACGCCGACCGGGATCGCGGCTGGGCCTGGCAGGTGCCGCTGCTCACCCTGCCCGAGAGCCAGATGCTGCTGATGAGCGCCACCCTGGGCGACACCTCGGCCATCGCCGCCGATCTGGAGGCGCACAGCGGACGGACAGTGTCCACCGTGACCAGCGAGAATCGACCCGTCCCTCTGGAGTTCCGCTACGCCGACACGCCCTTTCCGCAGACGGTCAAGGATCTGCTGGCCGAGGACAAGGCACCCATCTACATCGTCAGCTTCACCCAGAAGGGCGCCGGCGTCCTGGCCTCCAGCCTGATGAGCCTGGTCCTGGTCAGCGGCGCCGAGCGCGCCGAGCTGGCCGCGCGCCTGGCGGAGCAGCGCTTCGACACACCCTACGGGAAGGAAATCCGCCGGCTGTTGTCGGCCGGCGTGGGCGTCCACCACGCGGGGCTCCTGCCGCGCTACCGCCTGCTGGTGGAGCAGCTGGCGGCCGTCGGCCTCCTCAAGGTGATCTGCGGCACCGACACCCTGGGCGTGGGCGTGAACATCCCCATCCGCACGGTGCTCTTCAGCGGCCTGGCCAAGTTCGACGGCGAGGAGACGGTCATCCTCTCGGTGCGGGACTTCAAGCAGATCGCAGGCCGCGCCGGGCGCAAGGGCTACGACACGCGGGGCCATGTGGTCTGCCAGGCCTCCGAGGAGGAGCTGCAGCGCAAGCGCTTCGGGGGCAAGGGCGGCGGCCGGGGCGGGCCGCGGGGCCCGGCCGGGCCCCGCGGCCCCTCGCGGCCGATGGGCGGCCGTCCCGGCCAGGTGAGCTGGGACCGCCGGACCTTCGAGCAGCTGATCGCCCGCCCGCCGGAGCCGCTGCGCAGCCGCTTCCGGGTGTCGCACGGCATGCTGGTCCAGGCTCTGGCCCGCGCCGGGCATCCGGGCGGCTACGCCTTCCTGGTGGCCATGATCCTGCGCCTGCCGGAGGGGCCGGCGCGCCGGGTGGCCCACCTGCGCCAACTGGCCCGCATCTGCCGATCCCTGCGTCAGGCCGGCATCGTCACCCTGAACACGGAATCGGGGCGGCCGCGCCTGGAGGTGGACGAGGCCCTGCAAGCAGAGTTCAACCTCCACGAGTCGCTGTCACTCTTCCTGGTAGAGGCGGTGGAGCGGCTCAAGCCCAAGCAGGGCGACCGCGAGCTGACCGAGATCAGCATGGTGGAAGCGGTGCTGGAGGATCCGCGACCCATCCTCTTCGCCCAGGAGAAGACGCTGCGCGAGGCGCTGGCCGCGCGCCTGAAGAGCCAGGCGATGCCCTACCACGAGCGGCAGGCCCGTTTGCGGCAGGTGACCTGGCCGCGCCCGGCGGAAGCGCTTCTGGAAGGCGCCTTCCAGAGCTTCGCCGCCCGCCATCCCTGGCTGCGCGCCGAGGACCTGCGCCCCAAGAGCGTGGCCCGCGAGATCTTGGAGGAAGGCCTCAGCTTCAACGACTACGTCTACCGCTACGGCATCCAGCGGGTGGAGGGCCTGCTGCTGCGCCACCTCGGCGCGGTCTACCGCACCTTGATCCAGACCATCCCCGAGAGCGCCCGGACCGACCGCCTGATGGACATGGCCGAGCGCCTGCGGCAGATCATCGCCGCCACGGACGACAGCCTGCTGCGCGAATGGGAGCGGCTGCTGCGCTGAAGGCTCACTTCAGCACGAAGTCCCGCACCTCCGCCTGCATGTCCGCCTTGCGCATCTCGGCCTCCACGGCGGCGGCGTCCAGGGCCAGCGAAGGGATGTCCTCGGTGACGTCGAGGATGAAGTTGGCCCGGGCCCAGAGGGTCTTGACGGCGGCGCGGATCTCCGGCGCGTCGCGCAGCCTGGCGTAATCCGCCGGATGCCGGGTCCGGGCCTGGCGCAGGTAGAACTCGGTGTACATCATGAAGGTGACCAGGCCGTCGCGATCACTCTGGCGCTGTCCGGGCGGGGTCTGGTCGTGTAGGCCGTAGCCGACGAACAGGGAATGGGTGTAGGCGTTGAACTCGTCCAGCACGGTCAGGAAGCCCTGCTTGCCGCTGTCGCCCTCCAGGTAGACGGGCTTGTACTGGTTGAGCAGCGGGCCCTTGAGGTAGGGGACGATCTCCGAGCGGGGGAAGGTCTCCATCTGCGGCACCAGCAGGGTGAGGTCGTCGCGGACGATGTAGGCGTACTGCTGCAGTCGGGTGGCCAGGATGCCCTCCTGCCAGCCCAGCTGGTGGTCCATCTCGTGCACGGTGAGGCCCACGCGCCCCAGCAGGGCGCCGAAGCTGCCCGTCTGCCCGCCCACCCAAGTGGCGGCGTTCGTCTGGCTGTCCTTCAGGCGGACGACGATGGCATGGCCGGTGGGGTAGCGCGACTGCAGGACAGCCAGCAGGCTGCTGTACCAGGCGGCCGAGCGGTAGCCGCCGCGCAGGCTGTCCAAGGAGCCCATGGCCGTGAGCGGCTCGTCGTAGGCACCCCACCAGGGCAGCTGCTTGGGCGTGGGCGAGGGCGGCGCCGTGGGCAGAAGCGCCGTGGCCGTCGGCTCCAGTGTAGGCACCACCAGCGGCCGGGTCGCCGAGGGCGAGGGCCGCGGTGTCGGCGTCGGCGGCAGGGCGCTGGGGGCCGGCGGCAGTTCGCCCATGCCGATGCCTCGCAGGGCCAGAGGGAGGTAGACGATGACCGCAGCATCGTCCTGGGCGCCGTCCTTCAGGCCGGTGGCCGCGACGGCCCGGGGGCCGGCCAGGGCCGCGATGCCGAGCAGGAGCGTGATGGCCCAGCGCTCCTTGCCGCTCCGTGTATTGCTTCGCATGGCTGACACTCCTCTGCTTTCGAAGGGCCTGACAATCGATGCGCCGCGCTCCAGCCGCGGGTTCACGCTCCGGCGGGCATGCCTGCCGCACAGGCACGACTCACCGGGTCACCCTCCGCCAGAAGCTCGACGAGAAGGCCGGGTCCACGTGGCTCCGGAAGCGCTCCAAAGCCGGGAAGGAGGCGCGAAAGGTGGCGGGGCTCATGCGGGCGTCCTTGGCCGGATAGATGGCCCCGCCGGCCTGCACGACCATGCCGTCCAGGTCCTCCAGCAGTCGCAGCAGGCGGTCACCGACGTTGGGCAGGTCCACGGCCAGGGTGATGCCAGGGCGGGGGAAGGAGAGCAGCCCCGGCGATGGCTGGTCGCCGAAGACCTTGCCCACCACGAAGTAGGCCAGCCGGCTGGCCGCCAGGCGGTCCAGGATGGCCTCCGCCGCGGCGCCGCCGTCGTCGTGCGGAACGACGCATTGCCATTGCAGAAAGCCCCGGCGGCCGTAGGCTCGATTCCAGTTGTGGATGATGTCGAGGGGGTAGAAGAAGGCGTTGTAGTTGGCGAAGGCGCGCTTCTCGCGCCAGGCGTGGACGGCGAAGTAGGCCTCGTTGAAGGCCTGCACCGCCGCAGGGATGATCAGGCCGCTGGGCAGGTCCGTGGGCAGGCGCAGCGGCGAGGCGCCGGCGCCCTTCCAGGTGCCGTCGCCGCGGGCATGGCGGCCGTAGAGAAAGACGCCCCGGCCGAGGCGGGCGCCGCGGCCCATGCCGTCGATCCAGGCCGCCGTGTACGGGTCCCCTTCATCGGTGGACAAGGACAGGTCCAGGAAGGCCCGCAGGCCGCGGAAGCGGCGCGCCTCCAGCTCGATCTGCGGGCCCGGGACGGGGATCAGCTGGATCTCCGCCCAGGTGATGAGTCCGGTCAGGCCCAGCCCGCCGACGGTCGCCGCGAAGCGCTCGCTGTTCTGCTCCGGTGAGCAGCGCTGCCGGCTCCCGTCGGATCGGAACAGCTCCAGCTGGGTCACATGGCGGCCGAAGGTGCCCGCAAGGTGGTGGTTCTTGCCGTGCACGTCGTTGGCGATCGCTCCGCCCAGGCTGACGAACTTGGTGCCCGGGGTGACCGGCAGGAACCAGCCCCGGGGCACGACCAGCTCAAGGATCTGCGCCAGGGTGACGCCCGCCTCCGCCGCCAGGAGGCCGGTCCGGAGATCGAAGCGGATGAAGCGATCCAGCGGCATGGCGTCCAGCAGCACCCCGCCGTCGTTAAGACAGACATCGCCGTAGCTCCGCCCCATGGCAAACGGCAGGTAGGGCCCGCCTCCTGCATCCAACCGCGGCGGGCCATCGCGCCAGGCCACCGGCAGGACGGCGCGAGGCGCGGCCGTCGGAAAGCCGCCCCAGGAGCGGAATCGGTTCATCACCGGGGGATTATAGTGCCGGGCGCGCCCGACATCGGCCCCCGTCGGACGGCAAGCCGGGGCCGTGCTAGCATTCGCGACCGTCAACCCTGCTCGGGATCGCCCGGCCGGCGATCCGACCGGACCACCACCGCCCCTCGGAGGCCGCGCCATGTGCCGCAACATCAAGACCCTGCACAACTTCGCGCCGCCCGCTACGGAGCAGGAGGTGCGCGACGCCGCCCTGCAGTTCGTGCGCAAGCTGAGCGGCAGCAGCCGGCCCTCCCGGGCCAACGCCGCCGCCTTCGACCAGGCCGTGGACGAGGTGGCCGAAGCCGCCCGGCGGCTGTTGGCGGGGCTGGTCACCACGGCCCCACCGCGCGACCGGGCCGTGGAGGCCGCCAAGGCGCGGGCGCGCGGCCTCGCCCGGCGTCCGGCCTGAGGCCCGCCCGCCGGCCATGGCCCGCCGCTCCCGTCTGCCACGCCTACTGACCGCGCTGATCGCAGGCGCCCTCCTGTGGCAGCTGGCGGTGGCCCGGGATCGGCCGCATATCCCCGTCTACGGGGTGGTTGGTTTCGCCTACGGCGAGCCGGTCGACTACCAGACCTGCGGCTTCCACACCGGCCAGGATTGGTTCGCCGCCCCCGGAGCCGACATCCATGCCATCGATGCCGGCACCGTCGTCCACGTAGGCCCGCTCTGGCTGGACGGCCCCGGCGAGGGCCGCGGGCCCTTCGCCATCGTCATCGACCATGGCGGCTTCCTTACCACCTACAGCCACAACAGCGCCGCCCTGGTAACCGTCGGCGAGCGGGTAGCGCGAGGGCAGCATATCGCCGAGCTGGGCAGCGAGGGCTTCAGCCGCGGCCCCCACCTGCACCTGGAGAAGGTCATGCCGCCCTTCACCGGCGACTGGCGCCAGCCCTTCGCGGGCTGCAGGGCCTACGTGAACCCGGGCACGGAATGGGGCTGGTTCTGAGCGCTGACCGACGGGCCAAGGCGGGAGGGCAGGTCCTGGCCATGCCCTTCCGCCGAAGCCTTCGTTCAGCCCTAGCGCCCCACACGTGGCAGGTACAGCGGCGCACCCGCCGCCTTGATGGGCGGCGCTCCGGCCCGGTGGCGCACCACCCCGCGGAAGGTGGCGTCGTAGCCGGGGAAGATCGCCGGCAGGTCGCCGTCGCCCAGGCGACCCACCAGGATCTCGGAGAGCACGTCGCGATAGTCGGTGGTGATGGCCAGGTCTTCGCCCAGGGCCAGCTGCGCCGGCTCCAGGCCCGGCCAGGCGCCGTGGACGCCTTGCACCGCCGCCCCGCTGACGATGAACATGCAGCTGCCTTCGCCATGGTCGGTGCCGTTGCCGCTGTTCTGGGCCACGCGCCGGCCGAACTCGCTCATGGTCAAGAGGGTCACGCCGGGGTCGTCCCAACGGCGGCCCAGGTCCAGGTAGAAGGCCGTCACGGCCTGGTCCAGCTGGCGCAGCATGTTGTACATCTGCCCCTGGGTCGAATCGCCGTTGCCCCAGGCCTGGTTGACATGGGTGTCCCAGCCGCCCACGTCGATGCAGGCCACCTCCAGCCCGACATCGGCCTTGATCAACTGCGCGATCTGCTTGAGGCCCTGGCCCAGGGCCGTCTGCGGATAGCTGGCGCCGTTCTCCGGCTGGTTCCTGGCCGGGTCGGCCTTCTCCAGCAGGTCAAGGGCGCCGAAGACCGCCCGCGTATCATCCGCCAGCCAGTCGCCGCCGCACCACAGGGCCTCCAACTGGGCCTTGTAGCGTGCCAGCTCCGCCGTCTGCCCCTGCAGGTGGAACTCGGCGATGCTCCGCAGAGCGGCGGCCGGCACCGGGCCGCGAAGGGCCTCCTGCACCGCCCCGCCGAAGCCGATCGCACGGAAGGGCGAGTCCGTCTCCCGAGCGGTAGCGGCCAGGTGGCGGCCCAGCCATCCGGTGTTCAGACGATTCTCGCCCGGCGTGCCGCGCTCCATGAAGCCCATGGCCTCGAAATGCGAGCGCGATCCGTGCGGGGAGCCGGTGGCGTGGACCGCTGACAGACGGCCCTCATCCCAGATGCGCTTCAGGCCCGTCAAGGCGGGGTTGAGCGCAAAGCGGTCGTCGAGGCGCAGGCTGGCCTTGCTGTCGCCCGGCGTTGGGGCCTTGAAGGCGATCTTGGGCCGAGTGTCGTAGTAGCGGCGTTCCTGGTAGGGGATGATGGCGGACAAACCGTCCATGCCGCCGCGCTGGAAGAGGCAGACCAGGATGTCGCCCCGCGCCGGCGCCCCGGCCAGGCGGAAGGCCAGGCGGGGCATCCAGGCCGGCAGGGCGCCGGCTGCGGCGGCCAGGCCGGTGCCCAGGAGTCGGCGTCGGGAGAGGCTGTGGTTCATGGTCGTCGCTCCTAGCGCCACTGGAAGTACGGACTGTCGAGGATCAGGGCCACGACCTGCGGCAGGCGCTCGGCAGCCTGGGCGGCCGATATCCGTCCGTCTCCGCCGTCAGCCAGGGCGTCGACGAGCAGGGCCCGGTCTTCGGTCAGGAGCGGCCGCGGCAGCAGGCGGTCGGCCCAGTAGTCCACGATGGCCCCCGCTTCAGCCGGCACCGCATCCGCGGCCATCTGGCCGACCAGGTCCAGCTCGACCCCTGCCAGCCGTCCTTCGGCCGCCGCCAGGCCGAAGTTCCAGCGCGACAGCATGACGTGAGCGCCGCTCCAGCGCTGCCGGATCTCCGGATAGCCGTCCGGCGAGCGCCAGCGGAAGGGCATCTGGCCCATCAGTTGCAGGTAGCGCTCCGGCCGGCCGCTGTAATCCCCGTCGTCGGGGATGGCCAGAAGGAAGCCAGCGTCGACGCCCAGGCCGCGAAGCACCGCCGCCCAGAACTCCATCGGCCGTCGGACCTTGGCCGGGCCGCCAGTGATCGGGTCCACCGTGGCCGCCGCGAACTCCGGCGCGGCGAAGAGCGCGCGCAGCATCGCGGCGATGTCGCCGTCGGCGCCCCAGGCCGCGGCCACACGGTCCACCAGCGTCTCGGCCGGCGAATCGGCGACGAAGCGCCTCGCGAGGCGTCGCGCCACATGGCGCCGGCAGCTGGGATGGTCCACAAGACGGTCCAGCAGCTCGTGGCCCGCATCGACGCCGCGGCCCGTGATGGGCAGACCCAAGACGGTCTTGGCGCCCGAGTCGTGGTCCTGGTTGCGGAACTCGAAGAGCCAGCTGCTGTCGCCGCGGTTCCAGCCCGTGAAGCAGCGCGCCGCCTCCTTGACGTCCCGCTCGTCGTAGCCGCCGTCGACGCCCAGGGTGTGCAGCTCCATCACCTCGCGGGCGTAGTTCTCGTTGGGGCCACTTCGCGTGTTCTGCAAGGCGTTGAGGTACTGCATCATCACCACCGAGGTCGCGTCAGCGTGCAGCAACCGGCGGAAATCCGCGACGGCGAAGCGGCGCATGACGTCACGATCGGCCACCGACTTCATCATCATGTGGTAGTCGTCCATGTAGATGTTGAAGTGGTTGGACCAGTGGTCCACCAGCACCTCGAAGAGCTGTCGCCGGCTGTGGACCATGCGATACAGGGTCGCTGCCACCAGTTCGTCGCGGATGCGAGCCCGGTTGACCAGGTCGCTCGAGGCGCTCCGGATGCGCTCGGCGGTCCAGCGCAGGGTCGAGAGCTGGTCCAGGGCGTCGTCCACCGCCGGGTCCTCCGGCACCGTCAACTGCTCCGCCACCCAGGCTGCCGTCCCCAAGGCCCGCGCCCGCGCCGGTTCGCCGCGGCTCTGGCCGAAGGTGGCCCGGGCCAGCAGATGCCGCTCGGGGGAGGGAAGGGGCATCGGACGGGTCCGTCCGGCCGCCCACGCGAGGCGGGGCCGGGCGGACCAGTCCGCCGCTTCCCCGACCGGAAAGCCCGGGATTCCAGCGGGCACCGCTGCTGCGGCGGCGGTTGCGGCGCCGGCGCCGGCGATGAGGCGTCTGCGGGTCATGGTCATGGCCGGCCTCCGGGGCGAGTTGCGGTGCGCTGCGATGCCGGCGCAACGGTTGGGGTCGATGCAACACGTTCGCGAATCAGCGGCTGGATCTTTCATCCCGTGGCCCTCGCGGCAGTTCTGCCCTCTCAGCAACGCGATTGGACATTGGGACAAACCGGGCTATAACAGGCCCAGGGGCAGCGAAAGGCGCGTTCGCGTCGCCCCGGGCGCGGTCGAATGGCGGTTGGGGTCAATGGCGGTGAGTCCATTGAGGGCAGCAACGGGGTCAAGGTTGAGTCAGGAGGCTGCCTGCCTCCCCGAGGCCGGCTGTGCGTCAACCGGTTGGCGCAAGCGGTTGCGGCCTGCGGCCGTCTTGGTGGGTGAAACACAGCCATGACCACCAACCACCTGCTGCTGCTAGGCCCGCCCGGCCTCACCGTCGGCGGTGAACCCCAGCGCCTGGACCGCAAGCCCTTGGCGCTGCTGGCCTGGTTGGCCCTGGCCGAGGGGCCGATCAGCCGGACCAGCCTGGCCGAACTGCTCTGGCCGGATTCGACCCAGCCGGGCGTCAACCTGCGCAAGAGCCTGACCGAGATCCGCCTGGCCGCCGGCGCGGTGGCCCTCGCCGAAGACATGACCCACCGCACCTTGGCGCTGGGGCCTGGCCTCTGGGTGGACGCCCGAGCCTTCGACCTGGCCATGGCCGAAGTGGCAGCGCACGGCCATGCCGATGGGCCCCCATGCCTGCGCTGCATGGCGGGGCTGAACGCGGCTCTATCCTGGTGGCGCGGCGAGTTCATCGCCGGGTTCCGGTTGCCGGGATGTCCGGAATGGGACGATTGGCAGGCCTTGCACGCCCAGCGGCTGGCTTTGCGGCGCCAATGGGCCCTGGACCATCTGGCTCTCGGCGCCGCGGCGCGCGGCGACTGGCCGGGGGCCCTCGGCCTGGCGCAGCAGCGCCTGGCACTGGACCCGATCGACGAAGCCGGCCACCGCCGACTGGCGCGCATCCTGGCCTGGTCCGATCAAGGGGCCGCCGCCTTGCGTCAGCTGGAGGCCTGTGCCCGGACCTTGGCGGCCGAACTGCAGCTAGGACCTTCCGCGGCGACCGTGGCTCTGGAAGAGGCCATCCGCGCCGAGCGCCTGCCCCCGCCGCCCGAGCCACCGGACCGCTTGCGCCAGGAGGCCGCGGCCGGGCACCCCGAGGGCTTGACGCCCCGCGTTGACGACCAGGCCTCGGCGCAGCGCGTCGGAGCGCCGCAGGCCTTGCCGATCGTCGATCGGATCCATGTGCTGGAGGAGACGCGCACCGAGTTCGCCCCGCGAACGCTGGTAGGCCTCCGGCCGCGGCGTGAGCTGCCGCCGGTGCCGCCCGCCATTCGTACGGCCCAAGGCCGATTGCTGGCGGCGGTGCTGCATCCCGAGGCGCAGGCGGAACTGCCGGAGGATGCCCTGGCGGCCTTGGCGGCCCTGCCGCCCGTAGACCTGACCACCTATCGGCTGAGCCGGGTAGCGGCCTGGTCCCTGCCCCGCTATCGGCTGGATCGCGGCTTTGTATCGCTCAGCCTGCTGTTGGACCAGGGGCGCGATCGTCAGGAGCGCTGGTTGGCCGGTCCGGAGCGCTTCCAGGACCTGCGTGCGGTGCTGACGGCCCTGAGGGATCCAGCGCTTGTCCTGTTGGGCCCGCCAGGGGCGGGCAAGAGCACGCTCCTTCGTCGCCTCGAATTGGATATTGCTGTGGACGGTCTTCGCGGGGCCGGCGACCTGGTGCCTTTCCTGGTTCCGCTCAACGCCTTCCGCTCGCCGGGCGGCGTCTCCGACGCGCAGGACCCGGGCGCCTGGCTGGCGGAACGTTGGCGGCAGCGCTGTCCACTCCTGCCAACGCTGGACAGTCTGCTGTTGGAAGGCAGGATGCTCATCCTTCTGGATGGGCTCAACGAGATGCCCTACCGCGATGACGCCGGCCAGCGGGAGCTCACCGAGCCATGGCGCGTCTGGCTGCAAGATCTGGCCGAGCGCGCGACGGGCAACCGCGTGCTGTTCAGCTGCCGCGGCCTGGATTACAGCGCGCCACTCTCCACCCCCCGCCTGCCGGTGCCGCAGATCCAACTCGAGCTGCTGAGCGACGAGCAGATCCGGGCCCTGGTATGCGGCTTGGCCGGCGACGCGGCCGAGGAGACGCTGCTCTGGCTGGAACGGGCGCCGGACTGGAACCTGCTGCGTTCGCCCTACACCTTGCGCCTGCTGGTAGATCAGATGCTGGCGGGCGAGGCGGGCGCCCTGGATTGGGTGGCCCTGCAGGTGGCAGTGTTGCGGCGCGCCCTGCGCCGGGAGCTGGAGCGCGGCAACCCCAGCCTGATGGCCGCCGATGGCGAGAGCCCGCTGTTCACGGCCCGCGATCGGCGGCGGGTGCTGCAGACGCTCCATTGGCCGGACCGCTACGCCCTGCCGGAAGACGGACGTCTCTTCGATCGCCTCAGCCGGCTGGCCTGGAAAATGCAGGCCGGGCGGGTGGGCGGTGAAGCGTCGCAGGTGCGCATCCGCTACGCCGACGCGGTGTCCGCGCTCGACGATCCGGCGGCCGAGGCCATCCTGCGCGCGGGCCACTCCCTGGGTCTGATCGAGGACGACGCGCAGCGCGACGAACTGGCCTTCAGCCACCAGCTGTTGCAGGAGCATTTCGCGGCCCGCCGCCTGGCGACAACCAGCGACCTGTCGCCGTTGACGGTCGCCTGGCGTGCGGCGCAGCTGCGGCCGAGTCTGGCGGACACCTTGGCGGGCCTGGGCCGGGCGGATCCGCTGCCGCCGGCGCCGGGCAGCGGCTGGGAAGAAACGGCCTTGCAGGCAGTGGCTCTCAGCCGGCAGCCGGCGGCCTTCATCGCCGAGGTCAAGGAGCGAGATCTGCTGTTGGCCGGACGCTGCGCGAAACGGCTACAGGACCTGGAAGCCGAGCGGGCGCAGGCGGGTGAAGCCCGGGCGACGCGGGCCGTGCCGCCGGCGACGACGTCTGGGGCCTCACCGTTCGTCGCCAGCCCGAATGCGCTGGATCAAGTGCAGCTCGACGGCCTGCGCTGGTCCCTGGTCGAGCGCTTGCGAGACCCGGCCGCGGACTTGAGGGTGCGGATCGCCGCCGGCCTGGTGCTGGGTGAGCTGGGTGACCCGCGCCTGAAGCGGCGCGAGGGTCCGCTTGGCGCCTGCCTCATCCCACCGCTGGTGACGCTGCCGGCGGGGGAGCATTGGCTGGGCGACGACCGCGTCGGCGGGGGAGGGATGGTGCATCTGCCTTCCTTCGCTATCAGCGCTTTGGAGCTGAGCAACGCGGAATGGGCCTGCTTCATGGCCGGCGGCGGCTATGAAGACCCTCGCTGGTGGGACACGCCAGCGGCGCGCGACTGGCAGCAGGGTTTGACGACCGCCGATGACACGGCCGCTCAGGCGCGGACGGCGACGGCGCGATTCAGGGCCGACCCGCACGAGCTGGACCGCTTGTTCCGCGAAGGTCACATGGCCGAGGACTGGTATGCCCTCTTCCGCCGGCGAATCGCCATGGAGCCGCCGGACCTGGAGGCGCATCTGGCGCAGATGTATCCGGGTGGGCGGCTCACGGCGCCGCGCTTCTGGCTGGATCCGGCTTTCAACAACCCCGCCCAACCGGTGGTGGGCATCAGCTGGTTCGAGGCGCGGGCATACACCCTGTGGCTGGCGGCCCAGACGGGGGAGCCGTACCGGCTGCCCACCGAGCTGGAATGGGAAGCGGCGGCGCGCAGCGCGGGCGGGCTGACCATCGCTGACGACGAAGCGCTGGAGGCTTGCTGCGCCAACACCTCGGAACTTCATGTCTGGCGCCCCAGCCCAATGGGCGTCTTCCCGGCGGGCGAAACGGCTGAGGGCGTCGCGGACCTCTGCGGCAATGTGTGGGAGTGGACGTCCTCGGTGTTCGGGGCGGATGCGGACCATCCCCTCTACACGGTGCCGCGGCTGCCGGGCACGGAGGCCGCGGCGGAGGATCCGGGCGCGTCGCCGCAGCTCCGACGGGTGGCGCGCGGCGGCGCCTGGGACAGCCCTCGGTCGGTGGCGATGGCCTGGGTGCGCGACGCGGTGCTGCCGGGCGGGCGGGATGCGGGCTATGGCATGCGATTGGGGTGGGGGTGACGGGCTGCGGGTCCGATGTCAATCGACGGTGGCGCTGCGGAGGGAACGGTTTGGGAACGCATTGCTCCTAGGCTCCTGACCATGGGATCGCCGCTTGATCGGTGATCCGGGTTGCCTGGAAAGGAGTCCATTGTGAGTTGCCACCCTGTCGCCGCCCCGCGAGCCGGCGAGAAGCCGCCGGTCGTGCGAGCTGAAGTCGTGCGTGGTCGTCCTCGAAGCTGCGGATTGCCATCGGCGGATTCGGTGTTACGGCTGCCTGGCGTTGTGATGCTGTCCGCCCTGCTGTTGCTGTGCCTGGTGGTCTTCGCCACGCCGGTCGTACAGGCCCAAAGCTGGCGCCCCGGTCCGCCGCTGCGCGCGGCGCGTTGGGCGCATGCGCTGGTCGAGCTGCCCTCCGGGCGTCTGTTGGCGGCGGGCGGGGTACCCGACCCGAGTCGATCGGGCTTTCAGATCCATACCGATCGCGCCGAGACTTTGGACCTGTCGTGGACGACATGGACTGAGGTGGCGCCGATGCCGGCCGAGCATCGCTGGCAACAGCAGGCCCTGCGACTGAGCTCGGGCGGGGTGATGTTGGTGGGCGAGCACCCGGCCGGATCGCGAACGGAATCCCATGTCTTCAACGAGCGAGACGGCCGCTGGTCGGCCAGTGCCAACAGCCCGCTGCGGCGGCGCTTCGCGGCCGAGCTGGTGGCGCTGGACACGGACCGGGTACTGTACCTGGCGGGATACAACGGCGCATCCAATGGCGAAGCCTTCACCTCGGCCGAGATCTACCGCATCTCGACAAACCGATGGGAGGCCACGGGACCCTTGGCCGAGGCGCGTTTCGGACTGCGGGCGGTGCTGCTGACGACGGGGCCGTCGGCGGGCAAGGTGCTGGCCTGCGGGGGCGTGGTCTACGATGGCCGCGCACCGGGCGGACTGGCGACGCGGACGGGCTGCGAGCTCTACGACCCGGCGTCAGGTGAATGGTCGGCCGGTCCGGCAATGGATTCGGCGCGATCCTTCTTCACGCTGACGAAGCTGGCCGATGGTGGCCTGCTCGCCGTGGGTGGAAGGCAGTCGGAGGCGCCGGATCTGGCTTCTTGCGAGCGCTTTGATCCGCAGACCTTGACCTGGCGGCCGACGGGCGCGATGCCTCTGGGCCGCGCACGGCATGCGGCCACATTGCTGCCGTCGGGTCGGGTGCTGGTTACCGGCGGGTCCACGATGGACGATGAGACGCCAACGGCTGACACGGCTTTCTACGATCCACTCACGGGAACCTGGGCAACGGGCCCGGCGATGGCCGCTGCGCGCTCGAACCACGGGATGCACCTGGGCAGGGATGGGCGCCTGATCGTCGTCGGCGGCCGCGGCGAGGATGGTGAGGCGATGGCGGCGACGGAGATCCTCGACCTTGGGCCGGATGGGGACGCACCGGCGGTGGCGACGGCGACTGAGACGGCGACCGCGACCCATACCGCTGTCGCCACGGCCGAAGTACCGACCGCCGGCCCACCTGCCGGACCGACCGCCGGCCCGACACCTGTCAGCGTCGCCAAGGTCTGTC
>JBGAUA010000048.1:0-22601 GCA_044228875.1 Anaerolineae bacterium
GTGGTGGCTGGCCACCACGGCGGCGATGGTCGTGGGCCTGCCATTGGCGCGGCGCATCCTGAAGGTGCTGCCCGACCAGGGCCTGTCGGTCGCCCGCCCCGTCGGCATCCTGGCCGGCGGGCTCTGCTTCTGGCTGCTGGGGCTTCTGGGCATGCTTCCGGGCGGCTGGTTGGGGGCCGCCTTGGCCCTGGGGCTGGTCGCCGCTGCGGCCTGGTCCTTGGAGAAGGCGGACGGCGCGGATTGGCGGGCCTTCCTGACCGCCCATCGCCGCCGCCTGCTGGGCTTCGAGCTGATCTACGCCCTGGGTCTCCTGCTCTTCGCGTGGTTCCGGTCCTTCAACCCCGCCATCGAGACCAGCGGCGGTGAGAAGTGGATGGAGATGGCCTTTCTCAGCTCCGTCCTGGAGAGCCCCTCCTTCCCGCCGCTGGACCCCTGGCTGGCCGGGCACGGCATCTCCTACTACCACCTGCATTACCTGATCGCCGGTTGGTTGACGAAGCTGTCGGCGGTGGACCGCTACGCGGCCTTCAACCTGATGATCCCCATGACCTTCGGGCTGACCCTGGCGGCGGCGACAGGCCTGGGCTACAACCTGGCGGCCATGGGCGCGCCGCGCGCTCGCGAAGCGGCGCGCTGGGCCCCGGGCGCCTTGGCGGCGATGCTGCTGGTGCTCATGGGCAACCTCCATGCGGTGCTGGAGGCCTTCTACCTTGAGGGCTGGTTGCCGGCCTCCTTCTACGACCGCCTGGGCATCAAGAACCTCGGGGTGCTCCAGACCTTCTGCGGCGAGGCCAATGCCGGCTACGACCAGGGCCGCTTCTGGCCCGACCGCTTCATCTGGTGGTGGCGTAGCTCCCGCGTGATCGCCGATGTCGATGCCGGCGGCGGCTGCCGTGAGGTGATCCACGAGTTCCCCTTCTTCAGCTTCATGCTGGGCGACGTGCATCCCCATGTGCTGACCTTGCCTTACGTGCTTCTGTCCCTGACCTTGGCCCTGGCCGTCTTGGCCGGCGGTTTCCGCCTGCGGCGCGGCGCGGACCTGTGGACCTGGCGCTGGCTGGCCCTCCCGGTGATCCTGGGCGCCCTGGGCTTCTTCAACACCTGGGACCTGCCCACCTTCATGGGAATGGTGGGCCTGGCCTTCCTGCTGGCCGCCTTCGATCCCCGCCGGTGGTCGGCGCCGGCGCCGGATGCGGAGCGCTTCGACCTGCCGCTGGCGGCGGCCGCCCTTGCCGGCCTCTCGGCCCTCGGCTGGCGGCTCGCCGCCGCGCTGGGTGACGGTGACGGCGCGCCGGTGGGCGTCGCCACGCGCAGCCTGCTGGCCGCGGGCATGGCCTTGGGCGGCGGCGCATTGCTGCAGGCGCTCTGGTCGCGGCGCGAGCGGGGCGGCTGGGAGGCGCGGCTCATCGGCGTCCTGCGCATCGGCGCCTGGCTCGGCGCCCTCGGCCTGCTCTGCTACCTGCCCTTCTATGCCAGCTTCAGCTCGCAGGCCAAGGGCCTGGGCCTGGTGGACATCCGCTCCCGCCTCGACCAGTGGCTGGTGCACTTCGGCCCACTCTTCTGGCTGGCGCTCACCGGCATCCTGCTGCTGGCCGCCGCCGCCCGGCGCGAGGTCGGCGCCGCGGCCCGCCGCGCCTGGGGAACGGGGCTGGCCGTCGGCGGCGGCGTCCTGCTCGCCTGCCTGCTGCTGCGGGCCTGGACCGCGGCCCTGCTCGCTCTGCTGGTCGCCTTGGCCGCGACGGCCGCGCTCGCCCTCTGGCTCGGCGGCGACGCCGCAGGTGCGGCGGGCGCGGGCAGCCGTACCGACGCGGCGGAGGCGTCCGACGACGATCTACCCGGCGAGGCCGACGGCGAACGGATCGCCGGCACCTTTGCCCTGCTCTGCCTGGGCGCCGGCCTGGCCCTGCCGCTCCTGATCGAGTTCATCTTCCTGAAGGACCTGTTCAACAACCGCATGAACTCGGTCTTCAAGTTCTACTACCAGGCCTGGGTGCTGCTGGCCGTCGGCGGCGCCTATGCCGCCTTCCTGACCTGGCGGCGGCTGCGCCGGCCCGCGGCCCTGGCCGTGACCCTGCCGGCGGCCCTCCTGGTGGCCGGCGGCCTGGTCTTCACCCTGGCCGCCCTGCGCGACCGGACCCGCGGCTTCACCCCGCCGCCAACTGGCCTCACCCTGCATGGCCTGTCCACCTGGCCCGAGCAGCAGCCCGGCGACTGGGGCGCGTCCCAATGGCTGCTGGACAACAGCCGGCGCGGCGAGGCCATCCTGGAGGCCCCGGGCGGCGGCTACGCCTATGAGGGTCGGATCAGCATGGCCAGCGGCCGGCCCACGGTCCTGGGCTGGGCGGGGCACGAGCACCAGTGGCGCGGCGACACCGCGGTGGCCCTGACCCAGGAGCGCGAGGCTGACATCCGTCAGCTCTACGGCACGGCCGACGACGCGGCCGCGCTGGCCCTCCTGACCAAGTACAACGTCCGCTATGTGGTCGTCGGCCGGACGGAGCGCGCTTGGAACGGCTTCGATCCCGCGAGCGAGGAGCGCTTCGCGCGAACGCTGGAACTGGTCTACGACTCTGCCCCCGGCGACGCCGACGGCACCCGCATCTACCACCGGCCCTAGGCGTGCCACAATGGTCTCTGAGAGTAGCCGGTGGGAATGTCGGATACCGCATCTCGGATACCGCATCTCGCATCTCGCATTAGTGCATTGGCCGCGAGGTCATGCGACCGCTGCGCTCACGCTTCATTGAGCTGCCGTATCAGAGCCTTCCCGCCCGGGCGCGACCGGTGGGCTAGAATAGCCCCCGGCCTTGCGCCGCCGACCTGGTCAACCTGTTGAACCACCGCACGAGGACAGAACGATGAGCGAGAACGGCATCGGCGGCGCAGGCCGCCCGACCACGAGCCTCCGCCCCGGATTGGAGCGGCTGACCTGGCTGGGCCTGTTGGCGGTCACCGCGGTGACCAGGCTCTACGAGCTGGGCCACCGGGTCATGTCCCATGACGAGAGCCTCCACGTGTACTACTCCTGGAAGCTCTTCGCCAAGGGCGAGTACGTGCACGACCCGATGATGCACGGCCCGGTGCTCTACCACGCGACCGCCTTGATGTACTGGCTCTTCGGGGACAGCGACTTCAGCGCCCGGCTCTTCTCGGCGCTCATGGGCATCCTGCTGGTGCTGTCGCCGCTGCTCCTGCGCAAGTGGCTCGGCCCCGTGGGCGCCCTGGCCACCGGGCTGATGCTCTTCCTGTCGCCGACCGTCATGTACTACTCGCGCTACATGCGCCATGACATTCACGTGCAGCTGTTCACGGTGATGATGGTCGTGGGCTTCATCCGCTACCTCGATTCCCGCCAGGGGCGCTGGATCGTCATGGCCCTGGCCGGCGGCGCCTTGAACATCGCCTCGGCGGAGATGTCCTACATCAACGGTTTCGTGATCCTGGTCAGCATCCTGGTCTTCCTGGTGGCCGAGCGCCTGCGCCCGGAGACGGGCGAGCGGATCGGCCTGGGCGGGGTCATCCTGAGCCTGAGCCTGCTCGTGTTCGGCTCCCTGGCCAAGCACGGCGGCCTGACCGAGCTGTTGCCGGCGACCCTGGCCGCGCGCCTGCCGCTCTTCAACCAGGCGCCGGCCAAGAGCTATCTCGAGGCCAGCTTCCTCTTTGCCGGCCTGATCCTGGTCTTCGCCCTGCTCCTCAGGATGATGGCCGGCTTCCGCGCGAGCGATCCGGCCGACCGCTCCGGCGACATCGCCCTGGGGGAGGACGGCGACGCGCCCGCGGGCGGGATGAGCCTGCTGGACCTGCTCTTCCCGGCCCAGGCGCGCTGGTTCCTCCTGTTGGGCGCGGCGCTGGCCGTCGCCGGACGGCTGCTGCATGCGCGGAGCAGCTGCGCCGATGCCACCACCGAGCCGCTCTGCAACGCGGCCAGCGGCCTCCTGGCCGCCGGCGCGGTCATCCTGGTCTACGGCGCCCTCAGCCTGCTGCTTGCGCCGGGCAGGGGCCGCAGCCTGGCCCGGTCGATGGGCGCGGCGCCGATGGCCGCCACCGCACTGGCCATGGTCGTCTTCGCCGTCATCTACGTGCTCTTCGTCACCACCTTCTTCTCCGGCGTGGGCAAGACGCCGCTGCAGGGCATCGACGGCTTCAGGCGCTCCATCGAGTACTGGCTCGCGCAGCACGACGTGGTCCGCGGCGATCAGCCCTGGTACTACTACCTGCTGTTCACGCCGATGTACGAGTTCCTGCCCTTCTTCTTCGGCATGGCCGCGGTGTGGGTGTACTGGCGCAATGCCGCCCTGCGCGCCTGGCGAGGCGACGACGCCCCGGCCGGAAGGCCCCCGTCCCTGGCCGCCAGCCTCTTCGTGCCCCTGCTCATGGGCTGGATGCTCGGCGCCTTCTGGACCTTCTCCTGGGCCGGCGAGAAGATGCCCTGGCTCATCGTGCACATGGCCGTGCCGCTCTGCTTCCTGGCCGGGCGGCTCGTCGCCGACACCGTCGACTGCATCGACTGGGCGGCGCTGAAGGGCGGGCTCCTGGCGCAGGTGGGCCTCCAGGCCGCGGGCTTCCTGCTGCTCGCCGCGCAGTTGACGGCGCTGATGTTCTTCGAGCAGGGCTGGCCGGTGATCACCTTCCTGCTGTCGCTCGGCCTGCTCGCCCTGCTGCTGCGCCGGCTGGCCGCCCTGCTTCGTGCGGGCCGCACGATGGCCCTGGGAGTCGGTCTGGCGGTCCTGGCCCTGGTCCTGCTGTTGGGCTGGCGCGCCACCGCCGCCGAGAACGCCGGCGAACTTCTCCTGGGCAAGTACGACCACCTCATCACCACCCTGCCCAAGATGGCCTGGGCCCTGGCCGCGGCCATCGGCCGCAGCCTCGCGGGTATCCTGCCGGCGCTGCAGCAAGCCGACGGCGGCAGCCTGGCGCGCGGCGCCCTGGGCCTGCTGGTGGTGCTCGGCGTGCTGGTGGTGCTCATCAAGCGCCAGCGCGCGTTCGGCTCAGGCTTCCAGCATCGCCTGCTGGGCGCCCTGGTCCTGGCGGGCATCCTGTTGGTCGCCAACCTCTATGTGTCCCTGCGCGCCAACTTCGTCAACGAGGAGCTGGCCACCGAGTACATCGTCTACGCCCACGCCACGGATGACGACAACGTGGCCCTGGACCGTCTGCGCAACCTGCAGCGGGTGCTCAAGGACACGCAGCAGCGCGATGCCAAGATCGGCTACGACAACGAGGTGAGCTGGCCGCTCACCTGGTACTTCCGCAACGACCAGCCGCGCAGCCGGCCGGAATCGGTGCCCTTCCCCGGTGCCGCCTACCTGGGCGCCGACGCACCCGGCCTGGCGCAGCTCAAGGAATACGACGCGGTGCTGGTGGGCTCGCCCAACTACGGCAAGTTCGAGGACTACCTGGACGCCGACTTCAACGCCTACGAGCTGGACCGCATGTGGTGGCCCAACGAAGGCTACAAGGGCGTGACCATGGATAAGGCGGGCCTGGAGAAGGTGCTGGAGAACTTCCGCAACCCCGACATGCGCCGCAACCTCATGAACATCCTGCTCTACCGCAAGTACGTGCAGGATCCGCGCGTCCCGGCGGCCGAGGCCAAGGCCAAGTCGCTCGACGACTGGTTCCACAACGCCAAGATGAAGCTTTGGGTGCGCAAGGACATCGACCAGCTGGGCGAGGCCATCTCCGGGGCGGTGGCGCCGGTGGGCACCGCCGGTCCGCAGCCGACCAAGGTGGACGTGCCGCAGCTCGAGGTGACCGCCGACCTGCGCTTCGAGGGCGACGACAGCAAGGCCCTGGCCGAGCCCAAGGGGGTCAAGGTGGACGCCGCCGGCCGCGTCTACGTCATGGACCACGGCAACGAGCGGGTGGTGGTGTTCGGGCCTGACGGCAAGCCGGTGGCGACCTTGGCCGAGGGCGTGCTGCGCTACGACGGCGACGGCAAGCCCGAGACCACCGACCCGGCGCCCAGCGCCTGGGGTCTGGGCGTGGGACCCGACGGCGCGGTGTACATCGCCGACACCTGGAACCACCGGGTGCTCAAGTTCCAGGACGGCAACGAGACGGCCCGTGTGGGCACCTTCGGCTCGCCGCCCTCGCTGAGCGAGGGCCTGGACCTGCTCTACGGCCCGCGCGATGTGGCCGTCGACGCGGCAGGCCAGGTCTATGTCACGGACACCGGCAACAAGCGCGTGGTCGTCCTCGACGCCAACCTCAAGCCCCTGCGCGCCTTCGGCGGCAGCGGCCTCGGCCCTGGCGAGCTCAACGAGCCCACCGGCATCGCCATCGATCCGGCCAACGGCAACATCGTGGTCGCGGACCTGTGGAACGAGCGGGTCCAGGTGTTCGACAAGGACCTGCGGCCGCTGCGGCAGATCCCGGTGGAGGGTTGGACCAGCACGGACGCCAACCACAAGGCCTACGTGGCCGTGGGGCCGGGCGGCATCATCGCCTTCACCGACCCCGAGAAGTCGCGTGTCTGGGTGTACGGCGCCGACGGCAAGGCCCTGGGGCGCATCGGCATTCCCCAGGACCAGGTGGGCCTGAAGCTGCCCATCGGCATCGCCTTCGACGCCGAAGGGCGGCTGTACGTGGCCTCGTCGGAGAGCGGTATCGTGTCCCGCTTCCCGGCCCTGCAGCTGGGCGCCGGCGCGGCCGTGCCGGCGGGCGAAGGCACGTCGCCTCCGGCTGGCGGCGATGCCGCCGAGGTCGCCGCGGAGGGCGCCGCCGCGACCGACGCGCCGGCGACAGCGGGCGCCGCCGAGCCGACCGCGACCGCCGTCCCCTGATGCTATAATCCGCGCCGCTTCGCACTCCAGCCAGATCCAGGGGCGGCCTGCAAGGGCCGCCCCTTCCCTGTGTCCCAAGGAGATCGCATGAACATCCACGAATACCAGGCGAAACGCCTCTTCGGGCGCTACGGCCTGCCGGTGCCTGTCGGCGACGTCGCCGCCACGCCGGAGGAGGCGCGCGCCATCGCCGCACGCCTGGGCGGCCGGGTGGTCGTCAAGGCCCAGGTGCTGACCGGGGGCCGCGGCAAGGCCGGCGGCGTCAAGCTGGCCAAGGACCCGGAGGAGGCGGCGGAGCGCGCTGCCGAGATCCTGGGCATGGACATCAAGGGCTTCACAGTGCGCCAGGTGCTGATCGACCCGGCGGTGGCCATCGCCAAGGAGCTCTACCTGAGCATCATCCAGGACCGCGCCCTGCGGCGATCGGTCATCATCGCCTCGGCCGAGGGTGGCATGGACATCGAGGAGGTGGCGGTCACACATCCCGACGCCATCGTCAAGGTGGCCATCGACCCGCTGCTGGGCCTGCAGGCCTTCCAATGCAACCAGGTGGCCTTCGGCCTGGGCCTGGATCCCGCCCTGCACCGCGCCTTCGCCGGCATCCTGAACGGCCTGTACCAGGCCTACGTGGCCCTGGACGCCACCCTGGTGGAGATCAACCCCCTGGTCATCCTGGAGGACGGGAGCCTGATGGCCCTGGACGGCAAGGTGAACCTGGACGACAGCGCCCTCTACCGCCAGCCGGAGCTGGCCGCCATGCGCGACCCAGCCGACGAGACGGCGGCGGAGCGCGAGGCCCGCGAGGCCGGCCTGTCCTACGTGGACCTCGACGGCAGCATCGGCTGCCTGGTCAACGGCGCCGGCCTGGCGATGGCCTCGATGGACGTGCTCAAGCTCTGCGGCGGAGAGCCGGCCAACTTCCTGGACATCGGCGGCGGCGCCCAGGCGGACAAGGTGGAGAAGGCCATGCGCATCATCCTGGCCGACGGCCGGGTGAAGAGTGTGCTGATCAACATCTTCGGCGGCATCACCCGCGGCGACGAGGTGGCCAAGGGCATCCTGGCCGCCATCGGCAAGCTGCAGACCGATGTGCCCTTCGTGGTGCGCATCGTGGGCACCAATGCCGCTGAGGCCCGCGAGATCCTCAAGAGCGCCAACCTGCCCACGGCGCCGACGCTCTACGAAGCGGCCCGCCTGGCCGTCGCCGCCGCGGGCCAGTGAAAGGAACCGGTTCAACAGCATGAGCATCTACGTCGACAAGCAGACGCGCCTCCTGGTGCAGGGCATCACCGGCCGCGAAGGCGCCTTCCACACCGCGCAGATGGTGGCCTACGGCACCAACGTGGTGGCCGGCGTCACGCCGGGCAAGGGCGGCCAGCGCGAGGCCGGGGTGCCGGTCTACGACACGGTCGCCCAGGCGGTGGCCGCCACGGGGGCCGACGCCAGCATCATCTACGTGCCGGCGCGCTTCACGGCCGACGCCATCCTCGAGGCGGTGGACGCGGGCATCCGCACCATCGTGACCATCACCGAGGGCGTGCCGGTACATGACATGCTCCGGGTGACGGACTACCTGCTCCTGCACGGCGTGCGCATGATCGGCCCCAACTGCCCCGGCCTCATCACGCCGGGCCAGGCCAAGGTGGGCATCATCCCCGGCAACATCTGCCTGCCCGGACGGGTGGGGGTGGTCAGCCGTTCAGGCACCCTCACCTACGAAGTGCTGCACGCCCTCACCGAACGGGGCATCGGCCAGTCGACGGCCGTTGGCATCGGCGGCGACCCGGTCCAGGGCACCAAGTTCATCGACGTCCTGCAAGCCTTCCAGGACGATCCGGACACCGACCTCATCGTCATGATCGGTGAGATCGGCGGCGCGGACGAGGAGGCGGCGGCGGACTTCGTCGCGCGCTCCGTCACCAAGCCGGTGGTGGGCTTCATCGCCGGGCAGACCGCGCCGCCCGGCAAACGCATGGGCCATGCCGGCGCCATCATCTCCGGCGGCCTGGGCACGGCCGAGGGCAAGGTGCAGGCCTTCCGCGCCGCGGGCATCGCGGTGGCCAGCCACCCGGACGAGATCGCCGAGATCGTCGCCCGCATGGTCTGACGGTTCCAGGACGGAGCGGGACGGCAACCCGCAGGCGGCGCCGTCACGGGTCTGGTACAGAATTCGAGTCGGTGTGGTGCTTCGCCGTACCGTCCCGAAGGGACATTCCGATGGGAGAGCCCCGGAATTCATTCCTGGGGCGTGCGGCGAGCGCTACGGCAGACTGACCAATGGTTCAAAGCGCAGGGCCGACGATCCGATCGCGATCGTCGGCCCTGCCTGCATTCTGGCGTTCGGCGCGCGATCCGGCATGGTATACTGGCCGGACGGGACCGTCGTCTGACGCGCCCCCGGGAGGTTCAGCCATGTCGATGCGCTCGGTATCCTCGCTCGCGGCCTTGGCTGTCGTGACAGCTTCGGTCGGCATGCTCGCGCTGCAGCTGCGGCGTTCACCCGCGCCTTTGCCGGACGACCACCAACAGGTCGCCGCGGCGGCCCGAAGCGCAGAGGCGTCGTATCCCGGTCCGGGCGATCACTGGATCTGCACGACGACGGCCGCCCTGGCGCTGCGCGAGGCGCCGGACCTCGGGGCGCCGACTGTCGCCATGCTGCCGCCGGGAAGCGTCTTCAGTGCCCAGGCGCGGCGCGCCGACGCGTCCTGGCTCTGGGGCGAGGCGGACGGGGCGACGCAACCGGGTTGGCTGCCGCGGGCCGATCTCGACTGCCCCGACGACCTGCCGGTCTACGATCCGCAGCGCTTCGGCACCGCCACATCGCGGCCCCAGGAGCCCACGACCGTCCCCGAGCCCACCCGCGAGCCCCCTGAGCCCGGCGCGGCCTTCGTCGCCTACCAGGTGCCCGCCGGCACGGTCGGCAACCAGCCGCACGAAGGCCCCCTGGGCCTGGATTTCGACGTGGAGGCGCCCATCCTCATCACCGATCTCGGCGTCTTCGACAGCGGCCAGGACGGCTTGCGCCGGGAAATCTCGGCCATCGTCTGGGACCGCGACACCCTGGAGCCGCTCGTCCGACTGACCTTCCGCGATCGCGTCGGACAGCCGCTGGAAGGTAGCCGCTTCCAGCCCCTGGACCCGCCGCTGCGCCTACCGGCCGGATTCCGCGGCAGCATGGGCGCCGAGGGCTACGGACCCGGCGAGCCGAACGGCAACGGTATCGGCGGGCCTGTGGCCTGGACCACGGACGATGGCGGCGGCCTGCTTCGCTTCGTGGGCCAGTCGCGCTGGGACTGGCCCTTCATGCTCGGCAGCTTCCCCGGCATCCTCGACAGCGGGCCGGTCAATCGCTACGCGGCGGGCAGCTTCATCTTCCGGGCCGACAGCGCCCCTTAGCGGACGCGAACGCGCATGGACGAGCCGCCGGGCGATCGTCAGCCTCGGCTGCCGCTGACCGGGGCCTCCGATCTGGCGATGTGATCTTCTAGCGCATTGGTGAGAGGACAACGCCATGAGCAAGACCATCGAAGCGCGGACGCGCTTCGTCGTTGCGGTCGGTGCGATGGCCGCCCTGGCGGCCACGGGCTTGCGCCTGTCCACCGCCGTCGGGCAATCCGCCGAACCCGTCCTCGACCAGCGCAGCTGCGAGGAAGCGCCGGTAGCCTATGCCCGGATCGATGCCGGCACCTGGAAGGCGCAGACCTTCGTGGCCGGAGTGGACGGTCGGCTGGCCTTCGTCAGGCTGCCCTCCATCCGCTTCGGGTCGCCGGGCCTGACCACCCTGCACCTGCGGCCGACCGACAGCTGCGACGGGCCGCTGGCCACCGATCTCGCGGCGGCCGGCGCGCGGGCGGGCGATCGCTTCGATTTCGCCGATCCGCCGCGCCTGGAGGCGGGGCGGACCTACGCCCTGGTGGTATCTCATGAGGGCGCGCCGCGGAGCCAGTTCGGCTGGGGCTATTCGAATCGACCGGACTGCTATTCCAACAGCGTCGGCAGCTCCTACACCTCGATCGACGGGTTGACCTGGCACGGTGACATCGACGACATCCATTTCGAAACCTGGATGCTGGCCGATCCGCCGCGCCCCGCCGGTGTCGCGGTCCAGTCCGCCGCGCCGATGGTCCTGGAGCCGGGCGCCGGCGTGGCCCACGACCTGTCGGAGTTCGCGGTCATCCAGCAGGGCATGTCTGTACCAGATCCCGTCTCGGGGTCCCGAGGGCGTGAGGCCCCGCCGCGACCGAACGGTCGGGCGGCGCGCCCGGAGGCCGCGGTGCGCAAGTCCGTCATGGTCATCTCGCTGCCGACCGGCCGCTACGACGCCGCGCATATCCGCTCGCAGACCCGCGCGGTGATCGAGCAGCTGCAGGAGGCCAGCGCCTACCACGGCTACGCCGACCCGCTGGCGCAGCCCTACCTGGCCTACGACCTCTACCAGGACAGGATCTTCGTGGAGGAGGCGATGCCGCCCCGCTGCGGCGGCAGCCGCGACCTCGGCAGCCTCTTCAGCAAGCACGGTATCTGCGACCTGGTGCGGGCGGGCGAGGTGGACGAGGTGTGGTTCTGGGAGGGCGGCACCGGCGGCATCCCGGAATGGGCGACCAACGGCCCAGAATGGCAGAGCCTGCAGGGCACCCGCATGCCCAACTGCGGCCGGCAGGTGGCGCTGATGGCCTTCCACAACGGCCTGGGTCCGGACTATGCGCTGCACAGCTTCGGACACCGCCTGGAATGGACGATGCGCACCTACCGTCCCTGCGACTTCACGACGGTCACCTGGCCCTGGCCGGCCGTGCCCGCCGGCTGCCTCGACGGCAGCGCGTCGGACCGTACCGGCTTCGTGGCCCGGCCCTTTGCCGGCAACGGCTTCGTCGGCGCCTGCGGCGACGTGCACACACCGCCCAATGTCCTTCAGGACGTAGGCTACCAGTACGGCCGGACCGACGCGGCGGACTCGATCTGCGAGGACTGGCGGCGCGACGGCACGTCCCGGAGCCGCCCGCTGTCCTGCGCCCGCTGGGGCTGCAGCCAGCTCGGCTTCATGCGCTGGTGGCTGCAGAACGTCCCGGGCATCGCCAACCAGAGCGCGGACATCGACGGCAAGCCCATGGAGAACTGGTGGCCCCTGCTCTTCGGCCGCTCGGCCGGCGGGAGTCCAGGGACGCCGCGCCCTACGCCCAGCCCCCGGCCGCCGCCGCCGACCATCCCGCCGCCGACGGGTCCGACGCCGACCGTCCCGTCGCCGACCCGGCCGCCCAACCCGCCTCTGGCCGCGGCCTACCTGCCGCTCCTGGGCCGGTCCATGTGGCGCGCGGACCTGGACGGGCAGGGATTGCCGCCCGCGGCGTACGTGGCCTACCGCGTGCCGGCCGGAACGGTCGGCGGACAGGTGCACCTGGGCGCCTTGGGCATGGACTTCGACGTGGTCCGGCCGGTGCTGGTCACCGCCCTTGGCGCCTTCGACAGCGGTCAGGACGGGCTTCGCGCTCCCATCCACATCTACCTGGTGGATCGCGAAGGAGACCGTCCGCTCGCGGCGGTCGAGCTCTACCAAGACGCCTCGCCGCTGAAGGAGGGCAGCCGTCTGGCCCCGCTGGACCCGCCGCTGACCCTCGCGGCCGGATTCCACGGCAGCGTCGTGGCCGACGGCTACAACGCCGACGAGCCCAACGGCAACGCCGAGGGCCGTCCGGCGCCCTGGACGGTCGACGGCGGGCAGGGCGCCTTGCGCTTCGTCGGCGGTGGGCGCTACGCCAACGTCTGGACCTACGGCCGCCTGCCGGGGATCCTCGACGACGGCCCGGCCAACCGCTACGCGGCAGGGACCTTCGCCTACCAGGAGATCGGTCCGCCGCTCCGCTAGGCCTCCCTGGTCAGGACCGCCGGACTGGCCCCACCCGCCGCGTGCCGTCGGGATGGTATACTCGCCGGCACCCGGCGCGGACCGCCCGCCGGTAGGCCGCCCGGCCGCTGCTCGCCGCGGCCGCCGCGACGCTCACCATCCCTGACCCATTGCGCTGGGTAGCCGGCAAGGCGCCCCGTGATCGTCAGCCCCGGCATGACAGGAAGCGCGACGTGAACCAACTTCCGGAGAGCAAGGACGCCGCGGGGGATGCTCCGGCGGTGACGACGGCCGCACCCGCGGCCCGGGCGACGGATCCGACGCTGCCGGACCAAGACCACGCCGCTGCCGCTGGTCGCGAACCGGTGGCAGCCTCGCCGCCGTCCCCGCTGCCCATCACTTCGCACCATGCGCCCCGGCGCCCGGCGCGGCCCTCGTGGCCGGTGCGGCTGCTGCTGCTGAGCCTCGTCCTGGGCGCCTGGCTGCGCTTCACCGGGCTGGACTGGGATGCCAACCAGCACCTGCATCCGGATGAGCGCTTCCTGACCATGGTCACCGAGAAGCTGGCGCTTCCGGTGGACGTCGCGGGCTACCTGGACACCGACAGCTCGCTCCTCAACCCGCGCAACGTCGGCCATGACTTCTACGTGTACGGCACCTGGCCCGTCACCGTGGCCTATCTGGCGGGCCTGGCCACCGACTCCACGGACTACTTCAGCGTCTACATGGTCGGGCGGCAGCTGAGCGTCCTCTACAGCCTGCTCGCCCTGCTCTTCGCCTATGGCATCGGTGCTCGGCTCTTCGACCGGCGCGTCGGCGCCCTGGCCGCGCTCCTCGGCTCCGTGACGGCCTTCGGCATCCAGCAGGCACATTTCTACACCGTGGACGTCCCGGCGATGGCCTACTTCGTCATCTTCCTGTACTTCGCCATCGCCGTCATCGGCCGGCGCGGCTGGGCGTCCTGGCGCGAGACCCTGCCCGCCGGCCTGGCGATGGGCATGGGCCTGGCGAGCAAGATCTCGCTCTGGCCCATGGCCCCGGTGCTGGTCGTCGCCCTGGCTGTCGAGGCACGGCAGCGCGGCGGCCGGCGGCGCGACTGGCTCGCGGCCGCGCTCAAGACCGCTGTCGTCGGCGCGGCGGCCTTCGCCGCCCTTCGTCTCTGTCAGCCAGACATGTTCGCCGGCCCGCGCTGGAGCGCGGTCGCCGCCGATCCGGCCCGCCTGGCCGAGGTCACCGCCTCGGCGCCCAGCTGGTGGCATGCGATCGACGAGGCCATGCCCCCGGCTCTCGAGCCCCTGCTGCTGCCCGACCCACGCTGGGCGGCCAACATGCATACCATCAGCGGCCAGGTGCAGGGCTACGGCATGGACTGGCCGCCCAACCACCAGTGGTGGGGCCGCAAGGACTGGCTGTTCCCGCTGCGCAACATGGTCCGCTACGGCATGGGCTGGCCCCTGGGCATCGCCGCCTGCGCCGGCTGGGCCTGGGCTGCCTGGCTGCTCCTCAAGCGGCGCCGCGGCGCCCTGACCCTGCCAGTGCTGTTCACCGGTTTGAGCTTCTTCGTCAACGGGGCGCAGTGGAGCAAGACCATGCGCTACTTCCTGCCCCTGTACCCGGTGCTCACGGTGTTCGCCGCCGCGCTGCTCCTCCACCTGTGGGACCGCGCCTCCGGCCGGACGTCCGGCGCCGCGCCCGGACGCCGCCTGCTCCACCGCGCCGCCGCCGGAGCGGCCGCCGCCCTCATCATCGTGGTCGTCGGCGGCACCGCCCTGTGGGGCGTCATGTTCTCGCGCATCTACAGCCGGGATCACAGCCGCGTGGCGGCCAGCAAGTGGATCTACCACCATATCCCCACCGCCATCGGCCTGACCGTCGACGAGGCCGCCGGCGGCGCGCCGGGCCCGCTCATCCCGGTGCCGGTCCAGTTCCCGAACCTCGACTTCGACCCCGACGGCTTCGACTTCAGCGTGCCCGCCGGCGGCTGGCTGGGCCCGGTGCGCGTGCAGATCCCACCGCCCGGCCCAGTCACGGTGACCGGCCTGCAGTTCGGCCATCTGCGCCTGGCCGGCGGCGCCGGAGCCACCGTGGAGGCCGCGCTGAGCCATGCGCCGGACCTGGGACCGGACGGATCGCCGCGGGATCTGGTCGCGTCCGGCAGCATGCCCGTCCGACCCGGCGGCGGCGCGGAGCAGACCCTGCACATTCCCTGGACGCCGGTCCGCCTGGCGGTGGCCGTCGAGCCCGTACCGGAGCCCAGGGGCCTCGAGCGGCTCTTCATGGCGCCCGTCGCATGGCTGCGGCCGGCTGCGCCGCCGCCGGAAGCGGTTCCCACCACCTATGTCTGGCTGCGGGTCAGCGGCGGCTCCGTGCGCGCTCGGCCGTCCATCTTCGTCAACCAGACCAACTGGGACGACTTCGTGCCCCACAGCATGTACGGCTGGGCCGCCTTCGACAACCCTGGCGGCACGGCCGAAGGCTTCGTCGGGCTGCTGGAGCTGAACCTCTACGACGAGGACAGCGACCCGGCCAAGCTGGAGCGGGTGCTCGAGGCGCTGGAGCGGGCCGACTACACCATCGCGACCTCCAACCGGGTCTACGGCTCCACCCGCCAGATCCCCGTTCGCTACCCCTGGACGAACCGGCTCTACGACGCGCTCTTCGGGGAGGCTTTCGGCTTCGAGCACACGGCGTCGATCCATTCCTTCCCCGGGCTCGGCCCCTGGGAGGTCGACGACCAGCCGGCCGAGGAGGCCTTCCACGTCTACGACCATCCGCAGGTGGATGTATGGAAGGTATCCGGGGCGGACCTCGTCGCCCTGCGGGCCGAGCTGGAGCCGCTGGTCGACGCGGCCTGCTGGCGTTGGCCGACCGACAAGCGCACCCTGCTGGATCGGCTGCTCTGGTCCTGGATCCGTGAGCCCGAGCCCACGGGGCTGCGCAGCCGCTGCGACTGATCTGCCGGCGGCAGCCCGCGCCGGTCACGTCGGCGCGCCGCGCTACAATCTTCCCCATGAACGTTACACCGACCGCCGCGACCGGCGACCCGGCCGCGGCGCTCGCCGCGCCCCTGGCGCTCGCCCTCGGCCTGCTGGCCGTGGACGCCGCCGAGGCGATGTGGGTGGTGGGCGGCAGCCTGCGCGACCGGCTATCCGGCCGGCCGATCACCGACCTCGACCTGGTCACCGCGGCGGACGCCTTGGGCATCGCCGGGCGCCTGGCGGCGCGGACCCGGGGCAGCCTGGTGGTCTTGGATCGGGCCCGCGACATCGCGCGGGTGGTGTGGGCCGGCGACGGTCCGGCCGTGACCCTGGACCTGGCGCGCCTGGCGCGCGCCGACCTCGCCGGCGACCTGGCGGCACGGGACTTCACGGTGAACGCCTTGGCGCTGCCTTTGACGCCGGAGACCGCCACGCTGCTGACCCAAGGCGGCGCTGCCCTGGCCGAGCAGGTCCTGGACCTGGCCGGCGGGCTGGGAGACGTGGCCGCACGCCGGCTGCGAATGGTGGCCGAGGCCAACCTGGACGCTGACCCGCTCCGGCTGCTGCGCGCCGTCCGTCTGTCCGCCGAGCTGGGCCTCCACCTGGACGGCGCCACGCGCCTGGCCGTCGCGAAGCGCGCCGCGTCGCTCGCGCTCCCGGCGCCCGAGCGGCTGAGGCAGGAGCTGCTGCGCGCCTTGAGCTCGCCGCGCGCGGGATCGGCCATCGAGCTGGCCGACGCGCTCGGACTGCTCGACGTCCTGTTCCCCGAGCTGGCCGCCGCCCGCGGCCTGCGCCAATCGCCGCCCCATGACCGGGACGTGCACCGCCACAGCCTGGACGCGGCCGCCGGCACCGCCTGGTTGCTGGATCGCGTCGGCGGCGACCACAGCGCGCCCGTTCCCGCCCGGCTCAACCTCCCGCCGGCCTTCGTGACCGCCGTCGACGGCGCCGCCGCCGACCTGTCGGCCTACCTGGCGTCAGCGCCGAGCATGGACGAGGCGCCCCGCCGCGCCTGGCTGCTCCTGGGGGCGCTGCTGCACGACATCGGCAAGGCGCGCACGGCCTTGGTAGACCCGCGCAGTGGACGCACCCGCTTCCCCGGCCACCCCGAGGCAGGCGCCCAGATGACGCGCGGCATCGCCCGGCGCCTGCGGGCCTCGGCGCAGGGCGTCGCCTACCTCGAGGGCCTGGTCCGCTGCCACATGCTGCCCTTGTGGTTGTCGTCCGGCCCGGCACCGGACGGCCGCGTGGTCCACCGCTACTTCCGGGCCACGGGCGAACTGGGCGTCGACGCCGCGCTGTTCAGCCTGGCCGACAACGCGGCCAAGGCGCCGCTCGAGCCGCACGGCATCGACGGCCTGGCCCGGGGCTTCCGCACCTTGACGCGGGCCTGGTTCCACGAGCGGGAGCGGCTGGTGCTCGCGCGTCCCGCCGTCGATGGCCGCGGCCTGCAGGCGGCTCTGGGCCTGCCGCCCGGCCCGCAGGTGGGCTCGCTCCTGGCCGGGCTGCGCGAGGCGGTGGCCGCCGGCGAGGTGCCGGCGGACGACGCGGCGGCGGCCCTGGCCTGGGCCCGGCGCCGGCTGCCGCCCGCCGGCGACTGAGGGCGCCCCCCACCGGGCGGCATTCGGGAATCCCTCAGCGCGCATTCATGCGGCCCTAAACTGTGCCGGGCACACTGAAGGCGCAAGTGAATGACCTTCCCTTGCCGATCTGGCCGGGAATCCGTTTATCGTGGGGCGGTGCGGATTCTCGGCTTTGTCGTTAAGCCGCCGGCGATATCGCCGTCCCCGCTGTCCCCGGCGTCCCCGCCGACGCCTCACCTGCCTTCGACGCCGACCGCGCCGCCGCCGCCATCCCCAGGAACAGGGCGTGCAGGCGGCTGTCGCCGGTCAGCTCGGGATGGAAGCTGGTCCCGAGCAGCCGCCCCTGGCGCACGGCCACGATGGTCCCGTCGTCCAGCCGCGCCAGCAGCTCCACGGCCGGCCCGGCCCGGCGCACGACGGGCGCGCGGATGAAGACCGCCCGGAAAGGGCCGCCCAACAGGCCCGTAATGTCCAGGTCTACCTCGAAGCTGTCCACCTGCCGGCCGAAGGCGTTGCGGTCCACCGTCACGTCGAGGCCGCCGATCAGCGGCTGGTCCCGCCCGACATCCCGCGCCAGCAGGATCAAGCCGGCGCAGGTGCCCCAGGCCGGCAGGCCCTCTTCCAAGCGTTGGCGGATGGCCGCCAGCAAGCCGCTCTCCCCGCCCAGCATGCCGATGGTCGTGGATTCACCGCCGGGCAGGATCAGGCCGTCGAGGCCGTCCAGGTCTGACGGCCGGCGGACCGGCACGGCGACGCCGCCGGCCGCGACGATGGCCCGCAGATGCTCGGCCACGTCGCCTTGGATGGCCAGGACGCCGATGCGCGGCGGGCCCGCGCTCGCCGCGTCCGCCGCCTCGCTGCGCATGGTCCGGCCTACCAGCCGCGGCCGGCCAGGCGCTCGGCCTCGGGAATGTCCAGCACAGCGCGCCCGCGCATGGGCGCGCCGATGCCCCGGCTGACCTCGGCGATGACCTTCGGATCGTCATAATGCTGCACGGCGCGCACGATGGCCGCGGCGGCCTTGGCCGGGTTCTCGCTCTTGAAGATGCCGGAGCCGACGAACACGCCGTCGACGCCGAGCTGCATCATCAGCGCGGCGTCGGCGGGGGTGGCGATGCCGCCGGCGGCGAAGTTGACCACCGGCAGCGCGCCGGTCTCCGCCACCGCGCGCAAGAGCTCGACGGGCGCGCCCAGGTCCTTGGCGGTGGCCACCAGCTCCTCCGCGCCGAGCACCGTCAGGCGCTTGATGTCGCCCAGAACGGTGCGGGCGTGGCGCACCGCCTCGACGATGTCGCCGGTGCCCGCTTCGCCCTTGGTGCGGATCATGGCCGCGCCCTCGGCGATGCGCCGCAGGGCCTCGCCGAGGTTGCGGCAGCCGCAGACGAAGGGCACCTTGAAGCCGCGCTTGTCGATGTGGTAGCGCTCGTCGGCCGGGGTCAGCACCTCGCTCTCGTCGATGTAGTCGACGCCCAGGGCCTCGAGCACCTGCGCCTCGACGAAGTGGCCGATGCGCGCCTTGGCCATCACCGGGATGGTGACGGTCTCCATGATGGCGAGGATGATCTCCGGATCGCTCATGCGCGCCACCCCGCCCTGGGCGCGGATGTCGGAGGGCACGCGCTCCAGGGCCATCACGGCCACGGCGCCGGCCTTCTCGGCGAGCCGCGCCTGGTCGGCGTTCACGACGTCCATGATCACCCCGCCCTTGAGCATGGCGGCCATGCCGGTCTTGATGCGCCAGGTGGCGACGTCGCGCGCCGAATGCTCGCCGGCGCTGCTGTCGGTGTTGCTCATGTCAGCTGTCTCCTCGAACGGGGCGGAAAGGACGGTGGCCGTCCTTGGGCCTGGCGCTGCAGGCATGGGTCGCTTTGGGGTCGCCGGCGCCGAATCGGCGTCCGGCGAATTCTAGTCCGATCGGCCGCACCGGGGGCAGTCCTTGACCCCTGGCCGCCCTGCCCCCTATAATGCCGCTTCAACGGGCGCCTCGGCTGAGGCGTTTTTTGCGTCTGAGGAGGACGCTGGACATGGGTGAACGAACGACGCTACGCCTGGGCATCATCACGGTGCTGGCTGCCCTGGCGATCTGGTTCAACTGGGACTTCGTCCAGCAGGGCTACGAGCACCCGCGCGCGCTCCTGGACCGCCTGACATGGCAGGGCGAGGATGTCGAGCGCCGCTCCCTCAAGCTCCGCGAGGGTCTGGACCTGCAGGGCGGTCTGCAGATCCTCTACCAGGCCGAGTCGCTCGAGGGCGGCATCCTGCCCGGGCTGATGGAGCAGACCAAGAAGGTCATCCAGAACCGCGTGGACGCGCTGGGCGTGACCGAGCCCAACGTCCAGGTGCAGGGCACCGACAAGCTGGTGGTCGAGCTGCCGGGGGTCGAGGACCCGGAACAGGCCCTCAAGACCATCGGCAAGACGGCCCGCCTGGAGTTCATCTACTCCGACACCACGGCCTTGACCGAAGGATCGACGGTGGAGAGCAGCTATCCCACGCTCTTCCGCGACCTGCCGGCCGACAAGCAGAAGCCCTATCAGGGCGATCCGGATGCCGTCGAGCCGACGGCCGGCCCCACGGCGGACGCGGCCGCGGCCACGCCCGACGCCGCGCCGTCGCCCACCGCCGCGGCCGGCGCCAAGACGACGACCATCTACCCCTCCGTTCTCTCCGGCGGCGAGATCGCCAGCGCCAGCGCGCAGTATGACGCGGCGCGCGGCGGCGCGGTGGTGGCCTTCGAGACGAAGGGCGACGGCTCGGACCGCCTGGGCGACTTCACCTCCGAGCATATCGGCAAGTTCATGCCGATCATCCTCGACGGCGAGGTCATCAGCTCGCCCACGGTCAACGACCGCATCTCGACCAGCGGCCAGATCAGCGGCCAGTTCACCATGGCCGACGCCGAGATCCTGGCGGCGCAGATCGAGTCCGGCGCCCTGCCGCTGAAGCTCAACCTGGTCAGCCAGAACCGCATCGGCGCCACCTTGGGCAAGCAGACCATCGACGCCGCGATCCGTGGCGGCCTCATCGGTCTGCTGGCGGTGCTCCTCTTCATGCTCTTCTACTACCGCCTGCCTGGCCTGCTGGCCGACCTGGCGCTGGTGCTCTACGCGCTCTTCACCATGGCCATCTTCCGGATGCTGCCGGTCACCCTGACCCTGGCGGGCATCGCCGGCTTCGTGCTCTCGGTGGGCATGGCCGTGGACGCCAACGTGCTCATCTTCGAGCGCATCAAGGAAGAGCTGCGCGGCGGCCGGCGGGTGTCGCAGGCCCTGGAGACCGGTTTCGCGCGGGCCTGGTCCAGCATTCGGGACTCCAACGTGTCGACCTTGATCACCTGCGTGATCCTCTTCTGGTTCGGCAACCGCTTCGGCGCCAGCATCGTCAAGGGCTTCGCCGTCACCTTGGCCCTGGGCGTGCTCACGTCGATGTTCACCGCCATCACGGTGACCCGCAGCTTCATGGAGCTGGCGCACCACTTCGGCCTCTTCAAGGAGACGCCGGGGGTCAGCAGCAACGAAGACGCGCGCCTGAAGCGGCGTTTCGGCTTCTGAGCCGCGTCAGGGACAGGCAGGGCATGCTCCGCGTCCGGGACTGGATGACCGCCGAGCCCATCGCCATCTCGGCGGGGGCTTCGGTGGCCGCGGCGCGCTCGCGCATGGAGCATCACGACATCCGCCGGCTGCTGGTCAACCTGGACGACGGGCAGCTGGCGGGCATTGTCACCTGGGGGGACGTGGCGGAAGCCTGGCCCTCGCCCTTCAGCCTGCTGGATTCCGGCGAGGTGCGGGGGATGATGGAAAGTGTCCTGGTCGACGAGATCATGACCACCGAGCTGGTGGTCGCGGATCCGGAGACCACCTTGGCCGAGGCGGCCAGCTTGATGTTCGAGCACCGCATAGGCGCCCTGCCGGTGGTCGTAGGCGGCAAGGCCATCGGCATCCTGACGAGCTCCGATATTCTGCAGGGCCTGGTTCGCATCCTGATGCAGCCCGGCCCTGCCGATTCCCACGATTGAGATCGCGCGAACCGCGCGCGGAGGGGTAGGCACCGTGTTCAAGATCGTCGAACGCCGCTACTGGTTCTTCCTGCTGTCGGGGCTGATCATCATCCCCGGGATCTTCTTCCTGGCGCGCTACGGCCTGCGCCTGGGCAACGACTTTGCCGGAGGCTCGCGCCTGGACATCAAGGTGGCCGAGGCGGACAGCGCCAAGGTGACCCAGGAGGCGGTGGCCGAGGCCTACAAGGCCGTGGGCTTCGAGGGCGAGCCGCAGATCGTGCGGGCGACCGACGCCGAGACCGGCGAGGAGACCGTGCAGCTGCGCGGCCAGTCCCTCGCCGCCCTGGCCAAGGTCCAGGACAAGCCCTACCAGGAGGTGGAGGCCAGCCTGTTCGCCGAGCTCAAGTCCCGAATCGGCGATTTCGAGGTGCTGGCCAACAACGACGTGGGGCCGACGGTGGCCGCCGAGGTCACGCAGAACGCCGCGATCGCGGTCATCCTCTCGGCCCTGGCCATCCTCATCTACCTGACGATCCAGTTTCGCAGCGTGCCCCATTCCTTCCGCTACGGGGTGACGGCGATCATCGCCATGCTGCACGACGTGCTGCTGGTGGTGGGTCTGGCGGCCATCCTGGGGCATTACCTGCACTGGGAGGTGGACGCGCTCTTCCTGACCGCCCTCCTCACGGTCATCGGCTTCTCGGTGCACGACACCATCGTGGTCTTCGACCGGATCCGCGAGAACATCGGCCGCATGCGCGGCCTGCCCTACGAGCGGGTGGTCAGCCACAGTCTCATCCAGACCCTGGACCGCTCGCTCAACACCTCCTTGACCGCGGTGCTGACGCTTTCGGCCATCTGGCTCTACGCTGAGGGCCAGCTCAAGACCTTCGTCTTCTGGCTGCTGATCGGCATCATCAGCGGCACCTACTCGTCCATCTGCAACGCGGCGCCGATGATGGTGGCCTGGCATAACCGCGAATGGCGCACCTGGTTCGGCCGCAACCGCGACCAGGCGGCCGGCGCCTGATCGTCGGGGCCGCCGGCGGCGGCATACTCCTGCGGTCGCCCCCCGGCGCCGCGGCGCGGCGGGGCCGACCGATCCGCTCGACCGGAGGCTGCCCATGACCCACAGCGAGCCGATGATCCGGGTTAAGGGCCTGACGCGCCGCTACGGCCCGTTCACGGCGGTGGACGGTATCGACCTGGACATCGGGCGCGGCGAGATCTTCGGGGTCCTGGGCCCCAACGGCGCCGGCAAGACCACCACCCTGCGCATGCTGGTGGGCCTGCTCCGACCCAGCGAGGGGAGCATCCAGGTGGACGGCGTGGACATGGTGGCCCGCCCGCAGGACGCCCGGGCGCGCATCGCCTTCCTGCCGGACACGCCCTACCTCTACGACAAGCTGACAGCGC
>JBGAUA010000049.1:0-21741 GCA_044228875.1 Anaerolineae bacterium
CGCCGCCAGGGCGATGGCCGGCGGAAGCAGGGCCACCAGGGCCTGCAGCAGCCAGCCGTAGCTGAGGATGGAGGGCCCCACCGGCTCGACGCGGGCGGCGGGCACCGCGGCGCCGCCGAAGACGATGAAGGGAAGAGCCAGGGCCGGCACGAGGATCCACAGGTAGGCGGTCAGCAGGTGGGCGCTCCCGGCCCAGGGCCGGCGATCCGGCGCTGAGCCCGCGGCGCTGACCGCTCCGGGCCGCAGGGACCAGACGAGCGTGGCGTAGAGCAGCGCCGTGGCCGCGGCGTCGGCGAAGCGGAGCGCCGGGTCCTCGCGGAGATCTTCCGCCGGCTCCGCGAGGTCGTCGGTGCCGAACACGCGGGCGCCGAGCTCGCGGAACTCGGACCGGCCCCCCGAGCCGACCACCTCGATCGCATCGGCGCGCCCGCAACATGGGGGCGGCTGGGTGGTTTAGGCGAGGGCATGGTCATCGGCGTGATTGATTCCGGAGCGGATGGCAGGCATCCCATCCTGGCCGGCAACTTCCGAGGCCGGCGCTCACGACGCCTGGACCGCGACTGGCTGGACCTGACCACCGAGGCCAGCCGGGAGCCGGTCGACGGCAACGGCCACGGCACCCATGTGACCGGCCTCGCGGTTGGCGCGGATGGCACGGTGGCATGGGGCGCGGCACCCGGTGCCCAGTGGATTGCCGCCCGGGCCTTCGACGCGGAGGGCAACACGGACGACTTGACCCTGCTGGCAGCAGCCGACTGGATGCTGCACCCCGGCGGCGCCGGCATGCCGCCCGATCCGGCTCAGGCACCGGACATCGTCAACCTGTCGTGGACCCTGGACAACGGCGCCGACGACCGCTTCCGGCCGTTGATCCAGGCCTTCCACTACGCCGATATCCTGCCGGTCTGCGCCACCGGCAACCTCGAGGACCTACGGGATCCCTGGCCGCACCTCATGGCCCCGGCGTCCTATCCGGAAGCGCTGGCTGTCGGCGCCCTGAGCCGCGCCGACCAGCCATGGCTATGGGGGCGCTTAGGGCCGGGCTTCTACGGCGGGGTGAAACCTCAGCTCCTAGCGCCGGGCGAGGCGATCTGGTCCGCCCTTCCAGGCGAGGAGACGGGCACATTCAGCGGCAGCTCGATGGCCGCCCCCTTGGTGTCAGGCGCGGCCGCAGTCGTCTGGGGACAGGCGCCGTATCTACGCGCCGACGAGGTCGCGACAATCCTCGCCGCCTCCGCCGGCGAGTTGGGCGCTCCCGGAGCGGATGCCAACCTGGGTTGGGGCCGATTGGACCTGGCGGCAGCCGCCGGACTCGCTCAGCGGACGGGCTGGGTGGAAGGCGTCGTCGAATCTGGCGCCGGTCAGGACATGCCGGCCCGGCCCGACGCAAGGCTCCGCCTTGACCCCCCCGACGACTGGTCGCCCGCCTGGCGAGCGTTGCTGGGGCGGGCAACCACCGACGTAGTCGGCGCCTACCGCTTGATCGCCCCGGAGGGTCGCTACCTGCTGCGCGTCAGCCATCCCTTGGACCAGCCCTTGTCGGTAGAGGTGGTCGTGCGAGCCGGTCAGGGGACGACGCTGCGCCTGCGGCCGCTGGACGCCGCACGGATCGAGCTGCACGGCCGGGTGCGCGGCGCCTTGGGAGCACCCCTGGCCGGCGCCAGGTTGCGATTGACGTCGCCTGAGGCGCCACAAGGTCCGTCCATCAACACCGTGAGCGCCGTCGACGGCGGATACCGGTGGACCGTTCCGCCGGGCAGCTGGCTGCTCCAAACGGAGGCGGAAGCCCATCGTACAGCTACCTCCACCCTGGTGCTGGCTCCCGGCACGGCGCGGACCGTCGACGTGGATCTCGCACCCGCGCCCAGGATCGTCCTCGTCGACGCAGATGCCTGGGATGACGAGCGCATCGCTCCCTACCTCGACCGAGCTCTTGACGATGCCGGGCTGCCGCATGCCCGCCGCGACATCCTGTCGCCGCGGGATCTGCCCCCGGCCGGCCTGCTGGCGGAGGCGGACATGCTGTGGTGGGCGCATGCCTACCAATCGCCCGGGCGCCTGGACCAGGAACGACAGGATCCGGCGACTGTTGAAGGTCTGACCGGCTTCATCGCGGGCGGAGGGCACCTGCTCCTCAGCGGTCAGGATGTGGCGCTGTGGGATCAGAAACGCGGCCTGGCCAGGGCATTCTTCGCCCAGGCTACGGGTGTCAGCCAGAGCCGTGACCGGACGAGCGGCACACCTGTCGACCTCGCAGGACTGGACCTCTTGCGCGGCCTGGACCTGGACGCCGCTTGGGAAGGCGGATCGGCGAAGATCCGCTACGCCCAGCCGGACAGCCTGGACATCGACAGCAGTGCGCCTACCGCCAGAGCGGTCCTGCGCTGGTCGGACGGTAGCGCCGCAGCGGTCGCTCGCGGTGGCGACACCATGCTCCCTGGTCGGCGAGCCTTCCTTGGCTTCGGCCCGGAGAGCGCGGGCGATCGGCCAGCACTGTCGCTCATGGTAGATCACCTGGCGCGCTGGATGACGCCGCCCAGGCTGCGCCTCGAACCTGGCGAGGCGCGGATTCTGCCCGGCCGGACACTGACCCTCTCCCTGCGGCTGCGCGGCGGTGGCGAGGCGGAGGCGGCGGAGCTGTCGCTGGATTGGCCACCGGCCCTGCGGCTCGAGGCCGCCGGTGGTCTCCGTCTTGACGGCGCCACGCGCGCGATCTGGCGGGACAGGTTGGCCGCTGGAGAGGAGCGGCGCTTCGATCTCGGGCTCAGTCTGTCGGCTCCGGTGACCAGCGCGCTGGCTCTCCCGTTGCGGGCCACCCTCCGGATAGGAGGTCGCGAGCAGCGGAGCGTCAGTCTGCTGACGCCGGAGGTGCCGGACCTGCGCGCATCGCGTCTCACCGTGCGGCCGCGACGCCTGCCGGTGGAGGGCGGCCCCACCGCTCTGAACCTGACCCTGGTCAATGCCGGACCCGGGCCCGCGACTTCCGCCCTGGTAACGGTGACGGTGCCGACCGGCCTGCTGGTAGAGCCTTCCAGCCTGCGCGCATCGGCCGGCGAAGCGGCACTGGACCTGTCGCTGGGGCGAATCACCTGGCGCGGAGATCTTCCCGTCGGCGAGGCGGTGGCCGTGGACTGGGCGGCCGTCGCTCCCGCCGACGCGGCGTCGCATCTCTGGACGGCCGTGGTTGAGGCGCCGGACCTGGCCGACCTCACGCTGACCACTGAGCTGCGCGTGGGCGGACCGCGCCTGCGGATCGCGCACCTGGAACCGATGCAGGCGGAACTCGCGGCCGGCGGAGCCTTGGATCTAGGCATTGCGCTGGCCAACGACGGCGAGGAAGCCGCATCCGCTGCCGTGACCTTGCAGGCCACCGGCGTGGACGCGTCAGGCTGGACCATCCTGGACCCGCCGAACGGTCGCTGGACGGGCAGAATTCCGGCCGGAGCCGTGGCGGGAACGACCTTGCGTGTCCGCGCCCCGTCGGCGCCGCGGGCATCCGCCGCCGGCCTGCTGATCGTGGCGAGCGATGGCCTGTCGCCAGCCGCTCCGGTGAGCGCGACGACGATCGTCGCGCTACGTTGGCCAGACTTCAGCGCCAGCGACGCGCACTTCGACCCGAGCGTGGCCCGCGCTGGGGACCTCGTCTCGGTCACCGTGCGCCTGGCGAACTCGGGCGCCCTGCCAGCAGAGGCTCTCGCGATCGACCTGCTGCCGCCTAGCCTGGTGCCGCTGCCGGAAGACCCCTTCGTCTCCGCCGGCACGGTGGAGCGCCAGCCGGGCCAGCTCCGTTGGCGCTGCACGGTAGCGCCAGGCGCGCGCGAGACCATGCGCTACGTTGCCCGCGTCGGCGGCTCTTCGGAGCCGAACCGCATCCTGACGCATACGGTGCATGTCGAGGGCGGCCGCGAAGCGGTGGTCCTCAACCCCACACTGCGCCTGAATCCCTGGGCCTGGTCCGCCGAGGTGGCAAGCTGGCCGCCGGGAGTCCCGGCCGGCGGCACCGTCGAGCAATGGCTTGTCGTGCGTGGCCAAGGGCTGGCGCCACCGCGCACGGTAGCGCTGAGCATCGACCTGCCTCGGGCCTTGGTGCCGGACCGCGAGAGCCTCCCCTACGGCCTGCACCTGGAGCCGGACGGCCGGTCACTGCGCTACGACGGTGCGCTCGCCTTCGACGGCACCCTGCGGCTGGGCTGGCGTGCGAGCGTGGCCCAGGGGCTGGAGCCGGGGGGGCTGCTGTTCACCGGCGCCAGGATCAGCGCTGCGGGCATGTCCACGCTGGACCTCGGTCATCGCTTGGCGGTAAGCGCCGCAGACTGGTCGGACTCGAGCCTGACGGCCTCCCGGTTGCTTCCGGAGCCCGCCCAGGAAACAGAGCTCCGCCTGCTCCTGGACAACGCCGGACCACAGGCCGACCGCGCTGACCTGGTCATGGTGATCCCATCCGGGCTGGAGCCGGACCCGACTTCAATCAGCACCGAGGGCGGCGTCCCGGCAGCCTGGGATCCGGGCCTGAGCCGATTGACCTGGCAGGGCGAGGTTGCGTCTGGCCGGCGGGTACTGGTTCGGATGCGGGTACAGCGCGATGCCGCCCGGCTGCCACCTGATGGCTACATCCCATTGTCAATGCGCTTCTTCGACGGACGCGGCATCGAGTACCGCCGCAGTCTCACCCTCGCATCGGCTCGCGCGCATATCGCGCTACCCTTCCTGACTCCGGATCTGCGCTGACCCCCTTGGCTCGCGTTTGGCCCGGCGCCGGAGCCACCGCTATGCTTCCCGTGAACATCCGTGCGCATGGCCGCAGTCCCCAAGCGACCCGAGTCCCCACGGCAGAGGCAAGAACTCCATGAGCAACACCTGGCAGACGATCGACATCGACCCAGAGACCATCAGCGAGGATCTGCTTCGCCGATTCCACGACTACCGACGGGCGCGCTGGGAAGAGCGCGGCGATCCCGACGAGCCCTTCGCGCCGGATGACCAGTTCGTCGCCAGCTGGCGGCTGGAGCGGAGCGAAGCCGACTGGGAGCAGTATGACCGCGTGGTGCTGGATGGCGAACGGATCGTCGCCGCCATCGGCGGGGGCGCGCCCAAGCCGGGCACCGACAACCATGCGACCAATGGCCACATCCTCTGGGGTAACTGCGCGGTGCTCGGGGCCTGGCGCCGTCGAGGCATCGGGCGCGGCTGGCTGGCTCACGTGCTGGAGCGGATGCCGGTGACCGGCGCCACCACGCTGATGGCCAGTACCCACGAGCCGGATGGTCATGCCTTCCTGAGCGCCATCGCGGGCGAGCCGAAGCAGTTGGTGCGCTACAGCCGCACCGACTTCCAAACCCTGGACTGGGAGCAGATCGACCGCTGGGTGGCCGAGGCGGCCCGCCGTGCGCCCGACTACACAGTGGAGGTATACGAGCACCGCCTGCCGGAGGCGCTGTGGCCGGAGTACTGTGTGGCCAAGCAGGAACAGATGCGGCACATCCCGCGCGACGGCCTGGACATGGGCGACTGGAGCTTCACGCCCAAGGACCAGGCCGAGCGCTACAAGGAGTTGGACGTGCTGAACGCAGACCACAACGTGGTCTGGGTGCGGGATCCCGAAGGCAGGATCGTGGCCATCACCGATGTGGGCTGGTACCCCTATAAGGCGGACCTGCTGCAGCAGTTCTTCACCGGCGTGCATCCCAGCGCCCGCGGCCGAGGCCTGGGCAAACTGGTCAAGGCGCGCATGCTGCAGCTGACCCGCGATCGCTACGCCGATCAGCGTCTGAAGTGGATGCGCACGGACAACGCCACGTCCAACGCGGCGATGCTGGCCATCAACGTGCAGCTAGGCTTCAAGGAATACAAGGTCTCGGGGATCTACCAGGCAGATCGGGAACAGATCGCGGGCTTCCTGGCACGCTGACTTCCCCTATAATCGGCCCGCATCGCCTGCTCGTCAGGAGCGGGCGCCCCAGCGAAAGGGAAGACCATGGCCAAGGGACGCGGCGGGATGATGATGCCGGGCGCGGGCGGCAAGCAGCCCGACATGATGCGCCAGTTGGCGCGCATCCAGGAGCAGATGCTGGCCGAACAGCAGGCGCTGGGCGACGAGACAGTGGAGATCTCGGTGGGCGGGGGAGCAGTCAAGGTGGTGATGACCGGTCATCAGAAGCTGCAGTCGGTGCAGATCCAGCCAGAGCTGCTGAACCCGGAAGAAGCGGAGATGCTGTCCGATCTCTTGATCTCGGCCGTCAACCAGGCGGTAGAGAAGAGCCAGGCGATGGCGGGATCACGCATGCAGTCGGTTACCAGCGGCCTGGGCCTGCCTCCGGGCTTCGGCTTCTGAGCCGGCGAGGCCGCCAGCCCGCAGGCCGTCAGGCTCCGGCTGAGCCATGACCGCTTCCCTCCCCCCCGCGGTCGGGCATCTGATCGACGAGTTCAGCCGCCTGCCGGGCATCGGCCCCAAGACGGCCTCGCGCTTGGCCTTCTTCCTGCTGCGCATGCCCCCGGCCCAGGCGCGCGCCTTGTCGGAGGCCCTGCGCGGCATCACCGAGGGCATCGTCCATTGCGCGCGCTGCTACAACCTGGCTGAGACCAGCCCCTGCCCGGTCTGCGCCGACGCCGGCCGCGACGCCGGTCTGGTCTGCGTGGTGGAAGAACCCTTGGATGTGCAGGCCTTGGAGCGCACCCACGAGTACCGGGGCCTCTACCACGTGCTTCACGGCGCCATTTCCCCGGTGGATCGCATCGGGCCAGCAGACCTGCGTATCGGCGAGTTGGTGTCGCGGGTACGGGTGGAGCCGATCCGCGAGTTGATCCTGGCCACCAACCCCTCGCTGGAGGGCGACGCCACGGCGATGTACGTGGAACGTGCGGTCCGCGCGGTCAGCACCGAACTGCGCATCACCCGTCTGGCCCGCGGCTTGCCGATGGGCGGGGACATCGAGTACGCCGACGAGCAGACACTCGCGCGAGCGATGAAGGGGCGATCGGAGCGGGGGTGAAGGGGGTAGGGGGACATCGCATGGACGATGGGGCGGCATCTGCTACAGGTGCGACCTGTCCCGCGATGATCCGAAGATCACGTTCGAGTGCCATCGTCCCTCACCGTCGCAGTCGCTTCCCGTGGTTTTGCGCTTTGGCCGCCATGATGCTCTGGCTCGATTTCATGACCGCCGGTCTACCGCCACCGCGGCCGAGCAAGTCAGCATCGGTCCGCGCCCAACACGGCCCACCGGCGACCGTCCTCCACTTCGGCGGTCCTGTCAGCGCCCTGGCTCAGGCCCCCGGCGACCGTTGGATCTTCGCCGGAATGGGCGCGCGTCTGGCCGTGATCGATGCCGCCGAGCCGGCGAACCCGCGACTGGCTACGCTGCTGCCGCTCGGCCAGCCGCCCACAGCCATGGTCCTGACGCCAGGCCGACCCAATGGGGCGAACCGACCCGACCCTCCAGACCGGCCCGACGCGCTGCCCCTGCTCTTCGTGGCCACCGGCTCCGCCGGCGTCGCGGTTCTCTCCGTGGCCCACCCCGACGCGCCGGATCTGCTCAGCTGGATCGACACCGACTGGTTCGCCTTCGACATCGCGTTCGACGCCTTGCGGGAACGCCTCGTTGTCGCCGACGGAGGCGCTGGACTGGCAGTCTACGATGTCAGCGACCCTGCCGCGCCCCTACGGTTGGGGACGGTGGACACCCCGTCAGAGGCACGGGCCGTGGCCTTGGACGCTCGCGGCTTGCTTGCCTACGTCGCCGACTGGGGGCGGGGTCTGGCGGTCATCGACCTGGGAGATCCGGCCGCGCCCCGGCTGGTGGGGGGCGTGGACAGCCCTGGGGAAGCGGTCGATGTGGTCCTGGACGAAGGCTGGGTCTACCTGGCGGACCGCGAAGGAGGACTGGCGGTCATCGAGGTGGCCGACCCAACCATGCCGCGCTTCGCCGTCACGGTTGAGCCGGCACGCGCCGGCGCGCCCGAGGCCGTGGCCGTGGACCCGAGCGGGGAACGGGTCTACCTGGCCGACGGCAGTGGAGGGAGCCTTCGCTGGCTGCGGCGGACGGCGCCCGGGCTGCTGGCGGCCGGCGGGTCGATTGACCTCGACGGACAGCCAGTGGCGCTGGACATCCCGGGCGGTAGCCGCCGGCTCGCCGTGGCCAACGCCCGGCTCGGTCTGCAGCTCCTCGAGCGCGGGGATGGAGATCCCCAACCCCTGGGGCACCTCGTCAGCCCGTCCTTTGTCGAAGGGATAGCCTTGGACCCACATCGCGGCCTGGCCTTCCTTGCCGATGCCTACGGCGGCGTGCTGGCGGTGGACCCGGGAACCGCGAAGGTAGGTCCGAATCCCCCGATCCTGCCGCGCGTCGTCGGCCGCCTCTTCACCGGCGCGGCGACCCATGACCTCGCCCTGTTAGGAAGCCGCGCCTACGTGGCCGACAGTAGCGCGGGACTGCGCGCCGTGGACATCAGCGATCCGACCGCGCCGCGGGACCTGGGAACGGTCGACACGCCCGGCGAAGCGCTGGGGGTGGACCTGGACCGGGCGGCCGGGCGGGCCTATCTGGCCGACGGACCGGGAGGGCTGCGCATCTACGACATCGCCGCCGTGGCGGATGGCCCTCCCCGACTCCTCGGCCATTTGCCGCTCGCCGGCTTTGCCTGGAGCCTGCGCGTGGACGGCCCTGCGGAGATGGTCTACCTGGCGGACCGCCTCGTAGGTCTGCGCATCATCGACGTGCGGGATCCCGCCCTGCCACGCGAGCGGGCAGTGCATTCGGCCTCGGGAGGTGTCTTCGAAGTGGCGCTCTCGGGAGACCGCGTCTACATCGCCTCAGGGCAAAGCGGGCTCAGGGTGCTGGATGTGAGCGACCCCGATCACCCGCGAGAGATTGGAGGCGCGGACGGCCCGGGAGCGGCCCAGGGGCTGGCGCTCCTCGGCAGCCGGCTCTTCGTGACCGCCGGCACCAACGGCCTGCGCCGCCTGGATCTGCGCGACCCGGACCGGCCACGCCCCGACGCCGCCTGGACCCTGGAAGGGCTGACCGAACGCATCGATGTCGAGGATGGCGCCGCCGGAAGGGTGTTCGTGGCTTGTGAATGGGGGGGGCTGGCCATTGTCGCCGGCAGCGGCGAGCCCATGCGGGGACTGTACTTGCCTTGGTCAGGGACCCGCTGAGGGGCGAATCGCCATCGGCACGTCCACATGGTCCCGCGCGCCCGCCATCAGGCGGCGGCCGTCCGCCGGATCATAGAGCGCGATGCGCAGCAGGTAGGATCCTGGCGGCGCCTCCGTTGGAACAGCGACCGCGTAGCGATCCTCGACGAGCTCTCCGGCCGCCCATGTGTCGCTGGGCCGGGTACCGCTGGCTGGCCGGCCGTCATGCTGGGCGATGAGCGCGACAGAGGCGCCCTCGGCGGCCACCATTGCCCTGCCCGGATCCTCCGCCGGCCGCAGCAGCTGCACGCTCACGGCGTAGGCGGCCGAAGGCCGGGCCAGGGCCCGCCAGTGCAAGGCCGTCAGTAGCAAACGGCCGGGCTCAGGATCCTCGCCCCTTGGGAAGCAGGCCGCCTCGAGTCGGATGCCGTCGGCAAAGTCCGCCGTGCCTGGCGGCGCGGCGCAGTCCAGTTCTGGCGCCAGACCGTAGTAGGCCACCTGCACGTTGCCCGCCCAGCGCGTCGGGCCGGGGAAGGCGTGCTCCGCCAGCCAACCGGCGATGATCCCCGCCGGATCCGCGTCGGACACCGCCCACCAGAGTGCGGTCACCTGTCGTCGTCCAAGGCTGGCCTCCTGTAGGGCAGCCACTGTGCGCGTCGCGTCGGGTGGGCGCTCGGCGGGCAGAGCCAGCACCGGCAGGCCGGGATCGTAGTAGGCCCAGACCTCTGCCTGCCCGGGGGCGCAGAGCAGCACCAGGTCCTGGCGTGGATCACCCTGCACCGCCAACTCCCGGGCCACGCCGGCATAGTCGTCGCGCGGGCCGGGGGCGCGATAGTAGCTGGCCAGGGCGGCAGCCGCGGGCAGTAGCCCGCCCATGACCAAGAGGCCGATGCCCAACTGGGCCGCCCTCGTCCTGGCACCCACAATCCCCGCCACCCCCGACGCGAACGCCATGCACCATGCCGGCGCGGCTACCAGCAAGAACTTCTGGAAGGCATCCCCGAACAGGCCCAGGCCGAACATCAGCCCCAAGGGCGCACCCAGCCACAGGCCGAGCGCACAGCCACCTGCGGAACGGCGCAAGAACCACAGCCCCAGGAGCGGCAGGAGCAGGGCCAAGGCAAGAACCGTCCGAACGGTCCACAGGCCCGGGCCAGCGGCCAGACCCAGGGAACTGTCCAGCAGCGCCAGGGGAGACAGCCCGAGAGGACCAAAAGCAAACGTGCGCCCCACAAGCGACAGCGCCTCAGTCGCCGGCAGGCGTCCGCCGCCCGCGGGCCAATGGGTGACGGCCCGCCAGGCGGTCGGCAGCCAGGGGCTGAAGATGAGGACCGCGGGCAAGTTGAGGCGCAGGAGGGCGGCGATCACTACCGGTCGCCGTCCAGCCCGAGACGACCGCCGCCACAGGACGATCAACAGGAAGAGGTTCGCAGCGGCCAGGACCACGGGAAAGCTGTAATGGGTCCATAGTCCGGCGGCGGCACTGAGGCTGAAGAGGAGGGCGGGACGGCCCCCGAGGGGCCACTGGACTGCAGGATCACGGTCAATGAGCTGCAGCGCCGCCCAGAAGATCAGCCCGCACTCCAGGGCCAGCAGGCTGTACATGCGAGCCTCCTGGCTGTATTGGACGAGGAAGGGATTGACCGCGGCCAGAAGTGCGGCGGTCAAAGCGATTCGCGGTTCCCAGCGCCAGCCGATACGGTATACCACCCAGACCAGCGCCAAGCCGCAAAGCGCGGAAAACGACCGCATCCCCCAGGCGTCGCCGCCGGCCCCGAGACACCACACCTTCAACAGCCAGTAGTAACCCGGCGGATGGATGTCCTGCGCGGCGGCCGCGGCGATTGCGCCGTAGCCGCGAGACAGCATCGCCCAGCTGTTGCCCTCGTCGCTCCACAGGCTGGAGCCGTCGAGGCGCAGCCAGCGCAGGACAGCGGCCAGGGCGAGGATGGCGCCCAGGGTCCAGAGCGGGGGGCGGCCCTTCATGTCAGCGAGCGGACCCGGCCGGCGCCATCGCGCGGGGACTGCCGCTACGCGGCATCTGGAGCGAAGCTGGTCCAGGCTCCGTCCGTCCAGCTGGGATCCGCACGCAGGAACTGCCGAAACGCCATGTAGCGGGCGTGTTGCGCGGGATCGGCGGCATTGCGCTCGTAGGCCGCCCGGTCGGTGAAGAAGACCGCCAGCCAAACCTCGTCGTCGCGCTCGTCCGGAAACATGACATGCGAGCCGATGAAGCCCGGCACCGGAGTCCGCTCGCCTGCGGCCAATGCGGCCAGCAGGGCCGGGCGGTCTTCGGGGCGAACCGATCCGCGCATGATCGTTCCGTACATGGTAGACCTCCAGACCCGGGAGCCGCAGGGCCGACGATCGCCCTTCGGTCGGCTGACCATAGCCGCGGGCGACGGCGCGGTCAACCCCCCGCCCAGGCCCCTTGCCCCGACCTTGTGATTCTGCCATCATCCACAGCGTGTCGCAGATCCTCAGGCCGCGCCCCATCCTCCTCCTGGCCATCCTGTGCGCTGTGACGGTCGGCAGCGGTACGACGTGGTCGCCCTTCGATGCATCCCCAGGCGCCGTCGCCGCCCCTCGCCACATCGCCCAGGACGAACCCACACCCACCCTGCAGCCGCCTCTGACCCGTATCCAAGCCGCTTGCCGGACCTACGACCCCTACTTCCTCAGCGCGCTGCAGTGGCGCACGGACCGCGCCGGCTATCCGCCCGGCCTGCCGGCCTTGGTGGCCTTCACCTTCGGCATCGATGGCCAACCCGAGCAGATCACCCTCGCCGCGCAGCACCAGATCGGAGCCGTCTACGGCCTGGCCTACGACGTGCCCCGCGGACTAGCGTACGCCGCCGCCTACCACAAACGCGGCGCAGCCTTCGGCCCTGGCGGGCCCGGCGCCATCTACGTGGTCGATCTCGCCACGGGCAGGGTCCGCGTCTTGGCCACCCTGCCCAACGGACCCGACCGCCATGACTTTCGCGATGACGACGACGCGGCGGCCATGGACTGGGTCACGCGCTCCAGTCTGGGTGACATCGACCTGGACGACAGCGGCGGCGAGCTCTTCGCCAGCAACCTGGCTGATGGGCGCATCTATCGCCTGGCCTCCGCCGACGGTCGAGTCCTGGGCAGTTTCGTCAACGGCGGGGCGGCCACCGAGTGGCGACGCAACGCCCGGCTCTTCGGCCTGGCCTGGCACGAGGGCATGCTGTTCCATGGTGTCGTCGACACGCGCGAGCTCCTGGGCCAACCCGGGGCCTTGAAAGCCTACGTGTACCGCTCCCATCCCGATGGAAGCCAGATGGCGCTGCATGCCCAGGTCTCACTGGGATACAACCGCATCCCGGCGTCCTGGGCGAGCTGGACCAACGCCAGCAGCTTCGTCAACAAGAACGGCTTGCAGGCAGGCTACGGCGTTGCCCAGCCCGGCGCCATCCTGACCGACCTCGTGATACGGTCTGCGGATCGCCTGACGCTGGGCCTGCGCGACCGCAACGTAGACCTGGCCCCCAGCCTGTACCGCTGGGCGAATCGCGAGCTGGGCGCCGGCGACACCGTGGACGTCATCCCCGACGCCGCCGACTGGATGTTGGACCCCAGTGGCGATCCCTACGAAGACCTCAGCTTCGGAGGGGTAAACGAGGCCATGATGGGCGGTCTGGCGCTCTTGCCCGGCGGCATCGGCCAGGTGGTGACTTCCAGCCGCTCGGCCCTCCTCAGGGAGGACGTGGGTGCACTGCGCAATGACAATCGCAACGGCAGTCTGGCCCATGCCGTCCAGCTGCGGCGTCTGGGCGAGTTCGATTCGCCGGACGAAGGCCCCAATGGCATGGGCGACATGGAGGCCATGTGCTCTTCCGAGGGTGCGCCGGAGGTGGTCGGCCCAACCGCCACCAGCGTCGTGGCCACCGCCACCGCCGGCGCCGCGGCCACCCAGACCGCCGTTGCCCTCCTGCCGACGTCCGTCGCCCAGGCCACCCCGGCAAACTTCGACCGGGTCATCGCCGACGCCTGCCCGAGCCGCAACCCTTACGCCGCCACCGTCTGCTTCCCGCAACTGGCCTACCTAGGACAGAACACCGCCAGCATCGTGGGCTTCCGCGACACCCCGAGCAATGCGCCCCATTACGGCCTGGCCTATGCGGCCCAGGTCGGGGCAGTGTGGGGTCTGGCCTACAGCGGCGACCAGCATGCCTTGTTCGCTTCAGCCTTTCTCAAGCGCATGGTGCCCTTCGGCCCGGCCGGACCGGGCGCGGTCTACCGCGTGGAGATCCCCTCGGGCACGGTGCGCACCTTGGCCATCGTGCCTGACACCGGTGCCGATCCCCACAACTTGCGAGTCGGCTCGGACGACAGTCGCTCCCTCCCCTTCGTCGGCCAGATGAGCCTTGGCGATCTGGACCTGAGCACGGACGAACGGGAGATCTTCGTCGTCAATCTCCGCGACGGGCGGATCTACCGCTACCAGAGCGTGGACGGAACGCCCCTGGGGTCCTTTCCCCACGGTGCCGCCGGCGAGCCCTGGGCACCGGACGCCCGTCCGTTCGCCCTCAAGTTCCACCTGGGCCGCCTGTACCACGGCTTGGTCCATAGCGGAATCACCGGTCAGAATCGCGACAATCTCGCGGCCTACGTGTACTCCAGTCTGGCCGACGGCACGGACATGCGCCTCGAGGCTCGCGTGGACCTGCGCTACCCGCGCGGCAAGGCCCGTGTGCCCGGCACAGTGCAGTTCCCGAGCGTCCACGATGTGCCCCTGGACTGGCAGCCCTGGCTTCGGCGCTACGAGTCGTTGCTGCCGGGCCGCATCCAGATGGCGATCTGGCCTCAGCCGCAACTGGTGGACATCGAGTTTGACGACGCCGGCGCCATGATCCTCGGGATCCATGACCGCATGGGCGACATGTCCGGATCCAACCAGTTCATCACCAATCAGGTCGAGAAACCGGGCCTCGGCCTGGGCGATCTGATCCGCGTGCCCGCAGCGGCTGGTGGCGGCTGGGACGGCGCGGCGGCCGATCCGAACCACTTCACCCAGCCGAGCCGCTCGGAGGCCGATCGCAGCCATGTCGGCGGCTTGGCGTACTTGCGCTTTTTCGACAACCTCCTGGCCAACCGCCTACTGCTGCAGCCGGTGGGCGCCGCGCCGCAACCCGGTCTGGGATCCACCAGCAACATCTTCGAGGGCCTGTACTGGTACGATGCTCCGGGCAACCTCTTGAATGAAGAGGACGTCTGCGCCAACCCCATCCTCCATCCGCAACAGCCTTTCGTGCCGCCACCACCCGTGCCGGTGGCCCCGATGCGCGGGGTACCGGCGCCGCCTCTTCCTGGACGGGGGGAGCCTCGCGGCAGAACGGCCCGGCCGCTGGCGATCGACCATTCCGAATGGATCCCGGGCAAGGGCATGGGTGACGTCGAGGTCCTCTGCGGACCCACGTCCACGCCGCCGCCCACCCCCATCGTCTCCCCGACACCCTCGGCCACCGCCACCCGCCGCCCGACCAGCACGCGTACACCCACCCGCATCCCCAGCGTCACGCCCAGCCGAACGCCGTCGATCACGCCGTCGCCCTGGCCCACACGCGATTCGCGCGTGATCTACCTGCCGCTGACTACCGCCGAACGCTGCGACCCCAAGCGCCAGCGCATCGACGTCGTCCTGGTCATCGACGCCTCGACCTCAATGCGCTACGCGACCCGCGCCGGACGCCCCAAGATCGATGCGGCCAAGGAGGCGGCAGGGCGCTTCCTGGCCGGACTTGCCTTCCCGGACGACCAGGCCGGTCTGGTCATGTTCAACGCGGAGGCCACCGTGCTCAGTCGCCTGACGGGCGATCGCTCGGCCATGCTACAGGCCGTGAACACCATCAGCCTGCAGGAGTTCACCCGCATCCATCTGGGCCTCGACCTCGCTCGGCAGTTGGTGCTGGCCGCCGAGCATCGCCAGGCCAACCTGCCGGCCATCGTCCTCCTCACCGATGGCCGCTCCAACCCCGACCCCAGTCAGCATGCCCTTGACGCCGCCGCATCTGCAAAGGCGTCGGGCATCCGCGTCTTCACGGTGGGCCTGGGTCAGGACGTCGAGCAGGACGTGCTGCGCGCCATGGCCAGCCGTCCGGAGGACTTCTACCATGCGCCCGATGGTGAAGACCTGGGCGCTGTCTACGAAGCGATCGCCGTGGCGATCCCCTGTCCCATTCGAGGATGGTGGCCGGAGCAGATCCTTGCACCGGCCGAGCATCCGATCGTCCCGCCCAGCGTTCCAGCCCGATAAGAGCCCGCCGGGCCCCGAACTGGTCCGCCCCGTCAGTTCAAGGGCACGTAGCGGTAGCCGCGGCCGCGTACCGTGCGCAGGATCTGAGGCCGGCCCGGGACCGGCTCGATCTTATGGCGCAAGCGGCTCACCAGCTTCTCCACCCGCGCCTCTTCCACCGCCTCCACCGCACCGTCCTGACGGTGCTCGGCTCCCCAGACGTGGCGTACGATGGCCTCCTTGGAGCACAACCGACCAGGTTGCCCGTAGAGCAGGCGCAGGAGGCTGTACTCCAGGGAGGTCAAGCTGTCGATGCGCCGACCGCTGAACAAGACCTCGCCGCCCGTGGGATCCATCCACAGGCCCCGAGGCGGCAGGGGCTGAGGGGTCACCGGCGCGGGAGCAGCAGACGGTCGCGCGTCACCTCGCGCCGGCTCGCGAACAGCGGCCAACGAGGCCAGATGGTCCAGGGTCTCGCGAACAGCCGCGAGAGCGGCCTGACTGATGGCCATGACGGAGCCTTCCGACCGGCGTTGCCGTTGCAGGCTGAAGGCCGCGGCCTCCAATGCCGCCGGCTGCCCGGCGGCCAGTTCCAGGATCGGATCGCGCAACAGCGATCGTGACGGCAAGCCCGCCTGGGCCAAGGCAAGGTCCAGAAACTCGGACGATGCGGTCGCGTCCAGGGGCCCAAGCGGCAAGGCGGTGAAGACCGTGGCGAAGGGCGACCCCCGCCATCCCTCCACCGCGCGGGTCGCTTCATGCAGGGGCTTGTCCGAAGCGGTCACCAATGACATGGCCCGTGGGCTGCGACGCGCCAGGGAGGCGGTCTGGGCCAGGAAGTCGCGGCTGGCCGCGGCACCTGGATCATCGACCTGCAGCGCCCATTCGAGCTCGTCCATGAGCAGCACGAGTACCTGGCCCTCGGCCGCGGCGGCGTCCAGGAGGATCTCGACGTCGATGATGTCCATCTCCGGACGCGTCAGAAGGCGGTCCAGCGCCGCCGCCAGTTGCGGACGGGGGCTGCGGAGCCGCGCCAGCTGCGCCACGCGCCGCCAGAAGCGGGCGCCGGAAAAGGGCGTGACCGACTGCAGGTCCAACTCAACGAACAGATGTCGCCCCGGGTCCAAGCCGCGCGAAGCGACCATCCGCGGGTCAGCCACCTGGCGCAGCAGGCTGCTCTTGCCGATGCCCAGGGGCCCGGAGACAGCCACATGGCCGCGCTGCGGCCCCGCCATCAGGCCGTAGATCAGGTCCAGCTCTCGCTGGCGTCCGGCGAAGATCGGAAGGGCCGGCGTCGCCGCGGCACCTTGGAGGGGCAGGACTTGATCGAGCACAGGCGTTCGAGCCTCCGGGGAACGGGGAGGACTGTCGGATCGGACCCATCCAGACACCCAGCAGCGGGAAGGGATGTGCCGCGGAGGGTCATGCGCCGGCGCGGCTGCTTCGCTTTGGTCAGCTTCGTCCAATCGCCGGCGATCGAGGTAGACAACGGGTGTCGCAAAGGTCTGAAGGCGGCTGTGCCGGTCAGTGTAGGCCCCGTGCAAGACGGCTGCTGGACCATATACTGACGACTGGCTGACCACGGACTGACGAAAGCGCCTGTTCGGCGCGTTGGTGTCACTGCCTTGGGCCCTCTGGAGCTCGCACCCGCCTAGGCGCGGCCTGCTGCAACGTTGGCCCTAATGGGCGTTCATGTTACCCTCTGGACCATGGACATTCCCAGCTACGCCGCCGACTACGACGCCGACTACTACGCTCATGGCTGTGGCACGCCCTATGCCCGGGACGACGCGTGGCTGGGCTTCTTCCACACGGTGGCGGACCGCATCGTGGAAGGCATCGACCCAAGGACGACCGTGGACGTGGGCTGCGCCATGGGCTTCCTGGTGGAGGCACTTCGGGCGCGGGGCGTCGCGGCCTGGGGCTGCGACGTATCGGCTTACGCCATCGCCCAGGTCCACGGCGACGTCGCCCCGTACTGCCGCACCCTGCCCATCGGAGCCCCATTGCCGGATGAGTGGCCCCAGCGCTTCGATCTGGTCACCTGCATCGAGGTGTTGGAGCATCTGCCCGCCCAGGAAGCCGCGGGCGCCATCGCCTGGCTCTGCGGCCTGTCCGATGACATCCTCTTCTCGTCCACGCCGCTCGACCATGCCGAACCCACGCATCACAACGTGCAGCCCATCGACTACTGGGCCGGACTCTTCGCCCGTGCGGGCTTCTACCGCGATCTGGACTTCGAAGCGCGCTTCCTGACCCCCTGGGCCCTGCGCTTCCGGCGCGGAAGCCGGCTGCCCGAGGCGCTGCCGCTGGTGCGCGGCTACGAGCGACAGATGGCCCGCTTGAACGACGAGATTGAAGGCCGGAGGACGCTTTCCGCCGAACTGCGCCAGAGGGTCGCGGAGCTGGAGCGCGACGTCGCGCGCCTGGATGAGCGGGCTGCCGCTATCGACGGCGCGCAGAACTTGGTGGAGGTCGACCAGATGCGCCTGCGCCGCGAACGCGACAACCTCCAGGCCCAGCTGGCGGCCTGGCAGGGTCGCTGGGCGGCCCTGGAACGTTCGCCGGGCTATGGGGTGCTCTGGCGCTTGCAGCAGGCACGGGCCCGCTTCCTGCCGTCCGGAAGCACGCGGGAGCGCGCTTTCAGCAGCATGTTGGGCTGGCGGCGCATCGCCGGCGAACACGGCCTGGGCGGGCTGGTCAGCCATCTGTGGCGCGAAAGCAGCGCGCAGCTCCGCTACCGCTGGCACAACTGGCGGCGCAGGCCTGGCGTGGTGGATCGACGGGTAGTCGCGCCCATCCCCACGCCGCCACCGCTGACTGCCCACCGCGAGGACGTGGATCTCATCGTCTGCGTTCACGACGCCCTGGAAGATACCGAGCGCTGCCTCGCCTCGATCCTGACGCACACGATGGCTCCCTACCGGCTGATCCTGGTGGATGACGGGTCCGCACAAGATACGGCGGCCTGGCTGTCCGACTTCGCCCGCGATCACGCCGAGCGCTGCCTGCTCCTGCGCAGCGAAGAGGCCACCGGCTACACCTTCGCCGCCAACCGTGGCCTGCGGGCCGGACAGGCGCCTTGGGCTCTCTTGCTCAACAGCGACACCGTCGTCACCGCCGGCTGGCTGGACCGACTCCTGGACTGCGCCCGCTCCGACGAGCGCATCGCCCTGGTGGGACCGCTGTCGAACGCCGCCACCTATCAGAGCATCCCAGAGCAACGCGAGAGCGACGATTGGTCGGTCAACCCGATTCCGGTCGGCCTGGACCTGGACCGTTGGGCCGCCCTCGTCGCTGCCGACAGCGCTCGGCTGTGGCCGCGCATGCCTTTCCTCAACGGCTTCTGCCTGCTGGCGCGCCGCCGCATGCTCGAGGCGGTAGGCTATCTGGACGAGGCGGCCTTCGGCGCCGGCTACGGCGAGGAGAACGATCTGGCCCTCCGCGCGCGAGCCGCCGGCTGGCAACTGGCCCTGGCCGACGACGCCTTCGTGTTCCACGCCCTCTCGCGCAGCTACCGCCACGAGCGCCGCCGCCAGTTGGAGGTACGGGCCGGCGAGACCTTGGTCGCCCGGCACGGCGCCGCCATCGTCATGGAGGGCGAACAGCAGCTGCGGCAAGACCCGGTGCTGGAGGGGCTAAGGGCTCGCATGCGGGTCCTGGCGGAACGCCACCATATCGTCGAAGGGGGCCGGACACGTTTCGCCGGCCGGAGCGTCCTCGCCGTCATGCCCCTGGCCGCGGCGGGCGGCGGCGCCAGCATCGCGATGTTCGAGCTCAGGGCCATGCGCGAGATGGGTATTCGCGTGGCAGTCTTCAACCTGGACGTCCACCGCGCCATGTTCGAGGCCGCCTACCCCGACCTGGACCTCCCCGTCATCTACGGCCAGCCGGAAGATCTGCTGCGGCTTGCCGGCGAATGGGATGCGCTCCTGGCGACCATGTACAGCACCGTGGACTGGCTACAGGCGTCGGCGCGCGGGCCTGCGGGCGACCATGCCGTCTACGGCTACTTCGTCCAGGACCTTGAGGCCTACTTCTACCCCCCGGGCAGCGAGCGCTTCCATGCCGCGCTGAAGAGCTACCAGCAGATGCCCCAGCTGCGCATCTTCACCATGACCCCCTGGAACGCGGCGGAACTGGGCCGTCTCTTCGGGATGGAGGTGCCGGCGGTGATGCCGGGTTACGACGCGGCCCTCTTCCGGCCCCGCCCCCGCCGTGCGGAATGGCCCGCCCGCCCGCTACGACTGCTGGGCATGATCCGCCCGGAGACACCTTTTCGCGGCCCGCGCCTGACCATGGAGGTCTTCCGCGAAATCGCCCGCCGTCACGGCCCCAAGGTGGAGTTCATCCTCTTCGGCGTCGAGCCGCAGGACGCGGGCTGGGAGGACCTGCCGCGGGACTTCCCCTTCACGTTGGCCGGCAGGCTGGAGCCGCGGCAGGTGGCCGACCTGATGAACGATGTGGACATCTTCTGCGACTTCTCCACCTGGCAAGCCATGGGGATGACGGCCATGGAGGCCATGCTCTGCGGCTGCGCGGTGGCAGTGACCCGCCATGGCGGACCGGGGGTCTACGGTCGCGACGGCGAGAACTGCCTGATGGTGGACCCGCTCGACAAGGCCGGCTGCATCGCCGCCGTCGACCTGTTGGTGCGCGACGCCGACCTGCGCCGCCGCCTGGGCCATGCGGCCCTGCGCGACGTCTGCCTCGTCTATCCGGAGCGAGCGGCCTGGAACATGCTCAACGCCCTCTTCGGGCCTGAAATCGACGCGGCGATGATGGAGGCGGCGCGCATCGAGCGGGCCCGGGACGAGGCATGAGCCTGCCGCGCCGCCCGCGCATCCACGTCCTCTACGAGCACGGGCCGGACCTGGCGCCCTTCAGCACGGCCTACATCCGGCTGATCCGGCCCCTCAGCCATCCCCTGGTACGCGCCCAGCTGGACGTCTCCTTCGGCCGCCGCCTGCCGGGCGAGCGGCTGGACGCGGTCATCATCGACCGCTTGTGGCAGCCGCTGGCGGACCTGCCGCGCCTGGAGCGGCTCATCGCCGCCGTGCGGGCCATGGGCGCCCGCCTGCTGCATGCCCTGGACGACAACTTCCTGGACCTGCCCCTGGAGCGGCGCGACTGGGCCACGGCAGATCAGCCCGCGGTGCTGAAGCGCCTCCTGGCCGAGGCCGACGGCTTCCTGGTAAGCACGCCGATGCTGGCCGAGCGCCTGGCCTGGACCGGCCGGCCGCTGATGGTGGTACCCAATGCCTTGGACGAGCGACTGCTGGACCCGGCCCTGGTCGACCCTGGCCTGCCGCGGCCGGTGGCCGCCGCCGGGGAGCGCCCGCTGACCATCGGCTACATGGGCACCTTCACCCACGACGGCGACCTGGCTCTGGTGCTGCCGGCCCTTCGCGCGGTCTGCGCCCGACATCCCGGGCGCCTGCTGTTGCAGCTGGTCGGCGTGGCCAACAGGCAGGACACCTTGGATTCACTGAACGATCTGCCGCTGGAACTGCTGCTGCTGACCCCCCCGCAGATGGCCTATCCCGTCTTCCTGCCCTGGTTCACCCAGGCCCTGCACTGGGATATCGGCATCGCCCCCCTGGCGGACTCGCCCTTCAACCGCGCCAAGAGCGACCTCAAGCATCTGGACTACGCGGCGCAAGGCGCGGCGGGCATCTTCAGCCGGGTGACCAGCTACCGCCACACGGTGCGCGACGGCGAGACGGGCCTCCTGGTGCCCAACAGCGTCGCCGCCTGGGAGGAAGGCCTGGAGCGTCTGATCGGCGACCCGGCGCTCCGCGCGCGCCTGGCGACCGGGGCGGCGGATTACCTGCGGCGCGAGCGCACCTTGGCGGTGCTGGCCCCGCGCTGGACGGCGGCGGTGCTGGGGCTGCTGGGGGGTGGGGTTGAGGATGGGGTTGGCGAGGGGGCTATGGGACGAAGGGGACCCATGGGACCGATAGGACCTATGGACGGCCAGACGCCGGATGAACCCGAACCACAAGGCGCCACCAGTCGGGCCACGGGTGGCGGCATAGGTCCCAATCGTCTCATAGGTCCCACTCGTCCCATCCCCCCCCCCCCCCCCCCCCCCCCCCAGCGCCCCGCCGTGCACCTGGAGCGCGACGGCGCCGGTCGGCCCCTGGCCCCGAGCCATCTTCGGCTGCTGCGACCGCTGAGCCATCCGGCCCTGGCGGATCGGCTGGAGGCGCATTTCCCCACCCGGCCGGAAGCGCGCGGTCTGGACGCCTTGGTGATCGACCGCCTGTGGCGGCCGGACATCACCTTGCCGCTGATGGAGGCGGCCATTGCCCAGGCGCGGGCCGATGGGGCGGCCTTCGTGTAC
>JBGAUA010000004.1:0-23136 GCA_044228875.1 Anaerolineae bacterium
GGCGGGCGGGCGGGCGGCTGCGCCGCTCGTCGCGGTTGAATCCCAGGTCCAACGCCCAGCCGCCGACCTCGGGCGTGAAACACCAGGTGACCGTGCACATGCCGTGTCCTCAGCCGCTCTGCCCGTCCGCGCACTGCCGATGCAGCAGCGTAGAAGCCGCGACGCCGAAGTCCACTCCGGGCTCCAGCCCATTCTGCCGCAGGATCATGGCGATGATCGCGTAGTGATGGGTGGTATGGCTGACCATGAACTGCAGCTCGCGGGCCACGGTGGACTGCGACCAGGCCGCGTTTCGACGCAGCCCATCGCCGCAGTCCATGCGGACCATGATGCCTGCGGCCACGGTCTCGGCATCCAGCGCGCGCAACCGCTCCGTCAGCCGCGCGGCCGACGCGATGGCTTCAGTCCGGTCGCACTCCACGAGACGGTCGCGATCCCGCGCATCGTAGTCCACCCTTGCGCCGCGGCAGCCATCGAGGAGCAGATGGTAGTGATCCAGACAATGCCGGAAGTGTCCGCCGATGCCGCTCTTGGAGAGCGAAGGCGTCGCTTGGGTGTACTGCGCGTCCGTCAGCGCGCCTAGAAGCCGAATGCCCTGCTCGAGGTAGGCGACGTTGGCTAGGGCCAGCGGATGCGGCATGCGTCCACTCCTGTGGCGATGGGGGTGAAGGCTTCGTCCACCAGGGACCATAGGCGACGGGCGAGCTGCTTGCGGTTGGCGTCGCGAACGGGTTCCGCGACAAAGCTCACCGCCGCGTCCACACCGGCCAGCTGCAGAAACTGGAGCAGGTGGGGGACGAAGGTCATGTCGCCCCACCAGCAGACCGACTGAAAGGCCGGTGGCTCGTGAGGGTGGGTCTGATAGTGGATGCTGGCCGCGTGCACCCACATCCCGCGGCGCGCCGGCGAGGCCAGCACCGACGACATGAAGGGTTCAACCCGTAGGCCGGGCGTGCTGGTTCCCTCCGGGAACATGACCACAGAGCGGCCGGCATCCAATGCCGCCTCCACCGCCCGGTTGACCCGAAGCAGGTCTTGCGGATCCTCGCGGTTGACGAAGATGGTGTCCACGGCCCGCGCCACCGTGCCCACGAAGGGCCAGTCCGCGATCCCGTGTTGGGCGACAAAGACCGGATCGTCCAATACCGCGGCGAGGACGAGGATGTCCAGATAGCCAAGATGGTTGGATACCAGGAAGTACGGCGGCTCCGGCGGCCGACCGTGGCGGGTCAAACGGACGTCGGCCACGCGCAGGCAGGCGCGGCTCCACGCGCCCAAGGCCCAGCGGCGATAGCGGCGACCCTGGCCTTGCACCCGTTGAGGCAGGCCGACGCTCAAGCGGGCCGGCAGGCCGAGGGCCGCCGTCAGCAGCCCGATCCGAGCCAGACGCGTCGCCGCTCGCAGTCGGCGGCGCAGCCTTGCCGCGCCCGTCGAAGCCGACGTCGGGGCGATGGAAGGGGTCGCGCGCATCGTCAGCCGAAGAATTTCTGGCGCAAGCGAGGATCGAACTGCTCCACGTCGAGCAGGGTGAAGAAGTCGATGGTCTTGAAGTCCCGGTCCATTGCCGGCGGACCGCAGACCTTGGCGCCATACTCGAGGTACAGGCGCATGAGCTGCGGCACCCCTACCGGAGGGTTGAGGCAAACGATGGAGCCATCGATGAGGCAGAGATGACCAGGGCGCGGCTCGAGCCGGATCCGTTCGTGCAGATGGCCCTGCCGCGCAAGCCAATCGTACACCGCCAAACCTTCCTGCGGATCCTGGCTGGTCAAGGAGCTGCAGCCGAACAGATAGCGCTTGCGGTTGTGTTTCATGTACAGCGCCAGACCGCGCCACAGCAGGAAGAGCACCCTCCCATTGCGATGATCCGCGGCGATACAGGCGCGCCCGGTTTCGACGGACCGCCGTCGAATGTCTGCCGGCAGGCGGCGCAGATCGAAGAGCGCGTCGCAATAGAAGCCGCGGCCGGCGTCGGCCATGTCGCAGGTCTGCATCCGGTACGTGCCGATGACCCTGTCGTCTGCCTTGCTGACCACCATGAGATGGTGGCAGCCGCTGTCGAAGGCGTCCTCATCGCGTTCGCTGGCATGCGAGCCATCGAGCCCTTCGCGAAGCTCCAGGTTGAAGACGCCGTAGCGCAGCCGTTGAACGGCCTCCAGATCCCGACAGTCGCCCGCGAAGCGTACCTGGTAGTGGCTGGTCTCGAAGGTCTGGTCCGGCGCGAACGCCGGAAACGCGGGATAGCTTCGGCACCCCGACCCTTCCAGGACCATCGACGGCGCGGCCATGCCATGGTCCGCTTTCATGCTGCCTCTTTCATCCACCTGGAGGCTCCCCGACACGATCGACGAAGCGCCATGATCGGCAAGGCATGCCGACGCCTCAAAGACGAGAGCTTGATGCGTTCGCGTCACGCCGTCTTACCTGTCGCGACCTCTGCAAGCCGGCATGCAGTCGCGGTATTAATGCGGTGGTAACCACAGGGCCATACCCACGCAACGCCATGATTCTGCTCGCAAAGGCCGATTGAATCATCATGCGCATCCAAGTATGCTTGCAATTGTAGCTTGGGAACGGTTGTGCCCGCCGGCTCGGCCGGCGAGCGTGGATTCCAGGCACCTGTCTCCAGCTGCAAGCGGCATGCCGCCCCGGATATACCGGGCAACGTGCCCATTGCCCGGCGCTTGGAGACGGTCAATTCTCGACCTACGGGCAACGGCCGGCCGGTTTCCCCGCCACCTGCGGGGGAACCGGCCGGTGTGCGTTGAACCCAAGGACCTGCGGCGGCCGCGAGCTCTTTGGCAGCGCTACCTCATGCGTCGAGCGACCGCATTCTTCATTATCTGTTTGTTTCATGCTTGCAATCATTCGTTTCTGGCTCGCACTGCGGCGTTCGCTGGAGTCAGACGATGAATTTTCACCGGATTGATGTAATTCTACTTTACAGGCGTTTAGACTCGAGGTATACTGGCGTCAGGTTGGCAACGTGCTGTGGTGTAGGGTCATGGACGGCAGCCCACCCACCAGGAGATCCGGTCCGTCAGATCGGGCTGCGAGCACTCGCCGGCCAGCGGCAACGAGTACGACCAGGTAAAGCCTGTGATGCGACAGCAAAAGGGCGCCCTCTTGGAGGGCGCCCTTTTGTCGTACCGCCGCTTCGAACGCTCGAACGCCAACTCCCGCCGAGCCTCTCCGCGGCGGCCGGCATCGCTCAAGGCCAACCGGGCCGGCACGGGATCTCGTAGGCGATCTGGCTGTAGATGAGCGCCAGCTGACTGGTGTCCGGGGCATAGAAGAAGCCGTTGGGGCGGCTGGCGATCGCCCGCATCAGGTCCTGATCCACTGCGGTGCCCAGCCCGATGGTGAAGACCAACGCCGCGCTCCGGGCCTCCAGCGCCGCCGCCAGAACCTGCTCGCGCGTGGTGCCGGTGGGCTCGCCATCCGTGAGCAGGATGAGCACCGCGTTGTTCGAAGCCCTCCGCCCAGGCCCCCTCAGTACCGCCGCACCGGCCGTCAAGGCCTTGTCGATGGCCGTGCCGCCGGATTGGCTGATGCGATCCAGCCCCGCGATGGCGATCGCGGGCTGGTCCGTCAGGTCCACGAGCAGGGTGGCCTCGCTGTTGAACTGCACCAGCGCCGCCTGGTCTCTGCCGGCCACCAGCTGGCCGAGGAAGGCCCGGGCGGCGTCCTTGGCCGCCTGCAGCTTGGTCGGTCCGCCCGGGCTGGTGGTCTCGTTCATCGACGTGGACGCGTCCAGGACCAGGACGACGTCGGCGTTGCGCTCGGTGTCGCCGCACTTCAGGTGCAGAAGGAGCGGCAGGTAGAGCGCCTGCGGCTCACGCGTGGCTGTCGGAGAGGCGGTGGCCGTCGGCGTCGGCGTCACGGTCGGGGTGGCCGTGCGGGTGGGCGTCGGCGTCGGCGCTTCCCCGTATACCCGCACCATGGGCACCGGGAAGTCCACCGAAGCGGGCTGGCCCCAGCCGTCGATCAGCTGCGCTCGCGCCCGCACGTTGGTCGGCCAGAGCCCCTCCTGCGTCGGTCGGACGCGGAAGCTGAAGCCATGGGTCGCCAGGCGGTCGAGGTCGGCCACGGCCCAGGTGAGGGTGCGCGTCCCCGCGTCCCAGGCCGCCGGCGGCTGGGCGGAACCTGGCTGATAGTCCATGTTGGCCGGCAGCTCGTCCACCAGGGTGCCCGTGCGGGCCAGGTTGGCCGGCTGGTCGCGCACCAGCATGCGACGGTGGACCTCCTTGGCCGCGCCCATGGCCCGCGGATCCACCTCGATGTTGTTGTACAGATCGCCGGAGGCAATGGCCGAGTAGGCGGTGGAGCCCGGAAGGTTGACGATGAGGATGCGGTAACCCTGCGCCTTCAGCTGCTCAGCCAGATCGATACCGGCATCGTCGTCCTCGCCCGGGCGCAGGATGACGATGACCTTCAGACGCTCCGCCGAGCTGCTCTTGAAGACGTCCTGCGCGGCGCGCAAAGCCCCGTAGTTGCGGGGCGGCATGCCCCGGTCCGCCGTGACGGTGAAGAGCGCGCGCACCAGTCGGTAGCTGTCCCCCGTCAGTTCCTGGTCCACCTGGCCACCGCGGGAGAAGGAGACGATGCCCACGCGGTGGCGGTCCAGGTCGGTCAGCGCCACGATCTGGCGCGCGCGGCGCAGGTTGTCCGCCAGCTGCCGGCCCCAATCGCTGGACATGGTCAGGCCGAGGGTGTTGACGGCCACCACGATGTCCGCAGGCTGCTCCACGAAGCCGCAGGTGCCGAAGAGGCTCAGGTAGACCTGGGTGCTGTCACCCAGCAGGATGTCCTTGGGATCGACCCACTTGTCGCCGCCTAGCTGGCAGCGTTCGCCCTGCAGCACCTGATCCTCGGTGCCCTCCGGGGCGAAGACCGTCACCTGGTTGGCCAGTTCGTCGACGGTGTAGACCCAGCCGTCCTTGTCGACGGCCAGGTCCACCAGGCTGGTTGGCGGCACGCCGTCATGCGGCCGCCCGACGAAGCGGCTGAGCACCGTGCCGTCGGCAGCCATGCGCACCACCTGGCCGTACACCGTCAGGACGAAGATCTCGTTGTTGGGGCCGCCGGCCACGCGCCAGGCGTCCTTGGGCGTGGCCACCTTGCCCAGGTCGACCAGGTCGGGGCCGTAGACCTGCACGCGGTCGTTGAGGGTGTCCAGCACGTAGATGCGCCCAGTCGGTCCGGCGTCGACATCGGCCCAGATGGCCTCGCGGTCGTTGCCGTCGAGGAGCAGCTCCGTCTTGCGGCCCATGCCCCCCAGCGGATAGACGTAGAGTCGGCTGCTGATGGCTTCCATGCCGCGGGTCGACGGCGCGGTATGGAAGCGGTGCAGCACCACGAACTGGTCACGGGTGGGCTCGTGGGCCACGGCGGCGAAGGCATCGGTCTCGGTGGGCAGGGTGGTATCCCAGATGACCTCGAAGTAGGGCCGAACCTGGCATTGGCCGGCGCGGCAGTAGCGCCGCGTGACGCTCTTGGCATAGAAGGTGACGTACTTGCCGGTGCGCGCCTCCTGGCCCACGCCCATGACCCTGCCTTCGCGCCCTTGGCCCACCAGGAAAGGCTGAAAGGGCACGATGGTGTTCAGGCGGCTGGGGTAGAAGCCATTGGGCAGGTCCGACAAGGTGACGCCCGTCGGCGACCGCTGCCGCAGACCGAATCCGTCGCTCAGCATCAGCGATCCATCCGGCGCGGTCGACAGGCGCACAGGGTCGCCGATGGCGCCGTCCTGCGCGGCGCTGGCAGCATCCCGGGCACGGCCGAGGCTGAAGCCGGCCACCAGGTCGAAGGTCTCGCGCAGGTAGCTCACCACCGCCGGATAGGTCGGGTTCTCCGGGTTGATCCGATCGCTATCGTAGACAGCCAAGGCGGCGAAGCGCCCCGCAGCCATGTTGGCGGTTCGTCGCTGGACGCCGTACAGATCGCTGGAACGGTGGTTGGCCGGGAAGACGTCCTCGCGGTCGCCGTCCAGGATGATGCAGGCGTCGGCCATGATCCTGCCGGGCCCCAGGGCCGTGATGCGGCGCGGCTGGGCGCCGAGGCAGCCCTGGAACTTCGGATCGGTCAGGATCATGGTGCGGGTGCGTCGCCAGGACGGTCCTTCGGGGCGAAAGCTGCGCACGCGCACCCCGCCCTGGTCGGCGACGTGGAGCAGGCCGCCGGCATCCACGGTCAGGTCGATGAGGTCCTGGAACTGGTCCTCGTCGCGATTGCCGAAGGTGCCGAAGCGACCCAGCTCGCTGCCGTCCGGGGCGAAATGCCGCGCGGCGTCCGCCAGGCGGTCCGCCACCCATAGGGTGCCGTCGGGCTGCACCTCGATGCCCCGGGCATGGATTTCCGGCCAGGCGACGATGAAGCGGCCGGCCGCGTCGTAGACCAGGATGCGCTCCGAGGCGATGTCGGCCACGTAGATCCGGCCGCCGGCATCGTCCACCGCCAGCGCGCCCACCTGGCCGACACGATCCGGACCACGGCCGCTGTTGCCGAAGGCCTCCAGCCAGCCACCGTCCGGGCCCAGACGCATGACGCGGTTGTTGGAAGCGTCCAGGAGGTATGTCGTACCGTCGGCGCCGACGGCCATCTCCAGGATGTTGCCGATGATGTCCGGCGCGATCGTCTGCCCCAGCGGCCACTGGTCGACGAGCGCATACGCCGCACGGCCGGTGGACGGCGCCGGCCGCGGCCGTGGGGTGGCAGTGGCCACGGGACCTGGGCGCGTGGCCACCGTGGGCGCTGCTCCCGGCCGGAAGCCGGCGGTGGACCAGATCTCTCCACCATGGCCGCCGTTGACCGTTCCAAGCCACAGCCGGCCGTACCAGGCGGCAAGGGCCTTTCCCGAGGCGATGTCTGTGTTGGCCCCGTCACCCAGTCCGCCGACGCCGGCCTGCTCCCAGTTCTGTCCGTCCGCCGCGCGCCACAGCTCCAGCCCATCGTAGGCGTTGCCCACTGCCAGGTAGAGGTAGCGGAAGGGCGGCTCCTCGAAGGCGGTCAGGGCCACCCGGCCCCGGTTGCCAACCGAACCGAGGCCGTCGCGGGCCACCTGTTCCCAGTCGCTGCCCTCGCATTTGCGGCAACGCCAGACCTCAGCTGTGCGGGTGGCGCCGCCCAGGAAGCTGTCGGAGCCCAGGCCGGCGTAGAGCCAGCCGTCATAGTCCACCAAGGACGTCACGCAACCGGCCCGGCCGTTGCCGATGGCCGTCTGGCCGTAGGGACCCGCCGGTGACCAACGCTTGCCATCACGGGTCTGCCAGAGTTCCGGACGGTCGGCCGTCTGGCAGGTGCCGGCGAACAGGGTGCCGGTGAACACACCCATGGCCCCGATGGCCTGGTTGCCGGGATCCGCGTCGAAGCCGCCTTGGACGACCCGTTCCCAGCTGCCGGCCGCGCCGGTGGAGGATCGCCAGACCTCCGCCCCGCGGGTGGCGTCCAAGCCCTGACTGCCCGCGTAGAGGTATTGACCGTAGCCGGCGAAAGCCCCGAGCGCGGCGTTGCGTTTGTCGCCCAGGCCGCCGCCGGCCACGGTCTGCCAGGACGAACCGTCGGCGCTGCGCCAGATGGCGCCGCCCTGGCTCTGGCGCTGCTCGGAGCCGGTGGCGGGATCCGTGGTCACCGTGAGGTTGCGGACCCCGGCATAGAGGGCGCCGTTCCACACGGTCAGGTCGGTGACCGCACGGTTCGCGACATCGCCGTTTCCGTCTTGCAGGACCGCGGTCCAAGGTCCGTCCGGGCTCTCGCGGCGCCACAGGGCCGCGCCATGATCGGCGTCCTGGGTCGCGGCGTAGAGTCCGTCGCCGAAAGTGGCCAGGGCGCCGATGGCGTCCGCCGCCGGATGGCCGAAGCCGCTCCGGTTCCAGGCCGTCCAAGGCTCGTCGGCCACGGCCATGCGCAGCACCCGGTGGTTCTCCGAGTCGGCGACGGCCAGCCGCCCCTCGGCGTCGACGGCGAGGCCGAGGGGCTCCCGCAGCTGGCCGGTACTTGCGCCCAACTGGCCGCCGACCGCGGCCAGGAAGCGGTCATCCGGCGCCAGGACCAGCACCCGTTGGTTGCCGGTGTCCGCGACGTACACCTTGCCGTCGGTGCCCACCGCCAGCCGTCGTGGCCGGCGCAACCGATCAAACTCCCGGCCGGCCGAACCGGTGCCGATGCGGCGCAGGAAGCGCCCACCGCTGTCGAAGACCTGAACGCGATGGTTGCCCGTATCGGCGACATAGATGCGCCCGGAGCCGTCCACGGCGACGTCGGAGGGGCTGTCAAAACGGTCGTCGGCCCGGCCCGGCTGCCCGGCCAGGCCCAAGGACCGCCGGAAGCTGCCGTCGGGGCCCAGCACCTGCACGCGATGGTCGCAGGGATCCGCCAGGTAGATGGCGCCGTCGGCGCCCAGGGCAAGGCCTTCCGGGCAGCGGAAGCGCCCATCGCCGGTGCCGGGGCCTCCGATCACCCGAAGCAGGCCGCCGTCGGAGGCCAGCACTCGCACCTGGGCCGCGCCCTGCTCCACGATATGGAGCGATCCGGCGCCGTCATAGGCCAGGTCCGTGGGCCGGTCCAGGTGAGACTCCCCAATGCCGGCGATGCCGGCCTGGCCCAAGCCGTAGGCCACCTGCCCATCGGCAGAGCGGACGATCAGGCGCTGACCAGATCCTTCCACCATGGCCAGCCGACCCTCTGGTCCCCAAGCCACGCCCATCGGACCGTTGAGATGGGCGGCATCGGTCAGGTAGGGCTTGCCGGGCGAGCCGAAGTCCCGCAGCGGGGTCCAGTCGGGGTTGAGCTGATGTACCTGCATGGCTGCGGGATCGGCCACATAGACGTAGCCGCGGGCATCCAGGGCCACGTCGGAGGGCGAACGGTCGGCCAGGAAGGCGCCGGCGGGAGCCTTGCAGGCGGGGATGCTCTTCCAGAAGGTGGCCTGGCGCTTGCGCCAGACCTGCACCCGGCAGTTGCCGCTGTCGGCCACGTAGACGAAGCTGGCGTCGATGGTCAGGCCCAGGGGAGCGTCGAGATGGCTGTCATCCGTGCCAGCCTGCCCGCTCTGGCCGTAGGTGTAGAGCAACCGGGCGTTGGCCGGATCGACGATGTCCAGCCCCAGGGCCCGGTGGTTGCCGGTGTCGGCCACGTAGAGGACGCCCTCGCCCACCGCCAGGCGGCCCGGCCGGTTGAACTGGTTCGGCCCGCCGCCTGCCACGCCGGTCTGCCCGATGGTCGCCAGCAGCCGGTCGTCGGGACCAAAGACCTGGATGCGCTGGTTGCCGGTGTCGGACACGTAGACCCGGCCGTCCTCGCCCACGGCGATGCCGCTGGGGCCTTGGAAATGCCGGTCGTCGGCGCCGGGCTCATCCGGCGTGCCCAGGACGCGGACGACCGCGCGGCTGGCGGGGTCCACGCCATAGGCGGCGTGGGCCTGGCTGTCGACGAGCCAGATGAGGTAGTCCAGACCGGCCGCGAGGCGCGCGGGTTCCGCCTGGCCGCCGGCCGTCGTCGCGTGCGATGCCCGGTCCAGCGGCCGCGGCCCGCCACCGCGCGGCGTGGGCGTCGGCGTGGGCGTCCTGGTCGCCGCCGGATCACCGCTGCCGTCATCGCCGGCCGCCGCCGTGCCCTGCACGGCCACGTCGGCGACGAAGCGAAGGGGATGTTCGCTACCGTCCAGGGCATGGATGAGCCCCGCCTTGCCGAGTTCGTCGAGGTAGCGAGCGTTGGAAGCGAACTTGAGCGCTCGCCGCCCCGCGGCGTCAGCCACCCAGACGAAGTCGCCGTCACCCACGACGCCCCAAGGCTGGTTCAGCTGCGCGGCTGAGCGCAGCCAGGGCGCCAGGGTCTCGCCCTCCATCCCGGCAAGGACGAGGCTGTAGTCGGCCCGCGGATCCGCGGCGACCGCGGCGTCCAAGGTGTTCGGTTCCGCCCGGCGCGGCGTCGCGCCGATCGACCCACGCCGGCCGAGAAGCGGCGACAGCAAGACCAGCAGGCAAGCGAAGGTCAACAGGAGCAGGGGAACGCGACGGGCGTGGCGAATCATGGGGCCTCCGGGCGGCGCGCAGATGAAGAGAAAGGGCCTTCGGCCATTATAGGTGGGTGGCGCGTCAGGGGAAGGGGGTTCCAAGGGCGGCTGCAAAGTCATTCATGTGGAAGGCATCCGGCATGATCGCGTAGACCGAGCGGGTTTGCGCGACCCTGGCCCAGTGAAGACGGTTACCGCTTCAACGGCTCGCGGCAGGGGCGTGAGGCCCAGGTCGTGATTCGAGCCGCATCGATTTCAGCACGGTGATCGGCTTGACTAGCGCCCCAGCCCGCTCCACGGCAACCACAAGCGCGCCCCGGGCTCCGTCCGCTCCGATTCGCCCTCCGCATCGCAGAGCGCCTCCACGTCACCCGCCGTGCGCGGGGCGCTGAAGGTGGTGGTGTCGGCGAGGGCGCGTCGGACGGGTGGGGCAGAGGCGCGCTCTGGGTCGGCCCACAGGGACGGCAGCACCTGACCGCTGGGGCAGACCGACTCGGCCGCCTGCTTCTGACCGCCGACGCCGTCGTACCAGGTGGCCCGCAGATCCGAGCCGTCCATCAGGGAGGGGACGCGGCCAAGGTCGGCGCTGACCAGGGCGCCGGGCGAGGCGATCCAGGCGAGGCCGCCCTGCGCCGAATGGCTGCTGCCGGCGATGGCGTCGTCGTAGCCGGGCGCGTCGGGCGCAAAGCGCCAGCCGTCGTCTTCGCGACGGGCCAGCAGGAGGTCGCCCGCGCCGATGGCCAGCTCCGAACCCGCCGCCAGGGCCGGATCGGTCATGTCCACCAGGCGATCGCGCAGGCCCAGGACCAGGTTGCCGGCGGCGTCGAAGACGACGTCCGCGGCCATGGGCTGCGGCCCCACGGACAAGTCGTCGGCGGGCGACGGCGGCACGGCGTCAGCCCAAGGTCGCCAGGCGAGATCCATGGCCTCGCCGGACGCGGCCTGCCGCAGGCCGCCGCGCGGATAGCCCAGGCTCACGGCCGCTTCCAGGCGCATGTCCGAGCCGTCATAGGCCGAGCTGTAGACACGGGCCTCCAGGTCGGCCGGGTCGCCCGAGGCGCCGGCATCGCGCACCAGGGCGTGGAACAGCCGACCGCCCCGCAGCCCCAGCCCGAAGGGCCTGGCCTCGGCGGCCCAGGGCTCACCGACGGCGCCGTGGTCGAAGGCGGTCCGCAGCCGCCCGTCTGCCATGTCAAAGGCGTAGATGCGACGGTCATGCAGGTTGACCGCGAAGAGCGTGCCGACGGACGGGTCCAGATCGACATCGCCCAGGCCCACGCGTCCGGCCTCGCTCCGGGCCGCCGCGTCGTCACCCGCGATGCTGAGGTCGCCCGCCGCCGCATCGGGCACGGTGGCGAAGGTGGCTACCGCGCCGGTCGCCATGTCCACGCGGTAGATGGCGCCCGGCCCGCCTGGCCCCAAGGCCACCCCACGCTTGCGGAAGGCCGCGGCAAATAGCGCCCGCTCGGCAGGGTTGTAGGCAAGGCCCCAGACCGCTCCGACCCGGTCATGCCCGGCGAGCATGTGATGCGGGCCATCGGCCGCCGTGTCCCGGAACAAGACGATGGAGGGCAGGCGCGGGGCCGGGTCGCCGGTGGTGGCGGCGTAGCAGGCGGTCACCAGGTAGGGACGGCCGTCGCGGCAGGCACCGCCGAAGTCCGGCGCGGCGTGATCGCGTTCGCGAGGCGCCAGCAAGACAACGGCCCCTGACCAGGCGGCCATCACGAGGATCAACCCGACGATGCGAGAGGGGTCGCGAATCATGTCGCCGAGATCATAGGCCCTTCCGCGCCCTGCGACCAGCGCCCGGTCGACACAGCCTGTGGCGCGTTTCGGCCCCGGCGCCCTTGGATCACCGGCTGGCAGGCGAGTATCATCCCCAACTCTGCCGATCCACCCCGACCCATCGCCACCGCATCGGAACTCCGCCATGGTCGCCACATCCCGCCTTGTCCTCATCCCTGCCATCCTGTGCCTGCTCATCACGGCCGCCGGCTGCGCCACCGCATCGCCGGCCATCGAAGCCCCCTCGGCGGCGGGTGCGACGGCGGTCACCGCCGCCGAAGGCGCCTCCGCCCTGGAAGCCCGCGACCGGATGGTGGCCGCCATGCGCCGCCCCGGCCACGTGTACCACCGGGTGGCGCAGCGCCGTCAGGACGCAGGGCTGTTCAGCAACGAGGGCACCATCAGCCACTGGCTGGACGCCGATGCCGGCCTGGCCCGGGAGGCCCTGCGCCTGGTACTGGACGTGCGCCTGGCCGAGACGCCGGGCGTCGGGGCGGCCGCAGCCGAGGCGGCGCTCACACAACCGGACGACGCGCCGGCCACGGTGATGCCCGAAGCCTTGCCGGGCAAGCCCGACCGCATGGGCACCGCCGCCGCATTGATCGCCGCCACCCAGGAAGCGGCGGATGACGGCGAGGACGACGGCTTGCTCCGCGGCGACAAGATCGTGGTGGGCCGGCGGCTCTTCGACCTCGACAAGGACCTCCGCGTGGCTGGAGAGGAGGAGGCGCCAGCCTGCCCTGGCCTGAGCGCCGCCGCTTCCCTGGTCCTGGGCTGCCGCCCGGGCACGACGCCGGACTGGACGGTGGACGCGGGGCGGTACCGCGGTCAGCAGGCCTTGGTTCTGACCGCCAGCTACCGCGTCGACGGCGAGGAGGAACCGGTGCAGGTAGACAACTTCTACCTGGATCCGACCACCTATCTACCTTGGGGGCTGACCCAGGAGAGCGTCATCAACTACGGCGGACCGGAGCGGTCCGCGGTGCGCGCGGACTTCACACACGCGTTCATTCCGGTCGCGGACCTGCCGGCCGGGGTCTTCGATTCGGCGCTCGCCACCGAGCCGACGCCGATGCGGTGAGGCTCAGGGCGATCCAAAGACAGGCCAGCTCGCCAACCGAAGTCCAACAAGAAGGCCGGGCCTCCCGCGAGAGGCCCGGCCTGTCAAGGCGATGTGCTCCGTGCCGGCCACCAGGACCGACCGGTTGGACCGGCGAAGACGATCAGCCGGTGGCGCTCTTGCCGGTGACCTTCTTGTAGATCCACGCCACGAGCAGGGCGCCGACGACGGACATGGCGATGCCGCGCGGGTCGAGCGCGCCGAAGGTCACACCCAGAACCAAGCTGGCCAGCCAGTTGCCCAAATAGGCGCCGATGATGCCAAGCACCACATCCATGATATCCAGGCGAGTGTTGCGCGACGCGATGTAGCCGGCCAGCCAGCCGGCGATCGCGCCCACGATCAACAGCAAGACGAGTCCTTGCACCATGTGAGTTCTCCTTAGCATTGGGGGAAACGGGACCGCTGGAGCGGCCCGATCATGCCGGGCGCTCTATGAGGATAGAACCCCGCACGGCGCCGAAAGTCACGCCATCCGTCCACCGCCGGCGGAATCTTAATGTCCCCATGACCCCCTTTGCGCCTCCCTGCCGCCGGCGACCGACATGGCATCGGGGACCGAACGCCTTGCGGCGGCCGACCCCCGATGCGCGGCAGAGGAGTGCTGGATTCGGCTGCTCGAGAGCAGCATCCTCCCGCACGGTGTAGTCGCTCGCGACCCGCACGAAGCCAATGAGATCCGCTGACAACTCCGTCACACCAAGCCTACCGCCGCTCCGGATGACGCACATCCGCCCAAGGCCGCGGCGGGGCCTGCGACCAAAGTCGCAGACAGGCAGGTCGGCTTGCCGGCGCCGCGGACGTCATTGGCGCCTGTTTTGCTACCATCTCCGGTGAGCGACCATCGCGCCGAACCAGGAGGCCCCATCATGCGCAGGACCGTCAGCTTCGCCCTCTGCCTCAGCCTCGTCGTCGTCCTTCCGCCGCTGGCCGATCGATCGCCGGCCGCGGCCGGGCCGCGCCAGGTCGCTGCCGGCCTGGATCCCAGCCTGCTGCGCATGACCAGCCGCCGCCTGGTGGACGGCCTGGAGCGACCGGTGGACATCGCCAATGCCGGGGACGGCAGCGGACGGATCTTCGTGGTGGAGAAGATCGGGCGGATACGCATCGTCGAGAACGGCCAGCTCCTGGCTCGTCCTTTCATGGACATCAGCGACCGCGTCAACGCCGGCGGCAACGAACAGGGGCTGCTGGGGCTGGCCTTCCATCCCCGCTACGCGGAAAACGGCATCTTCTTCGTCAACTACACCACCAGTCGCAGCCGCGGCGGCACACAGTCCGGCGACACGGTCGTCGCCCGCTTCAACCACAGCGGCCGGCCGGACCGAGGCGACCCCGACTCGGAGCGCATCGTCCTCACCGTCGCCCAGCCCTATGCCAACCACAACGGCGGCAACCTGGCCTTCGGCCCCGACGGCTACCTCTGGATCGGCACCGGCGACGGCGGTTCGGGGGGCGACCCCCAGGGCAACGGGCAGAAGCTCACCAGCCTTCTGGGCAAGTTCCTGCGCATCGACATCGATGCGGGCGATGCCGGGCAACCATACGGGATACCGGCGGACAACCCCTTCGTCGGCCGCTCCGACGCCCGTCCCGAGATCTGGTCCTACGGCTGGCGCAACCCCTGGCGTTTCGCCTTCGACCGGGCGACGGGGGATCTGTGGGTGGGCGACGTGGGGCAGAACGCATGGGAGGAGGTGGACATGGAGCCGCGCGGCACCGCCGGCGGCTTGAACTACGGCTGGAACGTGATGGAGGGCACGCACTGCTTCCGTCCGGCCCAGAACTGCGACACCGCAGGCAAGGTGCTGCCCGTGGCCGAGTACGGCCGCAGCACCGGTGTGTCCATCACCGGCGGCGAGGTCTACCGCGGCAAGGCCTTTCCCGCTCTGGACGGTCTGTACTTCTACGCCGACTACGGCAGCCGCCGACTGTGGGCCATCGGGCCGGCCCCCGCGGCTCCCGACGTCGTGGGGAGCTGGCGCAACGCGCAGGTCGCCACGCTCGCGGCCAACCCTACCACCTTTGGCACCGACGAGAACGGGGAGGTCTACGTGGCCTTCGACAGCGGGGCCGTCCACGTGCTGGAGGTCGCAGCCATCACCCCCAGCCCCGCGCCCTCGCCCAGCACGGAACCGCCCAGCGCCTCGCCGTCCGCCGCAGCCACCGCGGCACCGACGATGACGCCGGACACCGAGCCGACGAGCACCCGGCGCCCGACGCCGGCAGCCTCCAGCACGGCCACGCCCGCTCGCTGGACGCTCCGACTGCCTTGGCTCAACCGTCCCTGATGGCCGGCGCGCCCCGCACCATCCCCACCCAGCGGTCCGACCCACGCGCTCGCCCCGCTTCGGACGGCTGGGTTGCGACCGGCGCCCCGGCCATCACCTATAATCCTTGGCCATGAAGCTCGTCCTGGAAACCTTCACGGTCATGCCTTTCAGCGAGAACAGCTACCTGATAGGCGATGCCGACGCCGGCACGGCGGCGGTCATCGATCCCGGCGGCCGGGTGGACGACATCCTGCGCAGTGCCCGACTGGCCGGCGTCGAGGTGCGACTGATCCTCGGCACGCACGCGCATATCGATCATGTGTCCGGCGTGGCCGAGCTGGCTGAGCGCACCGGGGCGCCCTACTGGCTGCATCGTGATGCCCTGCCTTTCCTGGCGCACCTGCCGCAGCAGGCGCAGCTGTTTGGCCTGCCTCCCGTGCCCGTCCCGCGGGTCGACGGCCCCTTGACCGCGGACCAGGCGATCGGCATCGGCAGCCTGACCTTCACCGTGCGCGAGGCGCCCGGTCACGCGCCGGGGCACGTGATCCTGGTAGGCCCCGAGCTCGAGCACGAAGGCCATCGCGGACCCATCGTCTTCTGCGGCGACGTCATCTTCCGCGGTTCGATCGGGCGCACAGACCTCCCGGGCGGCGACACGACCACCTTGCGGGACAGCATCCAGCGGGAGATCCTGAGCCTGCCCGACGCGGCCCTGTTGCTCAGCGGGCATGGGCCGGCCACCACCGTAGGCCTGGAGCGGCGCCAGAACCCCTTCCTACGCCAGTGGTTCGGCTGAAGGCCCGGTGACGATGGCCCCCTTCCTCGCTCGCCTGGCAACCGGTCCGCTCCTGGCCGACGGCGCCATGGGCACCATGTTCTACAGCCTGGGCATCGGCTACGAGCAATGCTTCGACGCCCTGTCGGAGAGCCGACCGGAGTTGGTGCGCGAGGTCCACGAGCGCTATATCGCGGCCGGAGCACGGCTGATCGAGACCAACAGCTTCGGCGCCAACGCCCCACGCCTGGCCGAACACGGCCTCTCCGCCCGAGTGCGGGCGATCAACCTCGCCGCCGCCCGATTGGCCCGCGCCGCCGCCGACCAGGCCTCCGGCTCGGGCGGCGCAGACCCGGTCTGGGTGGCCGGAAGCGTTGGTCCGCTCGGCATCGGGCTCGCACCGCTCGGGCCCCTGGGCCCCGAAGCGGCAGCCGCGGCCTACGGCACGCAGATCGCGGCCCTGGCCGAAGGTGGGGTGGACCTGATCATCGTCGAGACCCAGAGGGACCTGGCGGAAGCCCGCCTGGCCCTGGCCACCGCAAGACGGCATTGCGACCTGCCGGTCGTGGTCCTGCTGACCTTCGGTGAGGATGGGCTGACGCCGGGCGGCCAGTCCCCGGCGGAGGCCGCCCGCGCCCTGGCGGCGGACGGGGCCGACCTTTTCGGCGCCAACTGCAGCACCGGCCCCGCCCAGATGCTGAGCGTGGTAGCCCGTATGGCCGACGCCACCGGCAAGCCCGTGGCGGCCATGCCCAACGCCGGCCTGCCTTCGGTCGTCGACGGTCGCTATGTGTATGCCGCTTCGCCGTCCTACATGGCGGAGGCCATCGTCGACATGGTGGCCGCCGGCGCGCGTCTGGTAGGAGGCTGTTGCGGCACAACCCCCGAGCACACCTCGGCCATGCGTCAGGCGCTGACCCGCTCGGGCGTCGCCGGCCGCCTGCCCACCCTGCCATCCGCCTGGTCCGGCGGCCTGCCGCCGCCCGCCGACCCCGGCGCCGAGGCCGATGCCTCCCCGCCGGGCCCAACGGCCTTCGCGCAGTCCCTGCAGCGAGGCTTCGCGGTCTGCGTGGAGGTTCAGCCGCCGCGCAGCTTCAGCGCCGCGTCCCTGATCCCGGCCCTCGCGCCTCTGGTAGAGTCGGGGGCGGTGCAGGCCTTCTGCGTCTCCGACAGCCCCCGTGCGCGGCCGCATGCCAGCCCCTTGGCCATAGGCGCGCTCATCGCCGCGCGTCTGGGCGCTCCGGCCATCCTGACGCTCAGCTGCCGCCACCGCAACCTGGTGGCCCTTCACGCGGACCTCATGGGCGCTCACGCCCTGGATCTGCGTGACGTTCTGCCGATCATGGGCGGTCTGCCGGCGCAGGGCGACTATCCCAACGCGACCGTGGTCCACGACGTCACGGACCTGCAGCTGCTGCGCATGCTCCAGTCCTTCAACAGCGGCGAGGACGACAGCGGCCGGACCCTGGAGAGGCCGACAGGCTTCCATGCCGGCTGCCGCTTCAAGTTCGGGTCCTTGGAGCTGGAGCGGGAGATCGACGCGCTGCTGGCCAAGGTGGCCGCCGGGGCGCGCTTCGCCCTCTCGGACCCACTCTTCGACCTGGATCGCTTCGACCAGGTGCAGGGCGCACTGGGTGGCCGCTTTCCGGTGCCCCTCCTGGTGGGCGTCCTGCCCATCGACGGCCCTCGCCACGCGGCGTTCCTGCACCACGAGGTGCCCGGCATGGAGATTCCGGCGCCCATCCTGGCGCGCCTGAGGGCCGCCGGCGAGGCGCGCGGCGCCGAAACGGGCCTGGATATCGCGGCTGAAACCCTCGCCGCCTTGCGCGGCCGAGCGAGCGGCGCCTTCATCCTGCCACCCTTCGGCCGCTTTGGCGCCGTGCCCCAGCTGCTGGACCGCGCCGGTCTGCCGTCCTCCATCACAGGAGCATGATCCGCATGCAGGTACGCATCCGTCTCTTTGCCGCCCTGCGCGAGATCGCAGGCCAGGACAGCCTGGAACTGGAGCTCAGCCCCGACGCGACGGTCGGCGAGCTTTGGAGCCGCCTCTCGGCGCGACATACGGGGCTCGGCGCCCACCGCCCCGCCGCCGCGGTCAACGCCGTCATGGCCCCGCTCAGCGCCCTGCTGCGCGACGGCGACGAGGTGGCCTTCCTGCCGCCGGTCAGCGGCGGGTAATCGAGCCATGAATGCAGGTCAGAGCATGATCGGGCTCATCGCGGAGGCCATCGACACCCGGCAGGTGGAGGCGGCTGTCGCCCATGCCGGTGCGGGCGCCATCTGCGTCTTCCATGGCGTCACCCGCAACCACCATCTGGGCCGCGCCGTCACCCACCTGGAGTACGAGGCCTACCCGGAGATGGCCCTGCCGGCCTTGCGCGCCATCGCCGCCGAAGTCGCCGAGCGCTGGCCCGGCGCCCGGACGGCGATGGTCCACCGCCTGGGACGGGTGGGCGTCGGGGAGGCCTCAGTGGTCATCGCTGTCGCGACCCCGCATCGGGCCGAGGCCTTCGAGGCCTGTCGCCACGTGATCGACAGCCTGAAGTCGCGGGTACCCATCTGGAAGAAGGAGCATTGGGCGGAGGGTTCCGCCTGGGTGGAGGGCACGCCCTTGACGGAGCCGGGCTAGCGTCGCGGCACAGAGGACGCTGAGAGCGGCCGGTGGGTGTGCCGGGTCTCGCATCCTTCATCGGCCGCGAGGTCATGCCACCACCACGCTCACGCTTCTTGGAGGTACAGCACGCGTCACGCCTCCCGTCCGGGCCCACCGGCGCCAGCAAGCGATCTCCCGCCGACCTACCGACCGCGTTGCCGCCGTCTGCTATGATCCGCCGCTCCCGCAACCCATCCGCCCACCACCAGCAAGCCAGGATCCCGCCATGAACCCCGTCTCCATCAGCCTACAGTCCGGCGACATCGTCGGCGTCGACGCCGATGCCATTATCGTGAACCTCTTCCAGGGTGTGACCGGTCCCGACGGCGCGACCGGGGCCGTGGACCGGGCCCTGGGCGGACGCATCAGCCAGGCCATCGCGGCCGGCGGCCTGAAAGGGCGGCTGGCGGAGACCCTCGTGCTCTTCGCCGACGGCGGCGTCAAGTCGCCCCGCGTCGTGGTGGTGGGTCTGGGCAAGCGCGACGGCTTCGGCGAGGAGGCTGTGCGCCGGGCGGCCGCGTCCGCGGCCAAGGCCGCGCGACGCGCCGGCGCGCGGACCGTGGCCAGCATCGCCCACGGGGCCGGCATCGGGGGGTTGGACCCTGAGACAGCGGCGCGAGCCACCGTCGAAGGCTCCCTGCTCGGCCTGTACCGCTTCACGGCCTACAAGTCCAAGGCCAAGGGCACGTCTGAAGGTGGGGAAGAAGCGGCGCAGGGCGACGGTCGCGACCTGGGACGCGACGTGGAAGCCCTGATCCTCGTGGGCCACGACGCGGCAGAAGAGGCCGCGCTGGTCGCGGGCGCCCGCGCCGGCGAAGCCGTCGCCACCGGGGTCAACCTGGCGCGCGATCTTGCCAACCATCCCGCCAACGTGGCCACCCCCTCCTACCTGGCCGACGCTGCCGGCCAGATCGCCCGGCGCCACGGCCAGCGCTTCGAGGTCTGGGACCGGGCGCGCATCATTCGCGAAGGCATGGGGGCCTTGGCCTCGGTGGCCGCCGGCGGTCCGGAGGAGCCGCGCTACATCATCCTCGAGCACGCGCCGGAGGGCACGGGGTCGCAGGCGCCCTTGGTGCTGGCCGGCAAGGCCGTCACCTTCGACACCGGCGGTATCTCCCTCAAGCCCGGACTGCGCATGGGCATGATGAAGATGGACATGTCGGGCGGCGCAGCGGTGCTGGGCGCCATGGAGGCCATCGGCCAGCTGGGCTTGAGCCGACGCGTCGTCGGGTTGGTGGGCGCGACCGAGAACATGCCTTCGGGTACCGCCACCCGACCGGGAGACATCGTCACGGCCCTCAACGGGACCACCATCGAGATCCTGAACACGGATGCCGAGGGGCGGATGGTCCTCGCCGACGTCCTGTCGCACGCGCAGCGCTTCCAGCCCGCGGCAGTCGTCGACCTGGCCACCCTCACCGGGGCCATCGGCGTGGCGCTCGGCCCCGGTGCCGCGGGGCTCTTCAGCAACGACGACGCCTTGTCCAAGGCCCTCACCGAAGCCGGCGACCGCAGCGGCGAGCGGCTCTGGCGCCTGCCGATCTGGGACGAACCCTATGCCAGGATGATCGAGAGCGAGGTCGCGGACATCAAGAACACCGCCGACAGCTCGCCCGCGCCGGCCGGCGCCATCTTCGGGGCCAAGTTCCTGGAGCGCTTCGTGACCTACCCCTGGGCCCACCTGGACATCGCCGCCATGGCTTGGGGCGCGGATCGCCTGGCCTACAACCCCAAGGGAGCCACTGGCTTCGGCGTGCGGCTGCTCCTGCAATGGCTGCGGTCCGGCGCATGATCCGGTTGCGCTCCGGCGTGGTTCCAGGCTCGAAACAACGCCATGCACCCGGAGCCGGCCGGCCTGGCGTGACAGCCCCGATGGGCTGCGATACAATCCGGTTGTGAAGCCCACCTGCCGGATCGGACTGACCGGGGATGTCGGTAGTGGAAAGAGCAGCGTCCTGCGCTGGCTTGCCGAGCGCGGAGCCGCCGTGCTGGACGCCGACCAGGTGGTGCACCGGTTGCTGGCGGAGGACGCGGCCTGCATGGCATCCGTCCAACGCCGTTTCGGGCCGACGGTCGTTGGCTCGGACGGCGGCATCGACCGGGCGAGTCTGGCGGCGCTGGTGTTCGAGGATTCCGCCGCACGCCGCGACCTGGAAGCCATCCTCCATCCGGCCGTGCGATCCTGGATCGCCGGCTGGTTGGATCGGCAATCGGCGGCCATTCAGGCGGTCGAGGCCATCTACCTGCTGGACAGCCCGCTGGCTGAGCGCTTCACCCATGTCTGGCTCGTGGTGGCCGACGCCGCGGTCCGTCGGGAACGGTTGACATCGCGCGGGTGGAGCGGAAAGGACATCGCGGCACGAATGGCGGCGGCGCCGCCCCTGGCGCCTCGTCTGGCCGCGGCCACCGAGGTCATCGACAACAGCGGCTCCTGGGCCGCCACCGACGCGCAGTTGGCGCGAGCCCTGACCCTGTGCGGGAAGGCATGACATGAAGGCCTATTTCGACGCGCATCCAAACATCGGTACCTGGGCCGTTCTCAGCCTGGCTTTCCTGGCCGCCCTGGGCTGGTCGGCCCGCGGGGTCGATCTCGGAGCCCGGCAATGGTGGGTCCTGGCCGCCGCGGCGATCGCCACCGCCGGCCTCTGCGCCTGGATCCTGAGTTGGGAAGCGGACGAGGACGACACGCAAGCGGACGCCGATGCGGCGCCCGGAGAGGGGTGATACCATGAACACGTCTGTGACTGCCCTCAAGCTGCCGGTGCCCGGCCCCTGGCAGGCTGCCGTCCTGTCGGCCATGGCAGACCTCGCCGCGCGCAAGGGCCTGCCCCGATCCTCCGTGGCGCCCACCCGGGTGGAGGCGTCCTCGTGGACGACTTCCGACGGCACGGGCAAGGGCCTGGAGATCAGCCTGCTGGCGGCCGGTCGGCCGCACCGCTACCGTGCCGACCTGGACTCAGGCACGGTCGAAGCGCTGGACAGCCGGGACTGACGACGGCCCGGACCGCGGCGCCCCAGCATGGCGGCCTCCCTTCGCCTGTCCCAGTCCCTGGTCCCGGACGGCCCCAGCCGCTTCGACCCGCGCCGCGACCTGCGCGCCGTCGTCGACCTGCTGCGGCTGGGGTTCGGGCGCGACCTCGCCCCGCAGGACCTTCGCTGGCTGGATGACCTGTCGCGAATCTCCGGCGCCAGCCTGACCCTGCAGCACATGGCCGCCAGCCTGCCGGGAGCCGGTGAGGCCACCGGGCAGGTCTACTACCAGGACGGACAGCTGGTGGGTAACGTCAGCGCCTTCCGCTGCGACCGTGACGTGTGGGTGCTGGCCAACGTCGTGACGCACCCCGCCTGGCGCGGGCAGGGAATCGCTCCCCGTCTGTTGCGCCTTGCCATCCAGGACCTCGGGCGACGCGGCGCGCATCAGCTTCAACTGCAGGTGCGCGCGGACAACCTGGCCGCGCAGCGCGTCTACGCCGCCCTCGGTTTCTGGCGCATGAACTCGGTGGTGGCCTTGCAGTTGCCGGCCCATGGCATCGGCCGTCGCACCCTGCAGACCCTGGCTGCGGGGCAGCGGCTGCGGACCTTCCATCGGCGGCGCGACCGGCGAGCGGTGCAGGGGCTCCTGGACCGCTCCGGCGAGCTGGATCGCGGCGGCCCCACCAGCCAGTTGGTCCAGGCCATCGACATGGGCCTCATGGAGGGCCTGGACGACTGGCTCAACCAACGCCAGCGACGCATCCTGCTCGTCGATTCCCCCAGCGGCCCCCTGGCCGCAGGCACGATCCTGAGCCAAGGCCGGCGCGGCCCGCACCGCCTGGAGATGGCGGCCGACCCCCAATGGACGGGCCGGGTGGAAGGGGCGCTGCTGGACGGCCTGTTGTCACAGGTCGCCAGCCTACCCGCCCAGGACATCGAAGCCGAGGTGGACGCCCGCGCCAACGGACCGCTGGCTTGCCTGCTATGGGCCGGCTTCCGCCGGTCGCGCACCTTGGATCGGCTGGCGCTGGACCTTTAGAGAGAATGCGCCGCGCCGTTCAGGAGCCGATCGACACCAGTTCCGCGGCCCGCGCGCCGCGGATCACCCCCTCGCGCACCATCTGGGCCGCGATGCGGTGCGCGGCATCGGCCGAAGCACCGGCCGCCAGGGCGAGCTGCCGCGCGTGCAGGGCCATGTGGCCGCTCTGGATGCCCTCGCTGACCAGGGCCCGCAAGGCCGACAGGTTCTGAGCCAGACCCACTGCGGCCACGATACCGGCCAGGCGCTGCGCGCCGTCGACGCCCAGCACCTTGAGGCAGGTGGCCGCCAGGGCATGGCTGCGTGAGCTCCCGCCCACCGTCCCCAGCGCCAGGGGCAGTTCGAGGCGACCGAGCAGGTCCCCCGTCTCCGGGTCCACACGCCAGTCGGTCAAGCCGCGATACTGCCCGCTCCTGGCCGCGTAGGCATGCGCCCCGGCCTCCACGCTGCGCCAGTCGTTGCCCGTGGCGATCACCACCGGGTCGATGCCGTTGAGGATTCCCTTG
>JBGAUA010000004.1:23151-60169 GCA_044228875.1 Anaerolineae bacterium
CGCGATAGGGATCGACAAGGGCCAGGGCATTGGCGGCGACGATGCGCTGCGCCACGTCGGCACCCGCGAGATCGCCCTTGGCCAGCTTGTCTATCGGGACACGGCAGGTGACTCGGGCCAGGCGGCGGTCGGCCAGGTTGGAGAGGATGCGCATGAGCACCTGCCCGCCGGTCGCCGCCTCGATCACCGGCGCGATGGCTTCGCAGGCCGTGTTGACCGCGTTGGCGCCCATGGCGTCGCGGGTGTCGTAGAGCAGGTGGACCACGAGCATCGGACCGGCGGGCGTCTCCGGGAAGGCGCGGATCTCGAGGGCGCGGGCGCCGCCTCCCAAGCGGGGCAGGGACGCGCTCTGGGCATGGGCGACGGCCAGGATGTCGGCCTCGACGGCGCGCAGGCGGGCGGTGGCGGGTTCCATCTCCTCGGCGGTCAGGCCCATGACCTGGATCTGCCCGATCATCACCGGCTCGTCGACCTCGGTCGTGAAGCCGCCGCCGGCACGGACCATCAGCGCGCCGTGGGAGGCCGCCGCCACCACGCTGGGCTCCTCCACGGCCATGGGAATGAGGAGATCCCGCCCATCCACGGTGAAGTTGGTGGCGATGCCCACCGGCAAGGCGAAGCAACCCACCACGTTCTCGATCATCGCGTCGGCCCGCTCCAAGGGCAGGCCGCAGTCGAAGTGGCTCGCTTCGGCCGCGCTCAACCCGGCCCAGCTGGCCACGATGGTGCGGCGCTGGGCTACCGGCAGGCGGTAGAAGCCAGGCAGGCGGCTGGAACGCGCCGCCAGGGCGGCCTCCAAGGCGGTGGTGCTCAGGGCAGTGCTTCCGTGGCTGTTCATCGATGGGCTCCAAGTAAGACCTGGGGGATGGGCGGGCCGCCGGCATGTCTTCGCGGCGCTGCGCCCCCTAGAACGACAAAGGCCGGCGCCCATGTTCGGACGCCGGCCGTTATTGTGGCCTCCCCGGACTATCAAAAGCTCCAGAGAAGCCTACCAAAAGCTATCAATCAGGGCGACTTGTCGAGCACCACCGGGAATTCATGGCCGATCAGGCGGAAGTTCACGAGGCGGATGCCGTAGAGGTTGAAGCGCCCGGAGCGGTTGTCGCTGAACAGGACAACCGATTGCCCGTCGGCGTTGCTGGCCGCATCCGGCCAGGCCTGGTCGGCCACCGGCACCAGCACGCCGAAGCTGGGGCCGCGGGTGCGGTTGTTCTGGTCGTAGACCTGCGCGCCGCGGATGTCGGTGCCGGTGGTGGCGTCGTAGGTGTTCCAGATCACGCCACCGGAGCCATAGCGCGGCGCGAAGTCGTCGGCGAAGTCATCGCCCACCAGATAGCGCGCCGTGCCATTGGGCTTGCCGTTGCGCAAGGGGAGCACCCAGATGTCGTTCTGGCCCGCCCGGTCGTCCACCCAGGACACGGCGCTGCCGTTGGTCGTGGGGTCGCTGGCGTTGACGTTGGGCTCGCGCACCAGCACATAGGGCTTGCCGACGGGGAAGCCGTTGGATCGCATTCGCAGTGCCCAAATCTCGTCCACATCACGGGTGTTGTCGTCGTAGACGACCATCATGTCGCCTTCGCTCTGCCCGCCGGTGTTGACCAGGGCCACGTCGGGTCGCTGCTGGTCGCCCACGCCGCCCACGATCTCCCGCGGCCGCCCGATGGCGAATCCGGCCGGGCTCATGCGCACCGCGAAGAGGTTCCAGCCCTCGTCCTCGTCGACGAACTGGCTATAGACCACCAGGTACTCTTCGGTGATGCTGTTGTAGAGGATGGACGGGTCCACCCGCGGGCCATGTGCGTCCGCGTCCGGCTTGCCCTCGGAGCGGATGATCTGCGCGCCGGACTTCTCCGGGCCGCCCTTGGGCAGGCCGCTGTTGAACAGGCGCTTGGCGTAGAGATCGGCGTTCTTGCCACGGTCTTCGGACCATACCGCCATGAAGTCCTGGATCTCCGGATGGGGGTTGAACACCAGGGAGGGGGCGCGCTGCTCACGGACCGGGGCCGCGGTCTGGGCGCGGGAAGGGCGGGCCGCGCCAAAGCCGAGACCGCTGATGAGAACGAACAGGATGAGCAAACGGTTGGCGATGCGCATGAAAGCCTCCTTCTGGCCGAAGCGGAACCTCGTTCGGACCCTGGTCGCCACTGTAGCCCACGAGAGCCGCGGCGGCAAGTGTTCCGACCCACCAAGCCATCGACAGACTCAGCAACTGCTATTATAATGGGTGTAGCCTTGCGAATCGAGCCCGATGTGATGAATCGGGTGCAGACTCAGGAGAACGCCGTGAAGATGCATTTTCTGGTACGAGGAACCTTGACCGCGCTGGTCGCGGCGGTGGCGTTGGGCGGCGCCGGCCTGGGAATGGCCCATGCCCAGCGGTCGGTGGTCAAGCCGGCCGCCAAGTCCTGGTGCGGTCTGACCGACCAGAACGGCTCGGTGCGCATCACCTTGTCGGATGACCTGCGCTTTGCCCAGACGGTCGACATCCAGCAGGGCCCGCCCGAGACCCTTCACCTGACCACCGCCGAAGGCAACTTCGCGGGAACGGGTCTGGCGGCGATCAACGACGAGCAGTTCATCTTCCGGCGCAACCGCCTGGAGACCAACTGCCGGCCGGCCAACCAGCCGGGCCCCAACCCGCCCCCGGGCGGCCGCTGCACCCGCGCTCCCTGCCGCGGCACGGACCCCATCTGCAGCACCCGCGACGTGAACACCCTCATGATCCGCGGCCTCTTCGACTCCCCGGAGAACATGCACGGCAGCTTCAGCGCCCTGATCGCCGAGACGACCACCACCGGTCGCGGCAGCACGCGCGAGAAGCGCGTGATCGGCAGCTTCATCGCCTGGCCGGAGGGCGTCGCGCCCTGTCCCTGAGGCAGGCCCGGGTCGAAGCGACTCCGAGCCGCCGCGCCCGCAGAGAGCAGCATCGATGGCCGGCCCCCTCGAGGGGGCCGGCCATTTCTGTGCATCGCCCCGAGCAGGTCAACCAGCGTTCAATACCGGCAGCCACAGGCGCCGCTCAGGCCCGGCCGCAGGGGTTGGCGTGGCTTCCTTGACCTGTGGCGTCGGGCTGGCGACGACATCGCCAGGCGGCAGGTCGAAGCGCAGCAGGCGCATCGAGAACTTGAACTCGCCCACCCAGAAGTAGCCCCCGCCGATGGCCATGGTCGCCGGCCAGTAGAGGCGGTCTCGGCCGATCTCCGGCACGTGGTCGTCGAGGCTGTGGGTGCCGAGCAGCAGGCTGGGTCGCTCCCCGCGCACGGCGGCATCGATGCTGTCCCAACCCAGGATGCGGCTCCATACCGTGTCCGCGACCAGCAGTCGTCCATCGACGGTCATGGCCGATCCGGGCAGGTTCATCTGGAATCCGGTGCCGCTGCGGACTTCACGCGGTGCCGCCCCTGAGGCAATGCCGTCCACGGACCACAAGCGCACCGGAGCGCCCCCACCTCCGCCGTTCACCACCGCCGCGAGATACTCGCCGTCACTGTTCAGACGGGCCACCGCCGGACCGGTCTCGATGGTGACCAGAGGGTCCTCGTCCGGCGCCGGCAGGCCCTCCCAGACATGGATCCGGCCGGCCCGTCCATCGGCCAGGTACAGGTAACGATCATCCAGGGCCACACCCGTCAGTTCTTGGAACATGGCATTGCCAATGCCGCCGCGGTACTGCAGGTCCGGCAGCCGCCCCTCCAAGGGCAGCGACTTCCAGACGGTCACCGTGTTCTTCCCCGCCAGGACGAAGGTATCGCCCCAGATGGCGTTGTCCCAGGGGGCGACATCCAGGTCGTAGATCCAATCCGGCGCGGCGTTGTTGCGGTCGGGAATGCGTTCCCAGACATAGAGCTTGCTGTCGAAATCGGAGGACACGAAGAGCCGTCGTCCGTCGGTGGCCGGCACGGGATTGGAGAAGATGAAGTGCTCGTCGAGGCTGTTGGCGCAGAGTTCCGCCGCGCCGAGCAGGAGGTCCGGTGGAGCCTGGACCTCCGTCGGCAGCGCATCGTAGCCCACCACCTTGTTGCCGTTGCCGTCCAACAGGTAGACGCGCTCGCCGAGGAGCGCGACGCCCAGGCCGTCCTGGCTGCCGATGTTGGCGGCGCGAGAGACCCAGTCAGGCCGGACGCCGTCGGCGTCCGGCAAGGCGTCGAAACGCATCAGTCCGTCGCCCACGGCCAGCAAGCCGCCGCCGGGCAGGCCCACGCCCACGGCCTGGAAGGGCAGGAGCACATCCGCCTGCTGGTCGGCGGCCGTAGGGAAGGCATGGTAGATGAAGGTGCCACGCCCGTCGCCGCCGACGCCCAGTCTGGCATTGTGATCCCAGACGGCCAGCCAGTTGCCGTCGCTGGAGATCTGGCGCGGCGTGCCCATGCGGCTGTCGGCCACCACCAGGTCCGGCGCTTCCCGGCCGGTGACCGGCAGGCTGTTCCAGATGAGCAGTCCAGGGCCATGGGTGGCGGCGGCCACCAGGCGCCGGCCGTCGGTCCAGACGCCCCACGGCCATTGCAGGTTGCGCGGTCGCGGAAGCTGGTTCCGCAGGGCCGTCAGGCTCACGGCGACATCCGCCGGCTGGCCGCTGCGCGTGGGGAGCGTCGTCCACAGAAGCAGGCGGTGGTTCTCCGTGTCGGCAACAGCCAGGTGGCCGCCGCCGATGCTGACGGCGGAGGGCCAGTTCATGTCCGCCATACCAGTTCCGGGCGTGATGCCTTGGAAATCCGGCTGGCCCAGGACGAGGTCCGGCGGCGTGCCGTTGTCCGGCGGTCGCAGCCAGAGCAGCACACGGTTGTTGTTGCGATCGGCCACCGCCAGCACCCCGCCCTCGCCGGCGATTCCCGCCGGGTGGTTGAACAGCAGGGGTCCTCCGGCATCATCGAAGTCGATACCCGACAGGAGGAGGTCGGCGCTCTGTCCGCTGCTCAGGAAGCCGTGGGACAGATACGGGGAAGCGGCCGGATAGGGCAGGTCCAGCCGGTGGGCCTGCACCTGCCGCGCGCCCTTGCTGGGACAGACGCCGGCAGGCGCTGGCTGCGGTGTGCCGCCGGGCGGCCGAGGGGTAGCCGACTGCTGAAGGGGGTGGTTCGGGCGTAGCGCCTCGCGCCGCGCCCTCACTGGCGAAGCGGTGCCGAGGGCGACACCGAGCAGCAGGAAGACCGGAAACAGACGGTAGACAGACGACATTCCGTTCATCACTAGATCTCCAAGACTGAGGGGCGGCTGGCGATTGGGCCTGGCCAGGCTTGGAGGCAGTGAACGGAGTGGACCTTCGGTGAGATAGAGAGGCCGAGATCGGGCCGGTCTCGGTACCGACCGAGCCACGCAGATCTCAGCGCGCCGGCACCTTCTCCATCGCCTTGAGCGCGGCGAAGGCCGGGCGCTCGCTGCCATCCGGTTCGTTCACGCACCACCAGTACTGCTCATCGGCCGGGGTCCAGTCCTGGTCGCAGAGGTAGATGGTGCTCATCACCGCGATCCAGGGCTGCCAGTTGTCCTGGGCGTAGCGATAGGCGCGCACGAGGTAGTCGGCCTTGGTCGCTTCGCTGACGGCATGCCAGGCATACGCAGGATTGACCGTGTCGCTGGTCCAGCCCATCTCCAGCACCGCCACGCGCTTGTCACCCTCGCCGAAGGATTCCTGGATGGCCCGGAGGTCCTCGACGCGACGGAAGGTGAAGAAGCGCTCGCCGCCGTAGTCGGCGCTGGCAGCCGCCTCGTCGGGCGAGACCTCAGGCGGAGCCGCGAAGCCGGCGGCGTGGACGCCGAGAATGTCGAAATGGCCGTCTGAGGAGCCGCCCATGGCCTCGTAGAGGCTGGTGAGGTATTCGTCGTCGGGCATGGCCTCGGGCGGTTGGGAGCCGGTGGGCGAGAGGCCGGCGCTGATGACCAGCGCCCGCGGATCGGCCGCCTTGATGGCGGCGTAGCTGACGGCGAGCATCTGGGCGTAGCGCGCGGGCTCGGGTGCGAGGTCGCACCATTCACGGGCCAGGTTGGGCTCGTTCCAGATCTGGTAGGCGCCGATCAGGCCTTTGTAACGGGTGGCGACGGCGGTGAGGTAGTCCGCCAGATCCTGCGGGTCCTCAGGCGGGCCCATGAGGCTGCAGCCGCTGCGGCTCCATTCGGGCTGGTGGTCGATGCGGATGAGCAGCTGCCGCCCGTGCCGCGCGGCCTGCTTGACGATGCGGTCCGAGCGGGTCCAGTCGAAGCGACCCTTGCTCAGCTCGATATCCCGCCAGCCGAAGATCTGCTTGACCCAGCGGAAGCCCATGCGCTTGGCCAGATCGAAGTCCCGGTCCGCCACCTCCGGCCGCCACCACAGGAAGGCCTGGATGCCGTAGTCGGGCGCGCTCATGGCCACCGGCGCGGTCTGAGGCGGCGGCAGGGGCTGCTCGTCCAGCGGAACCTCCGTCGGGCCGCCCTCGTCGGCGGACTTCGTCGCGCCGGGTGTGACGGGCAGCACCTGGGCCACGAAGCCCTCAGGAAGCGGGGCTCCCCGCAGGACCGCGGTCGGCGCGGCGGCCTGGGGCGCCTCCTCGCGGTCCGTCCCCAGACAGGCGCCCAGCGACAGCGCCACTACGGCTCCGAGCAGCAGGGTCCGCATGGGCTGGGGGGGGCGACTGGCGATCATGGTTCGGCTCCCTTGGGCGGAGGGCAGGGGTTCGGCCCGCCGAGGGCATGATTATAGACGCAAGCGGAGCCGTCATCCGGGCCGTCGAACCGTCGAGGGCCCGCCGACGAACGGGGAAACCAGCGGGTTGTCCGCTGATGGGTCTGGTCCGCCCAGCTCCCACGGGCTACAATCCGCGGGCGGGGCTCCTTGTGCTCCCGACCGCTACGATCACCGACCAGGAGGCCTCTCTACCATGGACCGCATCCACGTCATGCAGCTCGTCCGCTCCTTCCAGGTGGGCGAGATCAGCCGCCGCGCCTTCCTCAGCCGCGCCACGACAGCCTTGGGCAGCGCGGCCGCGGCGAACTGGCTGCTTGCCGGCTGCAGCGCGTCGCCGACGACCAGCCCGCCGCCGGTGCTGGACCCCACGGCGGTCGCATCAGCGGAGCCGACGGTGGAGCAGTCCATCAGCGCCGGCGCGGCGGGGCTCATCACCGGCGCCGTGGTCACCTACGGCCAGAGCGACGATCAGGCCCTCAGCGGCTTCCTGGCGCTGCCGGAAGCCGACGGACCGCTTCCGGGCGTGGTCTTGATCCAGGAATGGTGGGGCCTGGACGGTCATATCAAGGCGGTGGCCAACCGTCTGGCCGGCGAGGGCTACGCGGTCCTGGCGCCGGACCTGTACCACGGCGCGGTGGCCACGGAGCCCGACGAAGCCCGCAAGCTGGTGATGGCGCTGGACCAGCCGGCAGCCCTGCGGGAGATCCTGCAGGCCGCGGACTTCCTGCTGAACCTGAAGGACCAGGTTCGCGGTCCCGGCGTGGGCATCACCGGCTTCTGCATGGGCGGCGGACTGGCCTTGCAGGCCGCGGCCTCGGGCGACCCGCGGGTGGGGGCGGTGGCGGCCTGGTACGGCAAGCCGCTGGACGCGGCGAGCGCAGCCACGGTCACCTGCCCGGTCCTGGGCCTCTACGGCGGCCTGGACACCGGCATCCCGGTGGCGGACGTCACCGCGATGGAGGCGGCGCTGAAGGCCGCGGGGGTCGCGGCGGACATCCGAATCTACCCGGAAGCCGGTCACGCCTTCTTCAACGACACCCGCGCCGCCGGCTACAACGCCGCGGCCGCCGAGGACGCCTGGCCGCGGCTGCTGGCCTGGTTCGGCGAGCACCTGGGCTAGATAGGTCGAGGGCGTGACGGCTGGGCGATGGCTGAAGCAGGTTCAGTGTCTCCCGCCTGTGCCTTGTCGCCACACTGCGTGTCGGATATACTGACGCTCAGTATCGCAGACGATCGGGAGGTCCTGGATGCAGACGCTTCTAACCGACACGCTCGAGGTTCAGGTTGCCGCGCGCGGCCTCATCACGCTGCCGCAGTCTCTTCGCGAAGCCTACGGTATCCGCCCCGGCGACAGGCTCACGCTGTTGGACTTGGGGGGGGTGTTCGTGCTCAGCCGCCGCGAATCGCGCGTCGATGCGCTCGCCGACTCGGTGGCAGCCCGGTTGCACGAGCAGGGTGAAGATCTCGAGAGCATGTTGAAAGCCATTCGGGAGGAACGCGCCCGGTATGAGACCTAGGCCGCGGGTCTTTCTCGACACGAGCGCGTTGTTTGCTGCCTTGCTGTCTGAATCCGGGGGCTCCCGACTGCTCCTGAAGTTGGGGGAGGCTGCGGTCGTGCAGATCTTGGTCGGGCCACGGGTGCTGGCCGAACTCGACGGCATCGTGGTGCGCAAAGTACCGGAAGTCCGGCCGACCGTGGCCTTGCTCCTGGACGCTGCGAGCTGCGAGGTCGGGCCAATGGCGGGTGAGTTGCAGTTGGAGCTTGCCGGCAAGGCGCTGTCATACGCTCCCGACGCGCAAATCCTGGCCGAGGCCCTGGCCGTCTACCCAGATTACTTTGTGTCGCTCGACCGGGAGCATTTCGTCGGCAACCCGGCGCTCAGTCCCCTTCCGTTCCCGGTCGGCACGCCAGGCGATTGCCTGACCTGGCTGAGGCGCAGCGGCGGGGCTTTGTCCGCCTCGGGCTGAAGCGCCGTTCGCAGCAGCCGAAGTCGCTGAATTGGGGATCGAGCGCTTGCTCGCGAAAGCGCTTGCATGCGAAGGGACCGACTTGATCGGCTGATTGGCCTCGCCTGCAACACCGGTCGTCTCGGGACACGCGGAGTCCACCGGCACTCACTGTTGTCCGATCAACGGCAAGTAAGCATGCTGCGCAGGTGAACGAAGGATCGTTGGCGTGGCGCGGGAGGTTGCGGTGATTGTGATCGTGGCCGTGGCCGGCGTTGGAAAGGGTGTGGAGGTGCTTATCGGCGTGGGCCAGATGCTGACTGGGGTGCGTGTTGCGCCGACCGGATCAGCGGGCAGTTCCAGGCGATCGTCCAGGCGTAGGGCCGCGTCGCCGACGGCATCGCGGTGGTGGGCCAGGATGCGGTGCTCGCCAGATGCCAGCATCACGTGCAGGCTGGCCGTGACCGAGGAACTGCCCCAGGCGTCCGTCAGCAGTGCGTTGTCCACCCACAGCCGCAAGCCACCCCGGGCAGCCACGTCCAGATCCAGGCGGGTACTCTCCTCCACGGTGAATCGCTTCTCGAGACGCGCCGTGAAGCCCTGCGGCGGTACGCGAGGGTGTTGCAGGTCGCGGCCCCAATCCAGGTCGACGGCTGGCACTGAGCTGACGTCCACGGGGCTCTCGGCAAGGTAGGCGTTGGCGTAACGCTCAACCCGCCAGAGTGGGCTGGTCACCGAACCCGTGAGGTAGGCCTCGACGCAGGCCGACCGCCAGGCAACGAGCAAGGTGCCGTCCGACCGCATCGCCAGGCGCCTCCGGTCGAAGGCCGGGAACATGGGCTTTGGGTCCAACTCCGCGATTCGACCGTCGCAGGCGCCGGACGTGATCAGTGCGCCACGGGGCGTACCGTCCGGGCCATAGATCTGGAGCTCCGGCAGGTCGTTGCGGCTGACGAACACCCTGCCATCGGGGCCGACGGCAAGGCCGTGTGGGTAGCTCTTCAGGGGTTCGCCCCCCGTCGACCAACGGCTGAGCAAGAGACCGTTCGGATCGTGCCGCTCGACGCTGCGACCAGAATCGTCCAGGGTGTAGACCGTGCCGTCCGGGCCAACCTCGACCCTCAGGGGCCGCATGTCGCCAGGGTCACCGCCCGTCAGCGGCCAGTCCGCCACACGCGTACCGTCGATCCGATAACGGCGGACCCTCGGGTTACTGTAGTGGTAAAACAGCACGTACACGCCACCGAGCGGATCGACGGCCACATCAACGCTGCGCCGATCCTGGTCGCCCTGGATGGGCCAGCGATCCACCAGATCGCCAAGGGCGGAATACACATACACCACGCCAAGGTTGCCGAGTACGACGACCTGACCGGTCGGCGTAACAGCCACTGCCTCGGGACCACTACGTCCCAGCTGCGGGTCCACGACCGCCCAGGCTGCTTCGAACTGTCCGTCCGCACCGTAACGCAGGATCGTGCCGCGGACGTAGTCGGCGACGAAGACGCGGCCATCCGGTGCGGCCGCGACATCGATGCTGGCTCCCCTTGGACCACCAGCCATGACGTCGCGTGCCCAGCCCAAGGTCGGCCACGCGCCCAGAAACGCACCCTCCGGACGGAAGCGTTGCACGCGCAGGTTGCCGGAATCTGCTACGTAGACGTCACCGGTGGGCGAGAGTGCGACACCCTCGGGCGCAATCAAGCGACCCGGTTCGTGGCCGAAGCCGCCCCACAGAGCTACCGAACGGCCGGCGTCGTCAAAGATCTGGACGCGGTGGTTGCCCGTGTCCGCCACAACCAACTCGGCCGCGGGTCCGACCACGACATCGTGGGGACGGTCCAGGTTGCCGGACCCCGTGCCCGATGTGCCGACGAACCGTGTGGCAGTGAATGGGTCGTAGTACACCAGTCGGTCATTGCCGCTGTCCGCCACCCAAAAGCCCTCGTTGGTCGTGGCGATGCCCATGGGCGTGTCGAATCGCTCCGGGGCACTACCGTGAGAGCCCATCTCGCCAAACCACGACCCGGATTGATGGAAGAAGCTGATACGGTGGTTGCCAGCTTCCGGCACCACCAGCCAATCGGTGAGTGGGTTTGACCTCAGGATCGTGACGTCGGCAGGGCCGCGGAACTCTCCACCCGCATCGCCTTCGCCTCCCCACGACACCTCACTGCGACCGGCGTCATCCAGCACCTGCACCCGATGATTGGCCATCTCGGCAACGAAGACCCGGCCAGTCGGTGTGACCTCCAGCCCGCGGGCACCGGCAAGGCGGCCCGGCGCGCTTCCAGGCGCACCCACTGTTCCGAGATAGGCACCGTCGGCGGTGTAATGCTGGATTCGATCGCCGCTGGATACCCAGATCGTGCCGTCGGCCTGCACCGCCACGCCGCGCGGTGCGTCAGCATCGAACGGCAGGTCATCGGCGCGCCCCCAATGTTCCAGCTCATGGCCGTCTTGTGAAATCCGGACCAGCCGTTGCCCCTGCGTGACGTACAAGGTTCCGTCGATGCCGAAGGCCAGGTCGCGCAGCTGCCCGCCGGAGAGGTACCACAGCCCGCGGAAGGCACCGTCGGGGCCAAAGCGCTGTACGCGGCCATTCCCGACGTCAGCGACGATGACATCGCCGTTTGGCGCGACGGCGAGGCCGGATGGCCCAGGCCCGCCGAGACGGCCCAAAGCTTCGCCCTCTCCGCTGAACTCTCCCAGGCAGCGGCCATTGGCGGAAAAATGAAAGATGCCGGAGAGGCTCCCGACGAATACCGAGCCGTCCGCGGCCGTGGCCAGTGGCTGGTTGGAGGTTCTCCAGGTGGTCAACGTCCGGAAGGCAGCCACAGGGACTGATGAGCCATGCACTCGACCCAGCTCCAGACCCTCGGTCGAGGCGTCGCCAACCGGCATGGGCCGGTCGCAGCGCAAAGAGTCCCACGCTCCAAGGAACATGCCGTCCGGCGTGAAGGTCTGCAGCCTACCGTGGAGATCCGCTGCGAAGACCATGCCGTCCGGTCCGACCGCCACGTCCACGGGTCCGCCGCCGCCGTACAATCCGCCGAACTCGCCGTCACCGATTCCGACTCGGCCCCAGATGGCCAACACCCGACCGTCTGGCGCGAACCGTTGGATGCGATGGTTGCCTGCATCGGCCACATAGATTGTGCCGTCAGGGGCGACCGCGATGCCCTTCGGCTCCACCAGCTGGCCCGCCCCCTGGCCGCGGCCGCCGAACGTGGCCCGCACTTCGCCGCGGGGCGTTTGCGCCGTGACGCGGTGGTTGGCGGTGTCGACCACGTAGACCGTGCCATCGCGCTCATCCACCGCCACCCCATCCGGCAACCGGTAACCGCCAACCGGATCTGTGGCGCCGAGGACGAAGAGCCGGTGCCCCACGGTTGTCGTGCCTGCAGGGCTGGCGATTGCGACGCTCGAGCCGCGGCTGGGAACCGCGAGGCCGATCGCTACCACCGTCGCCAGGGCAAGCCACTGACGCCCGACCGCGGTTGCGACCGATTTCATGCACGGTCGAGACGTCATCACCATCCTCCTGATACGACTGTACCGCTGTTGGGCGATCCTTCGGCCAAGCGCTCGCGGATCTGGCGCCGCTGCATACAGTAACACGCTGACACCCGGTCCATGGACACATCGTCAAGACCAGTGCCGGCGGTGGGCATCTGGTCAACCTCGACGACTCCGACAGCAGCCAGAACAGATGTTTGCATCAGCGTGTCGTCGACGTTATCCTTGGCCGCACCGTGCAAGCGGGCCATGCAACTCCGGAACTTCCTCGCGAGGAGAACACTACGATGAAGGCAGGCCCGATGAAGGCTTTCTATGCCCTGTTGGCCAACACGTTGATCGCATCGGTGACCAACACCTTCGCCTGGTTCGCCGTCACCTTCTGGGTTTACCTGGAGACCCGATCGGTCATCGCCACCTCGGTCATGGCTGGGGTGTTCACCGTGACCGTGGCTGTGTCCGGCTTCCTCCTGGGTTCCCTGGTGGATCGCTTCGCGAAGAAGCGGGTGATGTTGGGTTCAAGCCTCATGTCCTTGGCCTTGTACGCCCTGGCCTTCGGCATCTACGTCCGCACGCCGGCCGCGGTGTTCAAGGAGCCCGGCAGCCCGGTGCTCTGGGCGCTCGTCGTCCTGGTCCTCTTCGGCGCCATCGCCGGCAATGTCCGCGCGATCGCGTTGTCGACCTTGGTGACGGTCCTGGTGCCGCTCGACCGCCGCGACAAGGCCAACGGCCTGGTGGGGACGACCAACGGGGTGGCCTTTCTGGGGGCGGGCGTCCTCAGCGGCCTGGTCGTCGGGAACTTTGGCGTCTACTGGGTGCTCGCCGGCGCCGTCGGGCTGACCGGCCTCGCCATCGCCCACCTCTTGACAGTTCCCGTCCCGGATGATCGGCACAGCCCCGATCGGCACGCGGCCCGCTCCGCGGCCAACGCGGACCGCCTGGACATCCGCGGCACCATCGCCGCCGTCAAGCAGGTGCCCGGTCTGTTCGGGCTGATCTTCTTCCAGACCTTCAACAACTTCCTGGGCGGCGTCTTCATGTCCTTGATGGACGCCTATGGCCTCCTCCTGGTGTCGGTGCAGGTATGGGGCGTCCTCTGGGGCGTGCTGAGCCTGGGCTTCATCGTGGGGGGGCTGGTGGTGGCCCGCAGAGGGCTGGGCCCCAACCCGCTGCGGACGCTCTTCGTGAGCAACATCGTCATGTGGACGGTGTGCATCTTCTTCACCATTCAGGCCTCGATCGTCCTTCTGGCGGTCGGCATGTTCATCTGGCTCTGCCTGGTACCGGCCGTGGAGGCCGCGGAGCAGACGGTGCTGCAGAAGGTGGTCCAACCGGAGCGCCAGGGGCGGGTCTTCGGCTTCGCCCAGAGCGTAGAGCAGGCGGCCTCGCCCATCACGGCCTTCATGATCGGCCCCATCGCCGAGCTGCTCTTCATTCCCTACATGACCACCGGCGCCGGTGTGGATTGGCTGGGGCCTTGGTTCGGGACGGGCACCGACCGCGGCATCGCGCTGGTCTTCATGGTCGCCGGTTTGGTCGGGCTCGTCGTCACCATGCTGGCGATGCGGTCTTTCAGCTATCGCGTCTTGTCGGAGGCCTACCGGGTCGTCCCGCAGTAGCGGATCGCGACCATCCCCTACCACACCACCATCGCCTGCTCGAAGCCCAGCATCCGCAGCTCGCCGCGGTCGCCGAGCAGCGCCTCGGCCAGGTCCTGGAAGGCGCCGCCGAAGCGCGCCGCGTCAGCCGCGTCGGGCGGCAACAGGTCAATGTGCACCAAGGCATCGGTGGTGCCGGGCCGGCCGGCCGTGGCGGCGCCCTGGGCGCCGTGCCAGTGGCGGGCCAGCACCTGATCGGCCGAATCGGCCAGGATCAGCTCGTTGATGGGCGGGTTGCCGGGCCGGTCGTCGCCCAGGCCCTGGAACTGCTCGCCGCCGCGGCTCGGACGCAGCCAGAGGTCGCCGGAGACGGCGGCCAGATCGTAAACCGCGGTCGGCAGGCGGTGGCAGAGCATGTAACCGTGCACGCAGTCGCGCAGCGCGCCCTGGCTCGGTACGCCGTCCGGGAGCCCCGCCCAGGCCAGCAGGGCTTCGGGAGGCGGCACCGCCTCCGCGCCCAGTCCCAGGTCGCGGTAGGCCGCGCGCCAGGCGGCCAGCTTCGGATCGGGCTTCACCGCGTTCTGGACGGCCATGGCGCTCATCTCGCGCAAGAAGTCGCGGGTCATGGCCTCCTGCTCCGGCGTCGGTGCCACCCGCAGGCGCAGGCTCAGCCGCACGAAGCCCGGAGCGGCATCGAAGACCGCCATGTCGATACGTTCACGCATGGTGGATGACCTCGCCGGCCCCGTCAAGAGGGCGGCTGGACCGCCGCGATCGCGCCAGGTTCTCGATCACGACCACGGCGGACGGGGCTCTCAGACAGGCTCCGTCGCCGCCAGGTAGCGGGCGAGGGCGTCCTCCCAATGCGGGAGCACGATGTTCAGCCGGGCGGCGGCGCGGTTGAAGAGCGGCGCGTAGCCGGGGCGGACGGCCCGGGCCGGGAAATGGTCCACGCCCTCCACCTCCACGCCTGTGGCGCCGCCCAGCCGCAGAATGGTGCGGGCGAAGACATCCCGGGCGCAGTAACCCTCGTTGACCAGGTGGTAGGTGCCGTAGGCCTCCGTACGACCCAGAGCCAGGAGGGAGTCCGCCAGATCGTCGCAGAAGGTGGGCGACCCCACCTGGGTGCGGACGATCTTGAGCTGCGCGTGGTCCTTGGCCCGGGCCAGGAGCCGGCGCACGAAGTTGTCCGCCCCGTGACCGAAGAGCCAGGCCGTGCGGGCGATGAAGGCCCGCGAGCAATGCCGTCGCGCCTCGATCTCGCCCGCCAGCTTGGACGCGCCATAGACACTCAGCGGATGGGTGGGGTCGTCCTCCACGTAGGGTTGGCCCTTGGCGCCGTCGAAGACGTAGTCGGTGGACACCTGGATCAGGGCCGCCCCCGCCGCCTCTGCGCCCAGGGCCGCATGCCGCGCGCCCAGGCCGTTGACGGCGTAGGCCAGCGGTTCAGCGTCCTCGCAACGGTCCACGTCCGTGAATGCGGCGGCGTTGACCACCAGATCGGGGCGCAGGTCGGCGATGGTCGCGACCGCCTCCGGCCGGCTGACGTCCAACTGCTGCCGACTCAGGCAGATCACCCGCTCCGCCACGCCGCGACGGGCCAGGGCCTGCGCCAACTGTCCCCCTCCGCCGGTGACGACGATGGTCAGTGGTTGACCCGGCAAGGCGACCGTCGGCTCGATGCTCACGACCGGGATTGTAGACGAGGGCTTCTTCGCTGTCGACCGGCCGGCGACGCGCCGGCGCGACCGAAACCGCCTCCAGCCACCCAAAGCGCCCGTAACGGGGGCGTCGCTCGTTCGTCTAACATTCTATCGTCCGTATGGGAGGCCCGCAGTCCCAGCACCTCCTTCCCCACAGCATTCCCCCCGTGGCTGGCCGCTCGACGCCCGGCGGGGTCCTTGCCCCTCCCCATTACCTAGTCCACTCCCCGCACCCTTTTCTTGCAAGGAGGATTGCATGCGATCCACGCTCCGGCGCTCCGGACTCAGCCTCGCCCTCGGCGCTGCCGCCCTGATCGGCTTCAGCGCCGCCCTCGGGGACGCGCGCCCCGTCCCGGCCCAGCAGGCCGTCACTCCGGGCTTCATCGTGGTCCAGGGCCAGATCAAGTACATCGACCAGCAGAGCAACCGCAACCATCCGGCGGCGGGCCTGAAGGTGGAGATCATGGACATCGACCAGGGACCGCCGGCGGTGAGCCAGGTCCTGGGCACGACCGTGACCGACGCCAACGGCTTCTTCAAGAGCATCGAGATCACCAACAAGGACACGGATGGGCCCACCAGCCGGCCCGCCGGCGGCCAGGACATCTTCCTGCGCCTCAAGTCCAACAACGGCACCATCCGGCTCTACAAGCTGGGCACCAAGCAGGACTACGCCTGGCAGAGCTACGACATCGACGAGCAGAACGGCATCAGCCGCGACGTGCCCGACGGCGTGGTGGCCACGCCGCCGCTGATCATCATGGAAAACACCAAGGACGTGGAGGCCCTCTGGACCTTCGTCAGCCTGGCCGACGCCTGGTACTACATGAAGGCCCAGAGCGGTCGGGATCCCGGAGAGCTGACGGCCTACTGGTCACCGAACAGCCAGGACGGGCCGCGCTATGACGCTGGGACGCGAGAACTCTTCTTCCGCAACGACAACGCCGGCTACTCCGACGTGGTGGTCCAGCAGGCGGCCTACGCCCTGCTGCACAACCTGCTGGGCGGCCTTCCGCCGGAATGGGCCACCTGCCTGGCGGGTCCGGGCGAGGAGATGAAGCGCACCGGTACCGCGGCCTGCGCCCTGGTGCAGGGCTTTGCCAGCTTCCTGCCGGCCGCCGTCTACCAGGAGCCGCTCTTCGAGTCCCCGGCCACCAGCGGCCTGGACCTGGACCTGGCCCGCGCCGGAAGCCTGGGCTGGCAGGACGGCGACACGGTATCCGGCCGCGTGGCCGGCGCCTTCTGGGACCTCCTGGAAGGGGATCCCACCCAGGACGGCAGCGACCAGTACAACGCCACCTTTAAGGACATCTGGGAGGTGCTGGACGGCAAGCGCCCCACGACGATGGCCGCCTGGTGGGCCGGCTGGAAGGCCTCCGGCAAGGACGCCTGCTCCGCCATCGGCTCTCTGGCGCAGAACACCATCAACTACAATTCCGACCCGATGGTGGTGCCGGGCAACCTGCGCGTGGAGCTGGACGAGGACACGACGGCGAGCGTCGACCTGCGCACGGTGGTGACCGATGCGGACTGCCCCGGCGACCGCATGGTCTTCCGCCTCATGGATTCGGGCGATCGCAATGCCGGCGTGCGCTTCGTGCCCACCAGCACCATCAGCATCACCCCCACGGCCAACTGGTTCGGCACAACGCAGGTGCAGTTGGAGGCGGACGACGGCGTCAAGTCCATCCCCTTCACCCTCACCGTGGTGGTCAAGCCCATCAACGACTGCCCCAAGATCCAGCCGGCCATCTCCGACCCACCGGCCGTGCGCTGGAAGGAACCGGTCATCCTCAATCTCTTCGCCAACGGCAAGGACGTCGAGAACCAGCCGCAGGAGCTCACCTGGACGGTGGAGGTGCAGGCTCAGAACCAGGGCGAGATCACTTGCGTCATGGCCGGGCCGGTCTTGACCTGCAACCTGATCAAGGACACCACCGAAGCCTACCGCGCCCTGCTCACCGTGACGGTGGCCGACATGGAAGGCTGCAAGACGAGCCAGTTCGTGCGGCTCATCTGGGACAGCCGCCCCAACCAGGCGCCCTTCATTCGCTACGACAAGCTGCGCCGCGAGTACCTGGCGCGGCAGGGCGAGACCGTGACGGTGGATCTGGTGGGCATCGGCGACGACGACGAGGACGGTGAAGAGCCGCTGGAGTGGTTCATCGACAACCCGCCGCTCCTGCACGCCATTTCCGACCGCGACCTGGCGACCAAGAAGAAGTTCACCTTCATCCCCCAGCCCATCGACTACATCGGTTCGCAGCTGGTGGAGTTGAGCGTGGTGGACACCGGCGGCCTGCGGGCGCGCACCAGCATCACCGTCACCTGGCTGGACGCCGCGGATATCGACAACCTGCCGCCGCGCATCCTGCGCGCCAAGGTCGACGGCAAGACGGTGGGCCTCAACACCGAGGCCTGCTACGCCCTGCACGACAAGGCGGAGGACCCGGACGATCCGGTGAGCTCCCTGCGCTGGTACTTCGGGGTGGACGACAAGGGCCGCAGCCTGGTGGATCCACGCGAGTTCACCATCACCCGCGAGGGCGGCGTGGACAAGACGATCTGCTTCAAGCCCAACCCCATCACCCACCGCAACTGGGAGGGCTGCACCCCCACGCCCATCATGGTGCTGGACCCGCACCCCATCAACAACCGCGACGATTACGTGGTGCAGTCCTGCTGGCGCAAGATCGAGGTCTTCTTCCCCTACATGCCGCAGATGCACCTGCTGCGCCGCTAGCCGGACGCAGCGGCTACGGGCCGCGGCCTGACGCGGCCGCGGTCGGCCGAATCAGTCCATGAACACAAGGAGGGCGCCCCGCTGGGGGCGCCCTCCTTTTCGTCCGCCATCCGCGGCTCGAGGCGGAATCAGCTCTCCAGGTCGCTCATGTGTGGCTCGTGCAGGTGCACGGGCTGGGGCGCCGCGCTGCGTCGGACACGCAGGTTGAGGAACTCCACGCCCACGCTGAAGGCCATGGCGAAGTAGGCATAGTTCTTGATCTTCAACTGGTGCGCGGCATCCGGGTTCCAGCCTTCGATGACCAGCACGAAGCCGATCAGGATGAGGAAGCTGAGGGCCAGGATCTTCATGGTGGGATGTTTCTCGACGAATTCGCCGATCGACTCGGCGGCGAGGAGCATGACCGCCGCCGCCGCGACGATGGCGATGACCATGACCACGATGTCCCCCGAGATGCCCACGGCGGTGATGACCGAGTCCAGGGAGAAGATGATGTCGACCAGACCGATCTGCAGGACCACGCTCATCAAGCTGGCGGCCGCCTTGGCCGGACCGTGACCGCCTTCCAGGCCTTCCAGCTTGTTGTGGATCTCGTGGGTGCTCTTGGCGATGAGGAACAGTCCGCCCCCCAGCAGGATGATGTCGCGGCCCGAAAGGCCCTTGCCCACCAAGGTGATCAGCGGCTCGGTGAGGCGCATCACCCAGGTGATGGACAGAAGCAGGAGGACGCGGGTGAGCACGGCGATGCCGATGCCCAGCTGCCGCGCCCGGTGCTGCTGTTCCTTGGGCAGGCGCCCGGCAAGGATGGCGATGAAGATCACGTTGTCGATGCCCAGCACGATCTCCAACACGGTCAGGGTCACGAGGGCCACCAGCCCGGCGGCGCTGAAAAGGTCGCCGTTGGCGGCCGCGGGCACGGCGGAGAGGTTGAGGCTGGCCATCAGGCCATGGGAGAGATCGAACAGGTTCATGGCGGGGCCTTGTGGTTCCTTTCGCTGGCACCTGACGCCGGGCCGCGGCTCGCGGCGCGGTCGAGGCAGATCATAGACGGTCCTCAGACAGGGTCAATCCATCGCCGCTCTCGTACGATGGACCCATCGCGCGGGTTGCGAACCTGCCGTCCTGGCCCGCACAGGGTTGACGCCGCCCGGCAAGCCCTGGCAAACTGAGCCCGGCCGGCGGCGCCCCAGACGCGGCGCCGCATCCCCATCCGGGCGGCCACCGAACCGGAGGCTCCCTCATGCGCCACACGCACCGTCGCGGCCTGTCCTTGATGCTGGGCGCCGCGGCGCTGGTTGCCGCCGCGGCACTGGCCTTCGCGGACAAGGGCTCGCCGACCATCGTCGAAGCGGCCGGGTCGGCCGAGGGCCGTTCGGATGTCGCGGCATCGACCTTCCCCTTCCGGCAGCTTAGGCCCCGGCAGGAGACCACCACCGCCGAGCCAAGCAGCCCGGAGCCCTCGGCGACAGCCGGCACCCCGTCGGCCTCCCCCACCGACGGCCCTTCAGCCACGCATACCCTCGCGCCGCCTACGCCGCCGACGTCGCTCCCCGGTACCGCCACCTCCATCGCCACCGCCACCGCCGCGCCGCGCCCCATCTACCTGCCCTGGGTGGACCGGATGGGCGCGGCCGCCAAGCAGGAGCCGGTCTACGTCGTGGCCGGCAACATCGTTCGCCTGGCCCCGGGGCCGCGGCAGCTGTACGCCCTCGAGGACGGCCCGCCGCGGCTCACGGTGCTGCACGGCAACACGGCCACCGGCCGCCTGGAACGCTCCGGCAGCATGGCCCTGGACGCCCCCGGCCTGGATCCACGCTCGGTCCGTCTGGCCGCGGACCCCTTGCTCGACTACGCCTACCTGCTGTACTTCAACGCCCTGACGGTGGTGGAGGCGGTGAACCCGCCGCAGCCGCGCAAGCTGCTGGCAGCCCCGGACTGCGATGCCCTGGCGGTGGAGCCATGGACGGCGACGCTGGGCTGCGACGGCCTGCGCACCGTGGACCTGGAGAACCCGGAGGCGGCCAAGGAGCTGTTCGTCCTGCCCCGCGCCGGTCGGGCCCAGGCCCTGGCCCAGGATGACGGGCTGCTGGCCGCGGCCTTCCGCGAGGCCGTTCCGGCAAGCCGGCCGACCACGCTGGCGCTCTACCACACCGGCTACCGCCAGAAGCCACGACCCGCCGGGCAGTTGGCCGACGTCGGGAACACGGTCGCCATGGTCATGGTGGGGCGCCTGGTCTACCAGCTGGTCGACGAGGACGGGCGTCGCGGCCTGCAGCTGATCGACGTTGCCGACCTTGACGGCCGACGCCAGCCGCGGCTCCTGGCGCGTCTCGACCTCGACGGCCTCCCCCGTGGTCTGGCCGTCGATCCATCGGCGCAGCGGCTCTACGTGTTGGAGGAAGGTTGGTTCGACCGCCGCGACCGGATGCAGCACGGCCAGACGGGTGTGCGGGTGTACAGCCTCAAGGACCCACGCCAGCCCCGGCTGTGGCGCTTCCTGCCCCTCGACCAGCCGGCCGCGGACATCGCCGCCACCGAAGGGCTGCTGTACGTGGCGGGAGGGTCGGCGGGGCTGGCGGTGTACCGGGTGGAGTGAGGGCGTGCGGGAGGTTCAGCGGCCCAGGGACGGCAGATAGGCCCGCTGGGCCAACGCGCCTCCCGGCAATGCAACAGCCAGTTCGGCGCGGTCATCGGTGGCTGATAACGCCAGCTCCAAGCGGTGCCGGCCGGCGGTGAGGACGATGGTCCGGTCGATGGCGGCGCCTTCGCGGTCGCGCTGGTCCACGACCAGGCGCTCGTCCACCCACAGGCGCAGGTCGCCGCGGGCGTGGACCAGGAGGGGCCGGCCTTCGGAGACGGTGACGACGCGCTCGGCGATCAGCGCAGCGCCCGGGGCGTCGCCGGCCGCCAGAGGATCGCGGCAGCCCGCGCGACAGTCCAGGGACGACCAGGCCGCCACGGACGTCGGCCCCTCGGAGAACCAGGGGTTGGCGAAGCGGCGGACGCGCCAGGCGTCCAGGTCGTCGAAGCCGTAGACCTCGGTGCCGGTGTAAAGGCGGCCGTCCGGTCCGAAGGCGCCGCCGGCGATGCTGCCCTCCGGATGCCGGGGACGGAGGGAGGCGTCCATCTCATAGCGGATCGGCGGCAGGGGCTCGCCCCGCAGGTCGAAGCGCTGGATGCCTTCCGTGGTGCCGGGGAAGAGCCAGAGGCTGCCGTCCGGGGCATGGGTCAGGCTGCTCGTCCGCGACGGCACCGTGAAGCTCGCGGCAAGAGCGCCGTGCACATCGCTGACCTCGACGGTCACATCACGCGCCCCAGCGGCGGCCGAACGGGTCAGCAGCGCGGCGACGCCGCCGTCGTCGAGGGCCTCAACCGCCCAGAACCTGGCATCGGGCTGCCCTGGTGTCAGCGCTGACTGCAGCCGCAGCTGGGCATCATAGCGGTAGAGTTGACGGCCTTCGTCGCCGCCCACCAGAAGCAGCTCGTCGGTCGCGCTTCGGTACAGAATCCCGCTCGGTCCCGCGGACCGCGGAGGAACCACCGGCTGCATCTGGGCATCCAATGGCTGCTCGGCGGCGATCATCCGCCCGTCGGCAGCCAGATGCAGCAGGCGGTGGTGCGCCACGTCCGTGGCCCAGATGCTGCCGTCCGACTGCACCACAGCGCGGTTGTTGCAGGCAAAGGACACGCCGCGGTAGGGGCAGTCGCCGAAGGGCGCCGGTTCGGTGCCGATCGGCCATTCGAGCGCCGGCCCTTCAGGTTGACCCAAGGCGTCGAACCACCGCAGCCGATGGCTGAATGCATGATCGTAATGGACTTCGAAGCTGAAGATCCGACCATCCGGGGCCGGTTGGGGGTTGACCGGACTTGCATCGACCGGTCCCGGCTTCGGGTCGACCCGCCCGATCGCGCCGAGCAAGCCTCCTGCTGCGCTGAAGTGCAGCAAGGTGCCTGATCCATCCTGGCTTCCTGCTCGCTGCACGAAGACCGAACCGTCAGGCGCGGCGGCGATGTCGCGACCGTCGGACATGCCGCTCACGGGCCAGCTGCCCAGCGGACGACCATCGGCGTCGCGGCGCATCACGACGCCGCCCTCCAAGGTCAGCAGGCCACCGTCGGCAGCCGCCGCCAACCGGTCCGGGGCTGCAGTGAACTCGTGGCCAAGGCCCCCGAATCGGCGCTCCGCCATCAGCTGCCCCTCGGGCGAAAAGCGCCGAAGGCGCCCCTGCTCGCCCTGATGGGTGACGATCACGGAGCCGTCCGATAGCACGGCGACGTCGCTGGGACCGCGCGTGTCTGCCGTCGAATCGGCCGCGCTGGTCCAGGCGTTCCGGACTTGGCCGTCGCCGTCCAGACGCCAGATGCGGCCATCGGGCAAGGCCGCCGCCACACCGCCGTCCGGTGCAGCGGCCAGGCGACCACCGGAGCCGTCGGCAGTCGGCGATCCACCGCCGGCGGTCGCAGGTGGCGGCCAGGGCAACAGGGCCAGCAGGCTGCCATCGGGCGCGAAGCGCTGCAACCGGTGCAGATCCGCCACCCAGACCTCGCCCGCCGTCGTCACCGTGACATCCTGCGGTCGCTCGAAGCGCCCCTCGTGCCGCCCCGTCCCGGCCCAGACCGCCAACAGTCGGCCGTCGGCGGCAAAGCGGCGGAGCCGACTCGGCCCCGCGGTATCCGCTAGTACCAGATTGATCACCGAGCCGTCGGGCGCGGTGGCGATGGGACCGGACTGCGCCACATCCGCAGCAGGATCCGCCGGATCGAAGCCGTAGAGCCGCTTGAGCAGCGGCGGCTCCTGAGCGGTCGCCGCCACCGGGCGGCCGGCGAGAACGATGGCGCAGAGGCCGAGCGTGGCAAGCCGGGCGGCGCGGATCGCGATCATGTGAGAGTCTCCTCGGTGCGTGGCGCTGAAGGGTGCATGTCGCTCTGACGCGATTCTGCTTCCACCACTTGCAGGGCCATCGAAGCCGTACCCCACCAACTTGCATCTCCCCCCGTTGCCCGCACAATACCCGCCCGCGGCCCGCGCGCAAGGCGTCCACCACCCGAGCGGCCGCGCAACCTCCCTCCCGGCTCCCGGAACCTGGCGCGAGGAGGCGCCCCGCCATGCAGATGTCCAACCTGACGCGATGGCCGATCATCGCCGCGCTGATCCTCGTGTCCCTCGGCGCATGCGGCGGCGCCACGCCCCCGGACAGCGCCTTGCCCGACGCCACCGCGCCCGATGAGGCGGCGGACCTGGCGTCCGTGCCCAACGCCGCCGCTCCGGTGCTCAACCGTCCTGATGCCGGCAGCCTGACCGTCCTCGACTGGTCCGGCTATGAGAACCCGGATTACTTCGCCGACTTCACGGCCGCCCATCCCGACGTCGACCTGCAGCATGCCGTCATGGAACAGGATGTGGACGGCCTGACCAAGATGAAGAGCGGGCTGGAGGCGGACCTCGTCCACCCCTGCTCCAACTACTACCGCATGTGGGTGGATGCCGGGCTGGTGCAGCCCGTGGATACCGCCAGACTCAGCAACTGGAAGGGCATCAACGCCAAGATGGCCGAACTCGGTCGTTTTGACGGCAAGCAGTACTTCGTGCCCTGGGACTGGGGCTTCGACAGCATCCTCGTGCGCACCGACAAGGTGGACCCGGTGCCCACGAGCTGGGCGGACCTGTGGAACCCGGCCTACAAAGGCAAGCTCTCGATGAGCGACATGCCCGACTACAACCACGCCGCCGCCGCCCTGGCCCTGGGCATCGCCGATCCCTGGAGCACCACGCCGGAGCAGAACGCGCAGATCAAGGCCAAGATGGCCGCCCTGCAGCCCAACATCCTGGCCTTCTGGGGCGACGGCACCGAGCTGGCCCAGCAGATTTCCTCCGGCGACGTGTGGGTGGGCGGCAACGCCTGGCCCGACGCCTACACCCTGCTGGTGCAAGAGGGGTTGCCGGTGGCCTACGCCAATCCCAAGGAGGGCCGGCTCAGCTGGGTCTGCGGCTATGGCATCAGCGCCAAGGCCAAGGATGTGGACCTGGCCCATGCCTACATCGACGCCATGATCGCCCCCAAGGCCATGGCCGCCTTCATCGACGAGTTCGGCTTCGGCGCCGCCAACTTCGACGCCCTGCCCCTGGCGGACGCTGACACGGTGGCCCGGCTGGAACTGGACGATCCCAAGGTGATCGACGACAGCATCTTCTACGCTCCCCTGACCGAGGCCCAGCGCGACGCCATGGTGGCCGCCTGGGACGAGGTGAAGGCCGATCAGTAGCGGTTCGGGGCCAAGGATCGGACCGGCCTGAGGCAGAGCTGGCCACGATGAAGCCATGAAGAGCGCGCGCACGGTGATGTGGCTGGCCCTGCCGCCGGCCCTGTGGCTGGCGGCTTTCTTCCTCCTGCCCATGGCCGGCATGCTGCTCACGTCCTTGCAGGGCGGCGAGGGCGCCTCGGGCCTGGGACTGGCGCAGTACCGCACGCTCCTGGCCAGCCCGCGCTACCTGCGCGAGCTGGGCCAGACCAGCCTCGTCAGCGCCCTGGTCGCCGGCCTTGCCGTTCTGCTGGCCTATCCCCTGGCCTGGTTCCTGGCCTTCCACGGCGGACGGCGGCGGGCCCTGCTGCTGCTGATCCTGATGGCCCCGGGCTGGGTCAGCTACCTCCTGCGCGTCTTCGCCTGGAAGCTGATGCTGGGCACCGGCGGAGCCCTGAACCAGCTCCTGCTGGCCCTGGGCCTGCTACGCGAGCCGGCGCCCTGGCTGCTCTACAGCATGCGCGCGGTGGTGGCCGTGCTGGTCTATGTGTGGATCCCCTTTGCCGCCCTGCCGATCTTCGCCGCCCTGGAGCGCATCGACCGCAGCCTGCTGGAAGCCGCCGCGGATCTCGGCGCCAGGCCCTGGCAGGCCTTCCGCCGCGTGACCCTGCCCCTGAGCATGCCCGGCGTCAGCGCCGCCTTCTGCCTGGTCTTCATCCCCACCCTGGGCGAGTACGTGACGCCGCTGCTGGTCGGCGGGCCGCGCGGACAGCTCTTCGGCAACCAGGTGCAGAGCCAGTTCCAGAAGGCGATGAACTGGCCCCTGGGCGCGGCGATGGGCCTGATGATGCTCCTGGTGGCCGTGCCGGTGATGCTGCTGCTGGCCAGGCTGGGCCGGCTGGATCTGGGCGAGGGCTGAGGGTGGCCGCGATCGGCGGGCCGACCCCCTCGCGAGCGCCGGCGGCAACCGCCCCGCGCCGATGGCGCCCTGACGCCGCGGCGCTGTACTTCACGGCCTTCACCCTCCTGCTGTACCTGCCGCTCGTCCTGCTGGTGCTTTTCTCCTTCAACGCTTCGCGCACGATGGCCTTCCCGATCAAGGGCTGGACCCTGGACTGGTACGCGCAGGCCTGGCGTAGCCCCGGCCTGCGCCAGGCGCTGGCCAACAGTCTGGCGGTGGCCCTGGGGTCCAGCCTCGCGGCCACGGTGTTGGGCAGCCTGGCCGCGGTGGCGGTGCTGCGTTTCCGCTTCCCCGGGCGGCGACTGCTGCTGGCCGTGGCAACCCTGCCCTTGGTGGTGCCCTCCATCGTCCTGGCCGTGGCACTGCTCGCCGGCGCCACCCAGGTCAACAGCCTGCTGGCAGCCGCGGCGCCCGGCCTGGAGCGCGCGCGGCTCAGGCCCTTCTCCTTGTGGACCGTGGGCGTCAGCCACGTGGTCATCGCCCTGCCGATGGTCATCCTCATTGTCGCCGCACGCATGGCAGGCATCCCGCGGCGCCTGGAGGAGGCGGCGATGGATCTGGGCTGCTCGTACTGGGGCGCCCAGCGGCGCATCACCCTGCCCCTGGCCCGCTCGGCCATCCTGGCCGCCTTCCTGACCGCCTTCTCCAGCTCCTTCGACGAGTTCGGCACGGCCTTCCTGTTGGCCGGCACCCGCCAGACCCTGCCCACCTACCTCTACAGCCAGCTGCGCTCGGCCTACAAGCTGCCGATGGTGGTGGCGGCGGCGGCGGTGATCATCGTCGCCTCCTTGCTGCTGGTGGCGGCCACCGAGATCCTGCGCCGCGGCGGCGAAGCGCGGGCCGGGAGGCCCTGAGCCATGAGCGATCCCGTCATCCGCCTGCGTGGCGTCCGCAAGGTCTACCCCGCCGCCCGCGGCCGAAGCCCCCTGGCGGCGGTGGAGACCCTGGACCTGGACCTGCTGCCCGGCGAGTTCTTCACCTTCCTGGGCCCCAGCGGCTGCGGCAAGACCACCCTGCTGCGGATGATCGCGGGCTTCGAGGAGCCGACGGCGGGGGAGATCGCCATCGCCGGACAGCCGATGCGCGGCGTGCCGCCCAACCGCCGCCCGGTCAACCTGGTCTTCCAGAGCTACGCCCTCTTCCCCCACCTGGATGTGGCGGCCAACGTCGGCTTTCCATTGACGATGCAAGGGCTTGCCAGGGATGCGATCGCCACTCGGGTGGCCGAAACCCTGGCCATGGTGCGCCTGGCGGGCATGGAGGATCGATTGCCGGCGCAGCTTTCCGGCGGCCAACAGCAGCGGGTGGCCCTGGCACGGGCCATCATCGGCCGGCCGGCCGTGCTGCTGCTGGACGAGCCGCTCGGGGCTCTGGACCTGAAGCTGCGCAAGGCGATGCAGCTGGAGCTCAAGCGCCTGCAGGCGCGGCTGGGCATGACCTTCGTCTACATCACCCACGACCAGGAAGAAGCGCTGACGATGTCGGACCGCGTGGCGGTGATGCGCGCCGGCGTCGTGGAGCAGCTGGGAACGCCGCGCGAGATCTACGAGCGGCCGACCAGCCGCTTCGTGGCCGACTTCATCGGCGAAAGCAACTTCCTCGAGGCGGTGGTGACCTCGGTCGCCGCCGACCACGCGATGGTGGAGGCACTGGACGGCGGCATCAGCCTGCGGCTCGATGAGACCGCGGCGGCCGGCGCCGCGACCGGGGACCGGGTGACCCTGACCCTGCGGCCGGAGCAGCTGGACCTCTGCCTGGCCGACCTGGGCCACGACGACCACCCGCAGGCCGCGGACGGCCTGGCCGGAACCGTCGAAGACGTGGTCTACATCGGGACCGACCTGCGCTGCATGGTGCGTCTGGCCGGCCATGCCTCGTCAGGCGCGGCCACCGCGACCGCCCCTCACCTGCCTACCTGGACCGTGCGCGTGCCCAGCGACGCCCACCGAATGGATCCGCGCCTGGCGGCGGGTACCAGGGTCCGCCTGCGCTGGCGGCCGGAAGCCCTGCGGGTGCTGACGGGCTGAGGGGGCCAGCGTCGATCGTTGGCGCCCGACCGGGATCCCGGCGTGGCGGGGAACCTGAATGGCGCCGATGGACAGCCACCGGGCCTGATCGCGTGGCCATTTCCCAGGCGCACGCGCGCCATTTCCCCCCGAGTTACAGGGCCGCTGCGCCCGAGAATCATCATCGATCTCAGGCTTAATGCAGTCAATTAGGGATCGGTGTTACTAGGTAACATGGATTGATGTTACCACGTAACATGGGTCGGTGTTACGTGGTAACACCGATCCCTAATTGGGTCGCATCATTGGCGCTTCCGGTGAAGAAGACCAAGGGACGGACGGTGCTCCGCGGCGGGAACAAGCGCCGTCCGCCTGAGACCGTCGGCGGCATCACGGCGGCGCCCAGGTTCGGGCCCCTGCGACCCGGCATCCGTTGTCGGAGGGTGGCCAGGCAGGGCGGGTTTTCAGGCCGAATGAGCACCGCGTTCCCGCACCGCAGGTCAAACCCGCCCCTACGATGACCATCGTCAGGTTGCCGGAGGTCACCGGTGCGGATCTCGACGTCGGCGTAGGGGCGGGTTTGAGCGAAGATCGGGAGTCCGTTACCCGTGCGGCCGGGAAACCCGCCCTGCCGTTCGGTGTGGAACCGACAGACGCCGTCGCCCGAGCCCCGGTTGCGCCGCCGCGCGCTTCGCCGCTATAATCTCGCGTCTTCCTGGAGGGGTCGCATAGCCTGGCCTAGTGCGCGCGCCTCGAAATCGCGTAGGGGGTCACACTCCTCGTGGGTTCGAATCCCACCCCCTCCGCCAGGTGGAATCAGGCCCGGTCGCTGTACGCGACCGGGCCTGTTCGTTTCACCGACGTCCTGAGGCCGCTCCTTGCCGGATCTCCTCAGTCACCCGACTGGAGCGCCGGCAGGAAGGCCTTTCGGCCGGCGGAACCCGCCGGCGGCGTCCCGGGCGTCGACGAGCCAGGACAGGGTGGCAGGCCCTGCAAGGCAACACCCTCGGAGGCGCGGTAGGCATCCATACCCAGCGCGGTCACCGCCGACCAGGCCTCCAGCCAGGCCGGCGACTGATCCGGTCCTTCGGCCAGGGTGGCCCAGGCCTGCAGGCCGATGCGGTTCGAGCTTGGCCCGACGGGATGCTCCCAATGGCCGGCGCTGACCACCAGGTGGCCGCTGAACCCGGGCGTCAGGAAACCCAGACGGGAGAGGTCGATGGGGCGCACGGTGGTCGCCTCCAGGCGCTCGCAGAGCTGGTCGACCGGGCCGTTGGCGTCGTAGACGTAGAGCGCGACATCGGTGAACCCGTCCTGGCGGACGATGTTGGCGACATGGACCTTGGCGGCCGCGGCCAGCGGGTCGGCGGTGAAGCGTCGGCCGATCGGCAGGGCCAGCACCGCCGCGCCCAGCGACCGGTCGTCGTCGCCCCAGGGCGACAGCGCCATGGCCGGGGCGGCATCGGCGACGGGCTGGACGCTCAGGCCCGCCACCAGGCCCCGGTGGGTGGGCCGGCCTTCAGCGTCCTGGGTGGCGACCCGCAGCAGGCCGCCCTGGTCGGCCGCCAACCCGAGGCGCGCATCGTCCAGGTCCAGGAGCAGCTGGCCGGAGGGGCAGACCCACACGGTGCGGCGCAACGCCGCCGACGCGTTGGCCGGCCGCTGGATGAGCTCGGCCCGCAGCGGGGCGGCGGCATCCGGGTTGACCAGGCTGAGGACGCGCCGCCCACCCGGAGCGACCACCGGCAGGGGCATCGCCCATTGGCGCTGCGCCATCGGCAGGCCGGGCACCGTGGCCAGGCTCTCGCCGTCCGAAACATCCGCCACTGCCGCCAGCGGCTGGCTGCCGCGCAGGATGACCGCCACCGTTTCCCCGGCGGCCGTGCAGTCGCCCAGGCCGAACCGCCGCGCCTCGCCGGGAGCGACGAACAGGGCCTGCCCGCAGGCGCGCAGGGCCTGGCAGGCCACGCCCGGTGGCGGGCCGTCGCCGCCCGGCGACCAGGCCACCGACGGTACCAGCCATACATCTACCTGCGCGCAGTCCATGCCTGTGTTCTGCACGCTGATCTCCGTGAGGGACCGCCCGCCAGGGGTCACCGGCCCGCCGGGCAAGCCCACCAGTACGGTCTGGAAGGCGCCCGAGGCGTCCCGGCCGGTGGGCGGCGACGCGCCGGGGATGGCCGCATAGCTGGCGCGCAGGTCCTGGCGCTGCTCCGGCTGACCGAAGGCGCAGTGGCGCTGGACCGTGACGGAGATGCTGCCGCCCTTCACCTTCCAGAGCGGCAAGCCGGCGAAGGTGGCCCCGCCGTCGAAGGCCGCCTTGAAGCGGCGATAGTCGTCGCCATCCCCCACCACGCCGAAGAAGAGCGTCTCGCACATGAAGTCGGCGGCCACGTCGTCGAATCCGAGTTGCTCGGCCAGGCCCAGCTCCGACAGCTGGCGCGCGGTGAAGCTGAACACCATGGCGGCTTGACTGCCCGTGGGCAGCATCGGCCCGCCGAAGGACCAGGTCGCGCCCGGGCGGACGAGTCCGGAGCATTCCACCTTGAGGGGGCCGGCGGATTCGGGCGGGCAGAAGCCGGGTTCGCCCCAGGCCATCAAGACCACCTTGCTGGGGTCGTCGCCCAGGTTGATGAGATGGACCGTGGCGACGCAGCTGCCGTTGCCCCATTCGTCCACGAGCACGGTGGGCAGGTAGGCCGACCGGCCGTCCGGGCTGTCCTCCCGCGGCCGCTGGCCGGGGGTGGGGCCAGGTCCCGGCGTCGCGATGGTGGTAGGACTGGGCGACGGCCCTCCGGGCGTCGCCCCGGGATCGACGGCCGCCGGGCAGGGCGGCAGGTCGGCGGACGCCGCGAAGCCCGCCGCGGGATCGCCGGCAGGCAGACCCTGGCGAAGGTCGAGATCGCTGAAGGTGGGCCCGGGCTCGTGGACCGAACCCTGCAGGGCCACCACGTTGCGCAGGAAGTTGCCCTGCGGGTCGAAGACGTCATGCTCCCAGAAGGTGGCGCTGACCAGGGCCGAGCCCCGAAAACCCGCGTTCAGGAAGCCCAGGGTCTGCAGATCGACGGTCACCATCTGGCGCTGGTTCAGCTTCCGGCAGGCGACGCCCAGGAAGCCGTTCTGGTCGTGGACATAGATGCCGAAGTCGGTGAAGCCGGGCAGGTCGACACTGTTGTGCACGAGCAGGCGGCTGGCCCGGGAGGCGCCGGTGACGCTGGTCTCGTCGCGGTCGACGGCCGGCAAGCCCACCAGGGCCGCGCCGGATCGGGCCTGCGCGCCGGCCTCCAGACGCAAGGCTCGGCCGATCGCGCCGGGACGGGCGGCGGATTCGGACATCGCCACGGCGATGACCGGCGCCGGCGGGAGCTCCCCCTGGCTGGTGGATTCCAGGAGCAGGCTGAGCGGCCTTCCGGCCGCGTCGCCCAGATCGGCGGGGCTCACCCGCAGCTCGGTGGTCTGGCGCGGCGGCACGACGGCCGCGCTGAACAACAGATGCTCGCCGTCCGCGTCGCGCAGGCGCAGCGCGACGGTGGCCGTGACCGTGGTCGACGGGTTCTGGGCGAAGACCCGCATGGGGGTGGCGAGGTCCATCAGTGCCAGGTGCTGCATCGTCCCGCCCGCCCCCTGCCCGCCGTAGACGGCCCAGTGGTCCTGGTTCGCCAGGCGGGCCAGCACGGCCACCGGCTCCGTGCTGCGGACCCACAGGCCGGCGGCTTGCGCCAGGCAGTCGGCCACCTGCAGGGGGCGCGATTCACCGGGCGCCATGCGCAGGGACCCACAGGTCTTGGCCTGGCCGGATTCCCCGACGAACCACATCTCGGCGTCGGCGCAGTCGACGCCGAGGTTCTGCACATGCACGGTCCAGTCCGGCTCCACCCAGGGCAGAAAGCTGAGGTGGCTCGATCCATCCACGGCCCCTGCCGAGGCCTCGGACGGACGCAGGGCGTTGGTGCCCGGCTGCGCCCCGGCGCAGCGCTCGCTCCACTGGGCACCGATCGGCCCGCCCACGATGCGGCCCAAGGGCAAGCCGTCGAAGTCGGATCCGGCGCGGAAGGCCTGCAGGAAGCGGCCGTAATCCGGCGCGTCGCCGACGACCCCGAAGTACAGGCGCTCGCACATGAAGTCGGCGGCCACATCATCGAAGGGCAGCTGCGCGCCCAGTTCGGAGAGGCGGCGAGCGCTGAAGCTGAAGAGCGCGCCGCTGACGCTGCCGGTGGCTATCTGGGGGCCGGTGAAGGTCCAGGCGGCGCCGGGCATCACCAGGCCGGAGCATTCGGCCATCAAGGGCCCGTTCGCCTGGGGCGGGCATAGTCCCGCCTGCCCCCAGGTCAACAACACCGCCTTGCTGGGCTCCTGACCGAGGTTCTGCACGACCAGATCGGGCTGGCAACCGGGTCCGATGGGCGTCATGACGGGCAGGAAGACATGGGCGGCGGCCATGCGTGCCGTCAGGTCCTGGCGCTGCGCCAACGCCGCTCGTGGCGCGAGCCCGACTGCGATGCCCAGGAATAGCAGGATGTGACCCACCGGATGACGACGGCGTGACGGGCGGACGATGTCGGGCATGACGGGCATGGCTGGGTCTCCTGGGCGGGTCACGGCGTCGAGAGGGTCAACGGTCCAGCTGAACGGCCGGCAGGTAGGCTGATCGACCCTCCTTCCCTGGGCTCGGCGTACCGGGACCGGGACTCGGAGACGGTGTCGGCCGGACCGGAGGCGTGAGGGTCGGTGGCCGGGAGCCTGGCGTCGGACCGCCCGCCGGCGGGCAAGCCGGCAGCGCGGCGGAGGCCGCGAACCCCGCCTCGCGCTTGCCCGCCGCCAGGCCCTGGTGAAATCCGGGATCGCTGAACATGGGCATCGGCTCCTGGACGGCCGCCAGCAAGGACACCACATTGCGCAGATGGGTGCCATCAGGAGCGAAGACATCATGCTCCCAGAAGGCGGCGCTCACGAGCGCCGAGCCGCGAAAGCCGGTGCTCAAAAAGCCCAGGGTCTGCAGGTCCGTCACCGTCACCTGCCGTTGATTCAGTCTCTGGCAGCTGACGTCCAGAAAGCCGTTCTGGTCATGGAGGTACACGGCGATGTCGGTGAAGCCCGGTACCTCGGCGCTGTTATGCAGCAGGATGCGGCTGGCGCGGGCGGCTCCCGTGGCGCTCGGCAGGTCGCGGCCGATCGACGGCAGACCGAACAGCGCCGCTCCGGACTGCGCCGGCTCGGAAGCCATCATGCTCCAGGATCCGCCGGTCATTCGGTGATCGCCCTCGGACTGGGACATCACCACCGCGATGACCGGCAGCGGTGGCATGTCGGCGCCACCGGTAGCCTGCAGCAGCAGGCTGAGCGGCGCCTCGGCCGAGGCCCCCAATGGGTCCCGGCCCACCCGGAGCACGGTCGTCTGCCGTGGCGGCACGACGGCCTCCTCGGCCAACAGAACGTCGCCCTTGCCGCTGCGCAGTCGCAAGGTGACGGTGGCGGTCAACTGCGTCGACGGGTTCTGGACCATGATCCGCGAGTCGGTGGCCAACTGCGGCAGGGCGAGATGCAGCTCGGTTCCGCCCGCACCCTGCCCCGTGTAGGCGGCTCGGGACGCCAGGCGGGCGACCACCGCGATCGGACCGGTGGACCGGACCCAGGCCCCCGCCCCCTCGTCGATGCAGTCACGCAGCTCGAGGCGCCAGGATTCGCCGGGAGCGATGCCGGCGGTCTCGCAAGTTCGTGAACTGCCCGCCGCCACGGCGAACCGCAGTTCGGCCTGGGCGCAGTCGGTTCCGAGGTTCTGCGCCCACAGGGTCCATCCGGGCTCCACCCAGGGGAGGTAGCTGAGATACGAGCCGTCCTCAAAGGAGAACCGCGACGCCAAAGCGGGGCGCAGCGCATGGTAGTTGGGCTGTGATCCGTCGCAATCCTCCTTCCACAGGGCCCCGATGGGCGCGCCGACGATGCGCCCCAGGGGCACCGAATAGGCCTCGCTGCCGTCGCGAAAGGCTTGGAGGAAGCGGGCGTAGTCGTCGGCATCACCGACGACGCCGAAGAAGAGGTTCTCGCACATCCAATCCGCGGCCACGTCGTCCTTGGGCAGATGCACGCCCAGTTCGGAGAGCAGGCGGGCGCTGAAGCTGAACACAGCGCCGCTGCGGCTGCCCGAAGGCAGCTGGCGGGCGCTGAAGCTCCACGCCGTGCCCGGCGCCAGCAAGCCGGAGCATTCCACCTTGAGCGGCCCGGCCGCCTGCGGGGCGCAGCTCCCCGGCGCGGCCCAGGTTACCAGCACGGCCTTGCTGGGCTCCTGGCCCAGGTTCTGTACGGCCAGTACGGGCCGACAGCCGGCGACATCAAGGGGCATGGTCGGCAGGAAGAGCTGGGCGTAGGCCTGGCGATCGGCAGAGCCGGGCTCGGGCGCCTGCGCCGAGACCGCCCGCGGCGCGAAGCCGGCCAGCATGGCCGGCAGCAGGAGAACGACCGGCAAGCGGAAGCCTCTCCGTGCCGAACGGTGGTACAAGGGCAGTGACACAGCAGTCATGCGCAGATCTCCTGGAAAGGTCGGCCATCGGGGCCGGATTGCTGCGGGCATGGGGCGAATCCTGGCATCGGGGTCAAGGCCGCCACCCTAGAGGACGTTCGCCGACGCCAACCGATACGCGCCGGTCCTGAAGGCATCCACGGCGACGCCTGACCGCGCGCTCAGCGCCCTCTGAAGAGCAGTGGCAGCCAGGCCGGGTGCGCCGGCGGCGGCGATGTGGCGGCTGGGGTCGGGGTCGTCGTCGGCAGGGCCGTGGGCAGACGAGGTCCGGCATTCCGGCAGTTGACGGTTAGTTGATCCTCCCTGCGGTAGGAGCCTGCCGGCATGGCCTGGCCAACCAGCAGGTCGTGGTCGCCCCCGGCTCCACCGCGCGTCCAAACGCTCGCGCTGAGTCCCACCGGGTTGTCGGGCAGCTTGCGGCCGGAGTCGTCGCGGTCATGCTCCCAGTATTCGGCGCTGATGACCGCGGAACCGACAATGCCCGGCGACGTGAAGTTCCATTGGTTGAGGTCGATGACCTTTGACGACCGGGCGTCCAGACGCTTGCAGACGATATCGAGAAAGCCGTTGCGATCGGACAAGGCCAACATGAAACCGGTGTGACCGAACCGGTCCACATCGTTGTGCACGATGATCTGCGTGGCGGCGTCCGGACCGCGCTGGAAGCTGGGCAGCGCCAGCAAGCCCGTCCCGGCGCCATCCGGCGTGCCCACCAGCAGTTCCTGAGCGGCGATCGTGACCCCGTCCTGCTGCTGCCAGATCGCGCCGACGATCGGGGTCCGCCTACCCTGGTCATCCGCCAGGGACTCGACGCGCAGGAAGGCGCAATCGCCTGGCGAACCCAGCTCCGCGGCCGACAGATTCAACCGCAGGGCCGCGCCGGGGCCCAGCCGGGCCTCGCGCAGGAGGCGCCGCTTGCCCCAGCGGTCATCCGCCTGCAGCCGCACGGTAGCGGTGAGGATCGGCGAGGGGTTCTGGAGGCCGACGGCGGCCGCAAGTCGCTGATCACCCGGCCAAGGCAGGTGGATCACCGGTCCGCCGACGCCGTGCCCGGAATACGCGGCTCGCGGACCATCGGCCGCGCGCCGCGCCACCACCGCCACGGGCTGCGAGGCGCGCACCGTGGCAGACAGCGCATCGGAAGCGCAGTCGGCGACCCGTAGCGAGCGCGATTCGCCAGGCGCGATCTGCGGCAGCTCGCAGACCTTGGATCGACCGTCGCCCAGGTCCAGCCGCAGCGCAGCGTCGGCGCAGTCCAGGCCCATGTTCTGCACCAGGATCTCCCAATCCGCGTCGATCAGCGGCAGGAAGCTGAACTGCGCCTGCTCCGGCTCGCTCCAGGCCGAGACCTCGCCCCAGCGCAAGGCGTTGAAACTGGACAGGGCATCACCACAGCGCTCCGTCCAGGTGACGGCCAGGGGATCGCCGACCATCCTGTCGAAGACGAAGTTGCGGTACCGACCATTGCCCAGGAAGGCCTGCTGAAATCGCCGGTACGCCTGCGGGTCGCCCTTGAGCCCGGCGAACAGCGTCTCGCAGGCCACGTCAACAAGGCCATTGTCGGGCAGGTCGATGAAGCTGTAGACCGTCCCGCTCCGGCTGCCGGCGCCCAGCTGGGCGCCCTGCAGGATCCAACTGGCGTGAGGGGCGATCAGCCCGGTGCAGGCGATGTGGATGGGTCCCGCGGAACTCGGCGAGCAGGCGCCGCTGTCGCCCCAGGTCACCAGAACCCCCCGCTGTTCGGTGCTGGACAGGTTCTGCAGCAGCAGGCGGCCGTCGCAACCGGCCCGGCTGGCGCCCATCGCCGGAATCCAGACCTGGGCGGCCGCCAGCCGCGCCTCCAGGTCCTGGCCAGGTCCGCGAGGGGCGGCTCCCGCTTCCGATGCCCCGCGCGACCCCAACCAGACTCCCGCGGCGACCGCCAGGATGAACAGGGTCGCGACTGCGGACGATCGACGTCCCCTTGCTCTGATCGGCATCGTGGCGCCCTCCCGGAATTCCATCGAACGGTTACCGCGGCATCATCATCTCCGGCGCTGGGTCAGCGGCAGCCAGAGCTTGTGAGCCAGCTCCGGCCTGGGGGTGGGCCAGCCCGCGGGTACGCTCGCGCACCTTGGAAAGAACCCGCCCGGCCCCTGCTGGTAGGAACCCGGGGCCAGCGCCAGGCCGGCCACGAAGTCAGGATCGCCACCGGCGCCGCGCTGCAAGCTGGCGGACAGTCCCACCGAGTTGCTCGCCGCCTGCCCGCCCGCGGCATCGCGGTCATGTTCCCAATACAGGGCGCTGACGACGGCCGAACCGCGAAAGCCGCGGGTGGTATAGCCCCAGGTATCGAGATCGATGAACGACGACTCGCGCTGGTGGAGCTTCTCGCAGACGAAGTCCAGCAGGCCATTCTGGTCGTACAGCATCATCACGTAGTCCGTGAATCCGGACTGGCTTACGTCGTTGTGGATGGTCAGCAAGGTGGATGCCCCGGACGCGTCGACGGAGGCTCGGTATAGATACGGCAGGGCCAGGAGACCCGAGCCGCGGTCCTCGGGGTCGCCGACCAGGAGTTCCTGCGCGGCGATAACCAGCCCATCCCGCTCCTGCCACATAGCGCCCAGGATCGGCGTCCGCCGACCCGCGGCATCCGCCAGGGAGCTGACCTGCAGGTCGATGGCGAAGTCCTTGCCTGAACCTGTTTCCGCGGCAGACAGACTCAGCCGCAGATTGGCGAGCGGCCCCAAGGGCAGCTCCCGCAAGAGGCGGCGCCGGCCCATCCGGTCGTCCACCGACAGCTGCACGGTCGCGGCATCGGAGGGCGACGGGTTCTGCAGTCCGATGACGATCGTCCCCGAGGATCTCCCCGGCAAGGGGAGGTGGAGGTCCGCGCCGCCGGCGCCTCGACCGCCATAGGCCGCCCGCGGCCCATCCACGCCGCGCCGCGCCACCACCGCCACCGGCTGCGTGGCGCGGACGGTCGCGGAGAGCGCACCGGGCGCGCAATCCGCGACGCGTAGGGAGCGCGCCTCGCCGGGAGCAATCTGCAGAGCCGGGCAGACCGTGGATCGACCGTCGCCCAAGCCCAACCAGACCTCCGCGTCGGCGCAGTCCAGGCCCATGTTCTGTATGACGATC
>JBGAUA010000050.1:0-21297 GCA_044228875.1 Anaerolineae bacterium
ACACGACCCGCGACACCGACGGCGACGGGCTCACCGACGCCGAGGAGTCGGTGCTCGGCACGGACGCCTCGGACTCGGACACCGACGACGACGGGCTCGGCGACGGCTGGCTCGGCGACGGCTGGCTCGGCGACGACGGGCTCCGGTGCGGCAAGCTCGGCGACGACGGGCTCAGCGACGGCGGGCTCGGCGACAACGGGTGCCTCAGCCACCGGCGCTTCCACGACGACCACCTTCGGCTCAGCGCGCAGGACGGCCGGGGCCGCCGCGGCCGGCTTGGCGGCCTTCGCCTTGACGGGCTTGCTGCTGGGCGCGAGATCCTCGATCTTGGACCCGGCGTGGACCTGCTTGAGCTTGTCCGGCAGGCTCATCTTGACGAAGAAGTTGGCGACGGCCTCCGTCGGCTGGGCGCCGACGCTCAGCCAGTAGAGCGCGCGATCCTCCTTGATGACGACGGTCGGCGGATCGGTGCGCGGGTTGTAGTGACCGATGATCTCGAGGAAGCGGCCGTCGCGCTTCACCCGGCTGTCGGCCACGATCACGCGGTAGGAGGGCTGCTTCTTGGCGCCGACGCGGCGCAGACGGATCTTGACCATGATGTTTTCGAAGGCTCCTTGCTCGGGTTGCGAGACGGGATGGGGTTGCTTGGGGAGGGAAGCGCCGGGTCCGGAAGGGCTAGCGCCCGAAAGGCCCGCCGCCGCCGCCGAAGAGGCCGCCGGCGCCGGGAAGGCCTGGCATCTTGCCCCGCGACAGCTGTTTGACGAGTTTCTGCATCTCCTGGAAGCGACGTAGCAGGTCGTTGATCTCGGTGACCTGGGTGCCGCTGCCGGAAGCGATACGCCGCTTGCGGCTGGCGTTGAGGATCTGGGGCCGGCGCCGCTCCTTGGGGGTCATCGACAGGATGATGGCCTCCACGCGACGCAGGTCCTTGTCGCCCACTTGCGCAGGCATCTGGCGGCTCAGCTTGTTGAAGCCCGGGAGCATGCCCAGGATCTCCTGCAAGGGTCCCATGCGCTTGATCTGCTGCAGCTGGCCCAGGAAGTCCTGCAGATCGAGCTCGCCCTTCTTCAGGCGCTTCTCCATGGTACGCGCTTCGTCCTCGTCGATGGACTCCTGGGCGCGTTCGATAAGGCTGAGGATGTCGCCCATGCCCAGGATCTGGTCGGCGAGGCGGCGCGGCTCGAAGACCTCCAGGGCGCCGGTCTTCTCGCCGGTGCCCAGGAACTTGATGGGTATGCCCGTGACCTCGCGGATGGACAGGGCGGCCCCACCGCGGGCATCGCCGTCCACCTTGGTGAGGATGAGGCCGCTCAGGCTCAGGGTGTCGTGGAAGGCGCGCGCGACGTTCACGGCCTCCTGGCCGGTCATGGCATCCAACACGAGAAGGGTCTCGACGGGCTTCACCCGCCGGTGGATCTCAGCGAGCTCCGCCATCAGGGCACTGTCGATCTGCAGACGGCCGCTGGTGTCGACGATCACCACGTCGCAGGCCTGGCGGATGGCATGCGCCACCGCGCGCGCGGCGATGTCCGGTGGCGCGGGGGCTTCCCCCTCGCTGTAGACAGCCACGTCCAACTGGCGCCCCAAGGTCTCCAATTGGGCGATGGCCGCCGGGCGGCGTGTGTCGCAGGCCACGAGGAGCGGCTTCTTGCCGCGCTTGCGCAGCATGAGCGCCAGCTTGGCGGCGGTCGTGGTCTTTCCCGAGCCCTGCAGGCCGGCCATGAGGATGACCGGAGGGTCGCCACGGCCCAGGTCCAGAGGGGCCGGCTGTCCCAGCACCTCGATGAGGGCCTCGTGGACGATCTTGACCACCTGCTGGCCCGGGCTGAGCGAACGCAGCACCTCAGCGCCCACGGCATCCTGCCGCACGCGAGCGGTGAGGCGCTTGACCACCTCGTAGTTGACGTCGGCCTCCAGCAGGGCCATGCGGAGTTCCCGCATGGCGAGGTCGACATCGGCCTCCGTCAGCGAGCCCTTGCGTCCCAGGCCGTCGAAGAGGCTCTGCAGTTTCTCGGAAAGGGCGTTGAACATCGGAAAAGAACCGTGGCGAGATAACTGGCGCGCCGCGCCGCCGAACGTAGAATGATAGGGTCTGGCGTCGGCGGGGTCAACACCCTGTCTTGCAGACCGCCGCGGCCCGCCGGCCGCTTCGGATCCGGGAGAGGATGACCAGAGGCCTTGAGCGCTATTCTCCATGCCAACCTGACGGAGGCGCTGGCTCGCGCCGACGAGGCCCAGGGGCTCTTCCCGCCCGGCGGCACCGTGTTGGTCGCGGTCTCCGGCGGCCCGGATTCGGTGGCTCTGTTGAGCGTCCTGCGCGACTACGCCCCCCAACAGGGGTTCCAGTTGCACGTCGCCCATCTGGACCACATGTTGCGCCCCGAGGCGGTGGAGGACGCCGCCTGGGTCCAGCGGCTGGCGGCCGACTGGCGCCTGCCCATCACGGTGGATGCCAGGGATGTGCGCCGGGTGGCGGCGCGACTGGGTCGGGGCCTGGAGGATGCCGCCCGTCTGACCCGCTATGGCTTCCTGGCGGAGGTGGCAGGCCGGATCGGCGCCACGCGGCTGGCCGTCGCCCATCAGCAGGAGGACCAGGCCGAGACCGTGCTGCTGAAGCTGCTGCGCGGCGCAGGCCTCGACGGCCTGCGCGGGATGCTGCCCCTCGCGCCCTTTCCCCTCTCCCCCGACGAGCTGGCCGAGTTGGAGGTGCCGCCGCCGCGCCGGGCCGTGGCTACCTGGCCGCCGATGGTGGCCAGGCCCTTCCTGGGCCTGCCGCGGCGGGACATCCTGGCCTACCTGCTGTCGCGGGGGATTCAGCCGCGGCTGGATGCGAGCAACCAGGATCCGGCCTTCCGCCGCAACCGGCTGCGGCAGCAGGTGCTGCCGCTTCTGGCGGAGATCAACCCGGAGGTGGTCCCGGCCTTGGCGCGGACCGCGCAGGCGCTCGCCGGCGAACAGGACTTCCTGGAGCGGGCGGTGGATGCCGTCTGGGAGCGGGTATTGCGGCGCGACCCGGACGGCAGCCTGCGCGTGACGCGCGAGGACTGGCTGGCGCAGCATCCGGCAATCCAGCGCCGGCTCCTCCGTCGCGCCTTCGCCGACCAGCTCGCGCCCGGTGCCGGGCGCGAGCTGGGTTGGGAAGCGGTGGAGGCGGCGCGCGAGCGCATCGGGAGCGGCGAGCCGGAGGCGATGACCCTGCCCGGCGGCGTGCGGCTGGCCGCCGGTGACCGCGGCTTCAGCCTTTCGGCGGGGCGCGCGGGGCCGCTCGGGATTCCGCCGCTGCAAGCGGATGGCGCGCCGTTGCCGCTGGCCCTCTCCGGTGCCACCCAATGGCAGGACTGGCGTTTCGAGGCTGTCAGCCGCGACCGGCGCCTGGGTGAAGGCGCCCGGCAAGGCGACCCGTGGCGGACCGTCCTGGACCTGGACGCCTTGGGCTCCGGCCCCTTGCTGCGCGGGCGACGGCCGGGCGATCGCATGCAGCCCATGGGCATGGGGGGGCAGCACAAGCGGCTGCAGGACCTCTTCGTCGACGCCCAGGTGCCGCAGGCCCAGCGCGACCGCTGGCCCGTCCTGGTCACCGCGGACGACCAGGTGGTCTGGGTGCCGGGTCTGCGCCTGGACGAACGCTTCCGCATCGCGGCCGGCACGCGGCGGGTGCTGGCCTTGAGCGTCCGCCCGCCGGCCGGTCCATGACGCTCCGCTTGGCGGCGAGCGGCGTGCGACGGCGGCGCCTGCCGCCGTCCCACCCTCGTCCCCCCCAACGACAGAGGATCCCGGCATGATCCGCAGCATCTACTGCCCCGGCCAAGGCGAGCGCCGCAAGGACCTCAGCCCGCAGGAGATCCGTGCCCTCGCACGGAGTGGCGAGGGCCTGCTCTGGGTCAGCCTGGAGGACGCGGGCGACACCGAGGTCGTCGGCATGCTGCAGACGGGTTTCAACTTCCATCCCTTGACGATCAGCGACTGCATCAACGACCTCTACCAGGCCCCCAAGGTGGACATCTTCGACGACTATGTCTTCATCGTCACCCACGCGGTCAACCCTCCCGCTCCCGACGCCTACGGCTCGTTGACCACGGCGGAGCTCAACCTCTTCCTGGGAGCCAACTTCGTGGTCACGGTGGCCGGCGGCGCCGCGGCGAGCGCCGTGCGCGAGGTCTGGGAGCGGATGGCCGTGGATGACCGGCATGTGGAGCGCGGGGCGGACTACCTGGCCTACGTCATCCTCGACACCCAGATCGAGGCCTACCAGCCGGTCCTGGAGGGGTTGGACGAGCAGGCGGACGAGGTGTCCGACCTGGCCATCACGGACCCGACCCCGCAGCTGCTGAGGCGCATCCAGGGACTGAAGCACGGCATCCTGCATCTGCGCCGGATCATCGCGCCGCAGCGGGAGGTGATGAACCGCCTCAGCCGCGACGACCTGCCCCAGATCTCCGAGGGGCACCGCATCTACTTCCGGGATCTATACGACCACGTGGTGCGGGTGCAGGATCTCTCCGAATCCCTGCGAGAGATGATCGTCGACAACCTGGACACCTACCTCACCACGATGGCCAACCGCACGAACGAGATCATGAAGGCCTTGGCCCTGGTCTCGACCATCTTCCTGCCGCTGACCTTCGTCGCCGGCGTCTACGGCATGAACTTCGAGCATATGCCGGAGCTGAAGTGGCATGCCGGCTACTACCTGACCTGGGTGGTCTTCGGGCTGATCGTGGTGGGGTTGGTGCTGCTGTTCCGGCGGCGCAACTGGTTGTGAGCGCCGCCGCCGGTGGTGAGCACCGCGACCCACCGGCGGCGATCATCGCCGTGCCGCGAGCGCCCTACTGCGCCGCCGCCCCCGCGCCCAGCGCCTGCTGGACGAAAGCATCCAGGCTGGCCTCGTCCGGGAACATCCCGCCATGGTGGTTGAGCACCTTGCCCTCGGTGTCGATGATGAAGGTGGCCGGCAAGCCCGTCACGGCGTAGAGGCGCTGCACCTCGTAGGTGTTGTCGTCCAGGAGTACGGGGAAGGGCAGCTGCATGCCGTCCACGTAGGCGGTGACGCGGTCCTTCACCTGCTCCGGCGGCACCTTCTCCCCGGCGTCGATGGCCAGGATCTCCAGGCCCTGCTCCTTGTAGCGTTCGTAGACGCTCATGAGGAAGGGCATCTCGTAGCGGCAGGGCGGGCACCATGTGGCCCAGAAGTTGAGCATCACCGTCTTGCCGCGCAGGCCCGACAGCGGCTGCTTCTCGCCGTTGTCCAGGCGGGCCATGACGATCTCCGGCGCTTCCTGGCCGATCAGGAAGTGGTTGGACAAGGGGATGGCGGCGCCCGCGGGAAGGGTCGGGTACAAGTCGGGCACCGTGTTGCTGCCGGGAACGGTGACCGAGGTATCGTCGCCGGCTGCCGGCGACAGCGCGGCATCGCCGGCCGGGTTCACGGCCGGAACCTCTTCGCCGGTGGCGACCGAATCTGGGTTCATTCGCTTCTGGAGGAACTGCCCGGCGAAATACCCCAGCACCAGGGTCAAGAGGATCGCGGGGATGAAGATGACCCAGCCGGGGACGACGATGGTGTCGCCGCTCTGGGACGAGGGGTCTTGGCGATCGGACATGGGAAGCACTCCTGAGGCGCGGCGAAAGCCGGGCCGGTCGGCCGGCGTGAGGGTGTGCGTCGGGGCGATGGACAAGTATAGCATCGTCAAGAGCGGCCATCGCGCCCTGTTGGTCTATAATCTCCTGCCGCCTTTGGCGCCACACGCCGGCGTCCTCGGCACGAACGATCCCGCCCCTTCCATCCTCCAAGGAGGAGTCCTCCATGTCCGCTGCCGCTTTCCGGCGCCTCTCGGCCGTCCTGGCCTTGACGCTGACCACCGCCGCCTGCACGCCGGACGATGCCGCGCCGACGGGCTCCGACTCGGCGCCGACCGTCGCCCCCACGGCGGATGCGGCGGTGGCCCAACCGACGGCCGCCGCGCCGGCCGACGGCACCGCCGCCGCGCCGGCCGACGCGGCCCAGGCCACGCCAAATGCCACCGTCGTCGCCTTGGTGTCCAACTTCAAGCCCCCCGAGAAGGGCGACCCCAACGCCTTGGTCACCATCTACGAGTTCTCCGACTACATCTGCCCCTACTGCCGCAACTTCAACCAGGAGACGGCGGGCAAGGTGGACGAGAACTACGTCAAGACCGGCAAGGCGCGCTACGTGCACTGGGACTTCCCCTTGGCCGGGCACGGCTGGGGAGCCATTGTCAGCGCCGAGGCCTCGCATTGCGCGGGGGACCAGGGCAAGTTCTGGGAGATGCACAATGCCCTCTTTGCCGCTTGGGAGCAGCAGTCCAAGCTGGACGTCAAGGACGAGCCGGCCGCAGTGGCCTCGGTGCTGGCCATCGGCGCCGAGGTCGTGGCCGACCAGGAGGCCTTCAAGGCCTGCGTCAGCACGCAGAAGTACCGTCCGGTGGTGGCCACCATGTACCGTCAGGCCACCGACATGGGCCTGGACGCCACGCCGGCCTTCGTCATCCAGCACAAGGATCCGGCCAATCCCACCGGCAAGGACCTGATCAAAGTGGTCTTGGGTGCCCTCGACTACGAGGAGTTCGCCAAGACGGTGGACATCGAGATCTTCCGCGCCCAAGGCACGCCCATCGCCGACACGCCCACGCCGACGCCGGACCCCAAGGCCACGGCTACCGCTGAAGCGCTGTTGAAGACCGTCACCGCGGATGCCGCGAGCGCGGCGAAGACGCCGACGGCCAAGCCTTGAACCGAGGCCGGGGAACCCGTATCCCGCCGATAGCGGCGAGACGGGTTCCCCGGCTTTGCCTCATTGAACCCGCCGCAGCGCGACGGCGCGCGACCTGATGTCGCCTGATTCAATTATGTTTACTGTTTTGGCTGTGGCCATCGACGTTGGCTACAATCCACCGTCCTGGTGGAACCTCTCCCTATGGCCTCTAGTCCCGCGACCCCAAGGCGTATCTCCGGGCTCATCGCCCTCCTCAGCCTGACAGCTTGCCGTCCGGCCGCGCTGCCCTCCAGCGAGGCGCCGAGTCCGACGGCCGGCTCCAGCGCTGTATCTGTGCGCGGCGCCACCATCCGGCCGCTGACCGTCTGGACGGTTTCGGCCTTGGAGGCGGTGGACGAGGATGCGCCTTCACTGCGTCGGACCATCGCGGAACAGGTCGGATCCCTGCCGGAGACGCCCGTGGAGATCGCCGTGGTCACCAAGCCGGCCTACGGGGCGGCGGGCATCGTGGCTTTCCTGCGATCCACGGCGCGCGTGGCTCCGGATCGCCTGCCGGACCTTTGCGTCCTGCCCTTGGAGCTGGTGGCGGAGCTGGAAGACGAAGGGTTGATCAGGCCCATCGACGATTCGCTCCTGGCCGAACGGGCGGCGGACGCCTTTCCCTTCGCCGTGCGTCTGGCCGGCGACGGCAAGGCCTTGACGGCCATGCCCATCGCCGTGGACCTGCTACATGCCATCGGTCGCGATGCGCCGGTGCCCGAACGCTGGCAGGACCTGGCGTCCGGCGCCCCCATGGTGATGCCTCTCGGCGGGGCCGCCACGCCCCCGGAACTGGCGCCGCTCCTGGCCATGTACGCCGCCTCCGGTGGCGACCTGTCCGCCCTGCCTGCCCAGGACGCCGTCGCCGCGCGGAGCGCCTTCAGCCTGCTGGCGGAGGGTCTGGCCGGCGCCCGGATCGGCCTGCCCCAGGATGGCCGGTCTCCGCGATCGGCCTGGAACAGCTTTGTCGCTGCGCAGCCTGCGGCAGCCGTGGTCAACAGCGGGGCGGTTATCGACCACCAGTCCGACTTTCCCGGGATGAGTTGGGCGGCCCTGCCCGGCCCGGACGGGCCGGCGACGCCGATGGCCTGGGGCTGGTCGATGGGCCTGACGGCCCGTGAACCTGAGCGTGCCGCGGCCGCCGTCCTGCTGCTGCGCGAGCTGACCGCGCCGGAGCACGCGGCAGACCCGCTGTCGGCCGGACTGTTGCCCGCCCAGCGCGACCGCTGGGCGGAGCGCGTGACCGATGCCTTGACGCAGGATCCCTCGGCGGACTACCTCAGCTTCGTCCAGGGCCAGCTGAACCAGGCCCGCGGCCTGGGCGGCATCGAGCGCTGGGGAGCCGCGTGGGCTGCTTCCGGCCAGGTGCTGGCCGATGGCGGCGATGCCGGCGCGGCCTTGGCCCGCCTCAACGCGACGGCCCTGCCCTGAGCGTAACCTTCAACCCAATCCCCCCAACCCAACTGTGAGATCGAGGCTGGAAGATGACCTATACGGATAGTGCGCTGGACGGCAGCGTCCTGCGGCGACTGCAGAACCGGACCAACGTCGACATCGTGATCGGCCTGCCCACCTACAAGAACAGCCGGACCATCGGCAATGTCATGATGGCCCTGGCCAATGGCGTGCAGCGGCATTACCCGGATTGCTCGGCGATGATCGTCATCTCGGACGGCGGGTCGACGGATGACACCATCGATATCGCGCGGGCCACCGTGCTGCCGTCCCAGACTGCGTCGCTGATCGCGCCCTATGCCGGCGTCACGGGCAAGGGCAGCGCCATCCGCGCCGTCCTGGAGATTGCCGATCGGGTGAACGCCAAGGCCTGCGCCATCGTCGACGCCGATGTCCGGTCCATCACCCCGGACTGGATCGAGCGACTGATCGGGCCGGTCATGGCGGACCAGGCGGACTTCATCAGCCCGCTCTACACCCGCGACCGGCATGAGGTGACGATCAACGACATGATCGCCTATCCGCTGACCCGCGCGCTCTACGGCCGCGACCTGCGCCAACCCCTCGGCGGAGAGTTCGGCCTCAGCCCCCTGGCCTGGAAGTCCTTCCTGTCCAAGGATGTCTGGGAGACGGATGTGGCGCGCTTCGGCATCCACATCTGGATGACCACCCTGGCGATCAATGCGGGCTGGCGGCTCTACCAGGCGCCCTTGGGGACCAAGACCCATGACTACAAGGATCCCACGGTGGGCTTCGAGCCGAAGTTCATGCAGATCGTGGGCACCGCTTTCCGCTTGATGTCGATCAACCGCCGCGTCTGGCCCGAGATCCGACAGGTGGTGCCGGTGCCGGTCTGGGGCGAGGTGGAGAACCTGGCCCCGGAATCCGTGCCCACGACACGCCAGACCCTGTGGGATGGCTTCCGCAAGGGTGTCAAGCGCTACCGCCGCAACCTCGACGTCATTCTGGACAAGACCTTGCGCGCTCAGGTGGACGCGATGGTTGCGGAGGACGTCCCCGGCTTTCCGGCCGAGGCCTGGGCGCAGACGGTGATGGATTTCGCGGTGGTCTACAACCGCGGCGAGGGCGATCCGGACAAGGTGGCCCTGTCGCTGTTGCCGCTCTACTACGCCCGCAAGGCGACGATGCTGCGGGAGCTGGAGGGCCGGCCCTGGACCGCGGTGGAGGATGCCATCCGCGCCCAGGCCGACGTCTTCTTCTCCAGCAAGGACTACCTTGTCGACCGCTGGATCAACTACCTGCCCTGGGCGCCTTCGCGCATGTAGGGTCAATTTACCCTGCTGGGGGGCCAATCGCCGCCCCCCGATGATTGTCCTGGAATGGGGTTGACAAGCCGCTGCGGTTACGGTAAGATTAACACAATCTTTTGCTAACTCCCCTGTTCGCCGATTTGCCCGCACGAGGCGCGCGCGCCCAGGTCATCTATTGTCCCTCCGATGACCGCCAGGGCCCGCGCCACCTCCTGTCAAGGAAGGTGTTGGATTCATGATCACACAGCGCAGTTCGACCGGTCGAGCCCTCTCCATCCCACCGACCCGCCATCGCCTCCGATGGGCCCTGTCCGCCGCCATCCTCCTGGCTGCGCTGCTGGCAGGCCCGACGATGCTGGTGACCCGGGCCAGCCCGGTGGAACAGCCGCCGGCCACCCTTGACTACAGCACCCTCCGGATACACGGCTATCCGGCCCTCGGGCATCCGGACGACCCGCCCTACGCCAACCGGCCCGCCGGTCCCGGCTCCAACAGCCAGAACGATCCGCTGACGGGCCTGGTGCCGGAAGAGGCGCCCTACACCGTCGGCGAAGGACCCTTCGATCCCCTCTCGGGCGAGGCGCCGGAGATGGACATGGTTACCTGGAATCCGGCCTGGATCTCCGAGCGGCTGGGCGACGCCGCCTTGCGCGCGGATTGGCCGGCTCTCCGGGGCATCGACGAGGTGAGCGCCGGTTCCAACATCCGGGCCGGCGGTGTCAACGCCTCGGAGAAGGTCTGGCTGCGCCACTGGTACGAGCCGATGCACCTGGACCTGGACCTGAATGCCGATGGCCGGCTGACTTCCGACAACAGCGACGAGGACTACGGCGCGCCCCTGGCGCCCGTCAACCCCACGCCTTCAGCCATCGACGAATGGTATCCGGCCATCATGACCGAATACACCTACATGTTGACGGAGAACGACCCGCTGCCTCAAGCGCATCCGCGGCCGGCCGACCTGGGCCGCTCGGCGCCTCGGGCCACCTGCGGGCGGGTGGGCGCCACCAGGATCGTCTTCCCGGTGGGCATCGAGCAGGCGGCTGCCGATCCCGCCGGCCCCGCCGTGGGCCAGGGCTTGACCAGCCTGGACGCCGACTTCGACGGCCGGCTGGACATGATCAACGTCACCGACGAGGCCGGTCTGCCGTCGCAGTTGGGCGGCCTGCGCATCGACTTCGACGGCGACAACACGCTGGATGCCTTGAACCCCGACGGCCAGCCCCTGTCCTGCGACGAGATGGCCGTCATGCACACCGACGCGATGCGACTGCATCCCGGCGGTCGGATCCAGTTCCTGGACCATTACGTGCAGGTACAATCCGTCACCGGCAGCACGGCGCTGCTCGAGGTGTACTATACCGGCGACCTCGTGCCGCGCCTCATCCAGCAGCGCTCCGTGGCCATCGGCGCGGCGGCCCTGGCCGGCGACACCGGCCCGCTCCTGGTGCTGGGCGCCGGGTCCACCAACCTGGGCACCATGCCTCCGGGTGCCTGGTTCGTCTATGTGCAGGACGTGGACGCCGACGACGATACCGCTATCGTGACCGTGGGCCGCGCCCTGGGCGCGCCTTGCGCCAGCATGCAGCAGGCTCCGCAGCAGTTCAACCTGCGACCAGGCGGCCCCTACTTCCTCAAGCGCTTCTACGTGGACGGCCACGAGTACAACGTGTCCGCGATCTACGCCTGCGACATCCGCAGCTTCCAGTACCTCAGCCTGCGGGCGCCCCTGCCCAAGGTGCCGGTGACCCTGGAGACGCATTCCGTGCGCCTGCAGGAGCATTCGCTGCGCCGCTCCCTCACCCTGTTGCCGCCGTTCAACCACGAGCACACCATTCTGGACGACGTGGACGCGGCGCCGGACTTCACCAACCTGCAGAACCCCACCGTCACCGGCCCGCGACCAGAGGTGTTGTACATGGGCTCGCCGGTCGGTCCGGTGCCGCCGGTCCTCGGTGAAGGCGAAGCCTTGCCGTACCGCGGCCGCGTCTCTGCCGCTCCGGTGGGGCCCTACAACGACATCCGGGCCACCCGTTGGTTCTACAACGAGGAGACGACGGATCCGGCCTTCATCGGCCAGTTGCGGGAGAAGGTGGGCGCGTTGGCGCCGCAGTCCGCTCCGGGTGCGCCGGACCGCTTCTTCTACAACGAGCAGATCTTCACCATGCCCTGGCATTACACGGAGTTCGTGCTGCCAGACCTGGACGAGGGCGTGGGGCCGGGCGCCGTCAACGCCGACGACTACCTGGTGACCACCGCCTTCACCAACCCCACGGCACGCTGGCGTCGCTGGCGCATGCCCGCCGGCGCCGTGCCCGCAGACGTGCCGCCGGTGCCGCCGGATCTGGCCGCGGACTTCACGCCGGACAACGGGTTCAGCCTGGGTGCACCCCGCCGTGCGGCCTTCTGGTTCGATCCGGACGATTCGACGAAGCTCTTCTACGACCCATCCGGGGTGCGCATGTACGGCGGCCAGCCTCGTCCCGCCGACGTGAACTGCGACCCACGGCGGCCCAGCTTGAGCGCCGGCGCCGGCGACCTGGGCGCGCGAGATCCGGTCAGCGCCACCTTCCCGGTGGAGGTGCCGCCCTATACGGACCCCTTCGCGCCTTTCAACCCGCAGCATCCGCATGCCCCGCGCGGGGACAGCCTGACCTTCAACCCCGCCTACATGGACGAGTTCCGCAATTTCGGGGAGCCCTTGCGGACGCTGTACAGCCAGATCTCGTCCGCCGGCCAGAACGCGCGGGAGAAGGTCTACCACCGCAGCTGGTACGAGCCGGAATACATCACCAAGATTCGGCAGGGCGATGCCTGCGAGCGCGACCTGAGCTTCCCGGCGGTCATGCAGGAATTCACCTACACCTATGTGGACATGACCGACCGTCCGACGACCGCCGCCGTGGGCACGAGCCGCTTCGCCTTCCCCATCGGCACCCTGGCCAACGAGCTGCCGGCCCCGCTTCCGGGCGGAAGCCTGCCTGCCGGCGGTGACTTCGGCTACGGTCTGACCACCTTCGACGCCAACTTCGACGCCCTGGGCGATGCGGTGACGGTGCATAGCGAGCGCTCGCTGGCCGCCTATCTGGACGCGCAGTGGCAGGCTGGTCGCCCAATTCCACCGGGACCGCCACCGCCGGTGGTCCCGGGCCCGCGCCTGGACTTCGACGGCGACGGGGTTCTGGATGGCCTGAACGCGGATGGCGCGCGGCTCAACGGCGACGAGATGGTGGTCTTCGCCGTGGAGAGCGTGGCCCTGGACCTGGATCCCAACACGCCGCAGTCGGCCTCGGCGATGCTGCTGGACCACCTGGTCACCCTCGACAACGTCAGCCGCGGCGGCCGGGCGCAGCTGCGGTTCTGGTTCACCGGCGGTAGCGCAGCCACCTCGCGGCCAGAGCCGGTGGGCGGGCCGTTGAGCCTGAACGTCGGCGACGCGGCCATCGTGGACCGCTTCCAGGATTCTGTGGTCATCGTGTCGCCGTCGGGCATCAACAGCGGCCCGCGCGGCGCCTGGTTCGCCTTCCTGGAGTCCGCCGACGCCAACGCGGATGGCGACCAGGTCACCTTGACCGTCGGCCGAGCCCTGGGCGCCACGCATTCGGCCATCGACAACAACAACGGCATGCACGACCTGCTGCCCGGCGATCCCTGGTACCTGAAGCGCTTCTATGTGGACGGGCACGAGTACAACGTCGTGGCCCTGGACACGGAAGCCGCCGCCGGCGCCCAGCCGGACCGCTTCGCCTTCATCACCGTGCGCACCCCGACGCCCAAGGGCAACTACTTCAACCCGCAGGACACCCTGCTGCTGCAGGGCTATTTCCTGAACGGCCTCCCGCCGCGGATGGCGGTGATGCCGCCCTTCAACACCGCCTACACCGTGGTCAAGGATGTCGAGCGACAGCCGCGCACGGCCTTCGCCGACCCCAGCGGTCTCACCAGCTGCGTGGGCGACCTGGCGGCGGCGCCGGCCCGCGATCTGACCATTACCGCCGAGGAGCCGGAGCCGCGCCTGGCCACCCAGCTGCGCGAGATCTGGGACCGCGAAGGCGGGGTGTACCGCTGGGAGACCGACCAACTGCGCGTGACCCCGGGCTCTTTCACCGAGCTGCGGCTGCCGCGCGGCCAGCAGGCCCTGCTCACCCTCAACTGGACCTCACCGGTCAGCCGGCTGGGCTTCTACGGCTGCAGCCCGATCGATCCGGGCCCCTTCCCGGACGGCGACGTGGGCGTCAGCCATGACGACATCACCGCCGCCGCGAATGGCTGGGCGCCGCCCGCGGGCATCATCCCGGCGCGCAACCGCGACCGGACGGTGGACGTGGCCGGAGATGACGTCACCCTGCCCTACTACGACGCGCGCATCGGCGGACAGCCGGTGCGGGTGAAGTTCTTCTACGATCCGGCCGATGCCCAGGATCCCTACATCAATCCCCGCCCCATCCCTGTCCCCCAGCCGCGCGATCCGCGTCTGGCGGTGCGCAAGGTGTTGACCTCGTCCGAGCCCGCCGCGCGCGGTTCGCGGGTGCGCTTCACCATCACGGTGTTCAACACCGGCAACCTGCCCTTGACCGACGTGGACCTGCGCGACGTCTTCGCCACCACCTACCTGGACTACCTGGCCGCGTCCCTGGCGCCGTCCTCGGTGGACGAGACGAATGGCGTCCTGCTGTGGGACAACATCGAGACGGCGGCGCCCGGAGGCAGCTTCGATCCGGGGGAGCAGATCGCCATCACCGTCGACTTCACGGCGATGCTGGAGACGCCGAACGGCAGCCCGGCCACGAACGTGGTCCGCGCCACGGCCCTTGGCGGCGCGGTGGTCGCCGATCCAGCGGCCGACGACGTGGTCATCGAGACGCCGCGTCTGGAGCTGGAGAAGCGTCTGATCACCGGTGATCCCACGACCCTGGGCTCGACCATCACCTACCAGTTGGTGCTGCTGAACAGCGGCACGGCCGTCCTGTCCGATGTCGATGTCAGCGACACCTTCGACACCGCCTACCTGGACTTCCTGAACGCCTCGATCGCGCCGGCAACGGTCAACGAGGCCGGGGGCGCGCTCACCTGGAACAACGTCGAGACTGCGGCGGCCGGCGGGACCTTCGATCCCGGGGAGCAGATCGTCATCACGGTCAACTTCCGCGCCACGGCGGTCACCCCGGACCCGGTCAGGGCACGCAACACGGCCAGCGCCTCCGCCTTGGGCGGAACCGTGCTCACCGGCCGCGTGACGCGCGAGGTGGAGATCAACCCGCCGCCGGCGCCCAGCCTGCAGCTGGTGAAGCAGTTGCGCGGTCAGAGCCCCTTCCTGGTGGGCGCGACGGTGGCGTTCAACATCTCGGTGGTCAACAACGGCAACACCACGCTCAGCAACGTGGACCTGACGGACAACTTCGACACGGCCTACCTGGACTACGTGACCGCTTCGTTCACGCCGGTCAGCATCGATGAGGCCGGCGGGCAGGTCCGCTGGGACAACATCGAGGCTCTGGCGCCGGGCGGGACCTTTGATCCCGGGGAGCAGGTGCTGATCATCGTCACCTTCCGGGCCACGGCGGCGACGCCGGATCCGGTGCGCGCGATCAACCGCGCCCTGGTGACCACGCCGGGACTGACGGTGCCTCCGGCGCAGGCCGACGTGGAGATCAACGCCCCGGCGCTGCCGCGCATCGAGATCATCAAGCGGCTGACCAGCGCGGATCCCACCACGGTGGGGGCGACGGTCACCTTTGAGCTCGTGGTCAGCAATACCGGCAACACGGTGCTCACGGACGTGGATGTCGCCGACAGCTACAGCACCATCCCCCTGGACTTCCTCTCCGCGTCCCTGGCGCCGACGGCGAACAATGACGGAGCAGGCACCATCAGCTGGAACAACCTGGAGGGCGCGGCACCTGGCGGCACCTTCGATCCCGGCGAGTCCATCCTCATCATCGTGCGATTCCGGGCGATGGCGGCCACGGTGGACCCCGTCAAGGCACTGAACCAGGCCAGCGTCGCTGCCGTCGGCGGCACGGTGCTGGCGGGTCCGGCGCAGGCGTCGGTGGAGATCAACCGCCCTGCGGTGTCCATCACGAAACGTCTGACGAGCGTCAATCCCGCGAGCGTGGGCGGGGATGTGGGCTTCCAGATCGTTATCAGCAACGTCGGCGACATCCCGCTCATCGACGTCAACGTCGATGACCAGTTCGAGGCTACCTACCTGGCACCGCAAGGTGCCGTACCGCCGGCCGCGCAGGTCAACGCGGTGGCCGGCACCATGCGCTGGCTGGATCTCGAGTCGGCCGCGTCGGGCGGTACCTTCGACCCGGGCGATCAGATCATCATCGACCTGGTCTTCCGCGCCAGGGTGGCCACCCCGCCCGGCGATCCGGCGGGCAATCAGGTCATTGTGGCCACCAACGGCGCCAACGTGGTCGCCGGGCCTGCGAGCGCCAACGTGACCATCAACAGCACGATGCAGGTGACCGCCCTGGCCTGCAATGCCGTGGGCGAGCGCGCCATCGAGGTGTCCTGGACGGACGCCAGCATCCAGGAGACGGGCTTTGAGCTGCAGGCTGCGGTGGGCGACTCCGGGTTCATCCCGGTCGACCGCCCGGCCTCCAGCACGGGCCCACAGCTGGGTGATGAGAAGCGTATGGTTCTGGACGGCCTGCTGCCAGGCCAGACTCACAACTTCCGCGTCCGTGCGGAGGATGCCCGCACGGGTGCGCGATCATCCTGGTTGGAGGCCGAGGCCACCTGCGCCACCGCCGACGTGGCGCCGCAGGAAGTGGGCTGCGTGAGCGGCCGCGTGGTGGCCGAGGGTCGGGTGAGCAACGCCGACCTGGCGATCATGGTGGACGGTGCCCCGGCCGGCACGACGGCGGTCGATGGCAGCTTCCGCGTCTGCCAGGTGCCGGTGGGCGAGCGGCTGATCGCCGCCAAGGGTGCCTGCTTCCTCGATTCCGAGGCGGCCGACACCCGCGTGACCAGCGGTGCGACAACGGCGCTCGACGCGTCGGCCCTGACGGGCGGCGACGTCAACAGCTCGCAGGGCGTGGACCTCTTCGATCTGGTGCGCGTAGGTGCCGACTTCCGCTCCGCGCCTCCAAATGACGAGGCGGCGGACTGCACCGGTGACGGCGCGGTCAACATCTTCGACCTGGTCATGGTGGGGGCCAACTACGACCTCGAAGGTCCCCTTGCCTGGAACAGGAAGCCGGTGGCCGGCAGCCAGCTGCAGCAGCTGGCCAAGGCCCTGACCGTCGAGCAGGGCGATGGCCCGCTGGCGCTCAGGCAGCGGCAGCAGGACGACGGAACGATCGCGGTGGACATCATCCTCCGCAGCGATCGGCCGATGTACGGCGCCGATATGGAGCTGTCCTACGACAGCTCGCAGGTGGCGGTGGTCGATGCCTTGCCGGATTGGCCGGAAACGCAGATCCGGCCGGGGCCCGGCTGGGGCGACGGCGCCTACGTTGCCCGCAACCGGGTGGACCTCCAGGCGCATCGTATCCGCCTGGCGGCCAGCCTCCGGGCACCGGCGGAGCCCATGACGGGCGAGCAGGTGCTGGCCACCGTCGAGCTCCGACCGCTGGTGGACCGCCCGAATGCCGCCGCCCTGCAACTCCTGGGCGTAAGCCTCAGCGACGTCCGGGGCCGACCGATCCCTCTGAGCTTCACGGGGCGGGAGATCCAGACCCTGCCGGACCGCGGCCTCCTGGATCACTGGCTGTCCCTGCCGTGGCTGGGGCGCTAGGCCACGGCCCCTCGGGTTCCTGATCCCTGACGTCACCGGGGAGGGGCGGCCGCACGCGACCGCCCCTCCCCCCTCTACCGACTCTTACCTCCCTGGGATCCCCGGGGCGCGAGGCGCAAGCCTGGCGCCTCGGGGACATTTTCATTCCGGTCCGGCGCCGGGCGAAAGCAACCCTGTCGCCATGGAGCGCTAGAGGTGGCGGCGGGCGATGACGCCGCCATCTGCCTCGGCCCTGTTCGCCCCGCTCGACTTGCGCTATCCTTCCCCCGTCCACCCATCCGATTCGCGACGAGCCTCCCGCCCCACGTGCGCCCCGTAGCGCGCGCAAAGGCGGGTGCGGATCACCGGGCCGGAGCGGCGCGCGCACCCTCGGCGGCCACGACGGACGGTAAAAGGCAGAGCTCGTCCTTGGCAACCATCCGCCGAGGGCGTTTTTCTTGGCCCGCGGGCGGTGCCGCCGCAAGGCGCCCCGCCCCCATCAGCCCAGGAGGCTCCGCCATGTCATCGTCTCTAGCGCCACGCTCCGCCGCCCTGCCGCCCCATACCGCCGTCACCGGCCTGCAATGGGGCGACGAGGGCAAGGGCAAGATCGTCGACCTGTTCGCCGCCGATCATGACGTCATCGTGCGCTACAACGGCGGGGCCAACGCCGGCCATTCCGTCGTCGTCGGCGACAAGCGCTACGCCCTGCACCTGGTGCCTTGCGGCATCCTCACTCCCGGCCGGCTCAACCTCATCGGCAACGGCGTGGTGATCGACCCCTTGCTGCTGTTGCAGGAGATCGCGTCACTCAGGGACGCGGGCGTGACCGTGGACCAGAACCTGCGCCTCAGCGAGCGGGCGCACGTGGTGCTCCCCTGGCATCAGCAGGCCGACGCCCTCCTGGAAGCCGCCATGGCCGCCGCTGCCGGCGAGGCCTCCAAGATCGGCACCACAGGGCGCGGCATCGGCCCCTGCTACGCCGACAAAGCCACCCGCAGCACCGCCATCCGCGTGGTGGACCTGCTCGACCCGGTCGGGCTGCGTTTGAAGCTCCGGCGTATCGCCGCAGTGAAGAATGCCATGCTCGCTGGTCTGGCCGAGCTGGCCGGGCTGCCGTTCGAGCCGTTCGACGGCGAGGCCTTGGCCGCAGACTATGCCGCGCACGGCGTCGCCCTGGCCCCCCATGTGGCCGACACAGCCACCCTGCTGCACGAGGCCATGGCCGCCGGCAAGCGGGTGCTCTTCGAAGGCGGCAACGGGGCCTTGTTGGATGTGGACCACGGCAGCTATCCCTTCGTCACCTCCAGCAGCACCACCTCCCTGGGCATCTACCCCGGCGCCGGTCTGCCGGGCGGGCATATCGGGAGCCTGGTGGGCATCGTCAAGGCCTACAGCACCCGCGTGGGCGGGGGGCCGATGCCCACCGAGCAGGACAACGAGGTGGGTCGGCACTTGCGCGAGCGCGGGCGGGAGTTCGGCACCACCACCGGCCGACCGCGGCGCTGCGGCTGGTTGGACCTGGTGGCGTTGAAGCACAGCGCGCGCCTCTCCGGAACCACAGAGATGGCGGTGATGCTGCTGGACGTATTGGCCGGGCTGGATGGCCTGCAGGTCTGCACCCATTACCGCATCGGCGACCGCGTCATCGACCGTTTCCCGGCCGCCATCGAGGACCTGGCCGCCGCCCAACCCGTGCTGGCCAGGCTGCCCGGCTTCAGCGCGGAGATCTCGGCCTGCCGTCGTTGGGAGGACCTGCCGGCCCCCGCGAGGGCCTACGTCAACGTCATCGAGACCTACGTGGGCGTACCGGTGCGCACGGTCAGCGTCGGGCCGGAGCGGGGGCAGACCCTGGTGCGGGGGCGGTGATACGGTCGGCCCGCGAAGCGATGTACACGCCGGCCGAACCGCCGACCGAATGACCCGGAATGCTCGATCAGCGCGTCGGGAGGATGGGTGCGTCGTCGCCGGTCAGCAGCGGCCATCCGCCGTCCGGCGCGATCGCCGTCGTCAGCCCTTCCACGGCCCGGATCCGCGGGACGCCGTCGGCGCCGAGCCCGGGTAGCCCCATGAAGGCGGTAAGTCCCTGGGCGCTGCCGTAGAGCTGCAAGTCGTGGAGGGCTACCTGTTCCCGGGAGACGCCCGTTTCCTCGGTGTAGATATAGAAGGCGTCGCTGACGATGGGCGTGCTCCAAGCCAGACGCTGGCGCTCGCTTGTGGAGGTCAGCCGCTGTGACCAGACCTTGACCGTACCGTCCTGGTAGAAGCCTACGCGGAACGCAGCGGGCTTGTCGCGTTGGTTCCAGAGCAGGCGAAACTCCGTCAAGGGCATGGGGCGGGCGAAGCGCACATAGATCCAGGGATGCGCGTCGCCGGGCTCGGAGATCCAGGCTGTCTGCTCGTCGGCGTCCACCGCGAGGTCTCCGGGATGGCCCGTGGCCAGACTGGAGACCTGCACCTGCGAACCCAATGCGAGGTTGGGCGTCTCCACGCCGTAGATCTCCCATTCGCGAAGGTCGTAGCCGCCGGCCGCGCCGCTGGAGCGCGCCAGCTGCAGCAGGACGTACTGGCCGAAGACCCGCGGCACGGTGATGGCCTCGTCCGTGCTGCCCGTGCTCTTCTGGTAGAAGCGGGCCCAGCGGCTATCGGCGTCGTTCCAGACGTAGAGGCCGTACTGCGTGGCATGGCGCGCGCCCCACAGGAGGCGCATGCGGTTGAATGTGCGGCTCTCGCCCAGGTTGACCCGGATGTAGGCCGAATCAGTGTCGGCCACCCAGGCGCTGGCGGGGTCGGCATCGGCGGCGAAGCCCATCCAACCCGCCTGACCGCCGTCCGGGCTGGCCCAGTCCACCCGTCCGAGGCCCAGGTTCACCGTCTCGGGGGCGATGGTCGCGCCTGCGTCGCCGCAGCGCCGGAGGGGCGAGAGTGTGTTCATGTCGATGTAGCGGTTGGAGCCGCATTGGCGCAGGGTGCCCTCGATGGCCACCAACTGGCCGAAGTAGCGGCTGACGTCCACCCCCGGTACCGCCTTGACCCAGATCTCCTCAGCGCCCTCGCAGGAGACCAGGATGGCGCTGTCCACGCCGGGGCAGCCGGCGCGGGCGGTCTGCAGGCGGCCCTGGAAGATCTCCAGCTCCTGCCGCCGGATGGACCCATCCGGGATTCTGGGCGCCGCTGAGTCCGGCGCGGATTCCTGCGCTCGCGCGCCGCCGCCGAAACCGGCGCCAAGACCTGCCGCCAGGGCGAGGGCCAGACCCGCGCGCATCATCCGCTTGCTCATTTCCCGTTCCCCGATCTTCATCGCCTTCAGTCCCGTTCCCCGCGACGGCTCCATGGCCGATTCCTCCATGGGCGTTCCCCCGCGTCGCATCCTCTTAACGGTCGCCAAGGGCCTCGCGCTATGGCCAGTTGATCGGTTCTCGACCGAATCCGACCGGCGGCGCGTCGCCCGCCGATCGCGACCCGTTTCCCTCCGCCCATGGCTCTGGTATCGCCCCCCGATGGACGCTGAGAGTAGCCGCTGGGTGTACCGGGTCTCGAATCCGTCATTGGTCGCGAGGTCATGCCACCGCCACCCTCACGCTTTCTGGAGGTGCAGTACTAGGGCTGCGTGGGCGTGATGGTGACCTGCGTCCGGCCGCGAGTTTCCAGCCCCTGGGCATCGCGCACGATGATGACCAGGACGAACTCGCCCTGCCAGCCCAAGCCACCGCCGTTGCCGCTGGCGGTGAAGGTCACCGTCGCGGATCGGGGATCGCTGAGCTCCGGGCCGACTCCCTGCAGCTGCCATTCGAAGCTGACGCCCTCCAGGCCGCCGTCGTCGTCCACTTCTACCCGGCACTCGGCGCTGCCGGCCTCCTCCACCTGGTCCGGCGTGCAGGTCAGGCCCAGGATGCGGGGCGGCTCGTTGGCCGGGATGACCGGCAGGGTGGGCTGGGGCTCGGTGGTGGGCCGCGGCGCCGGCGGCTCGGTCGGCGCCGGCTCGATCGGGGCCGGTTCGGTGGGGAAGACCAGTGGCGCGGCCGTCGGCGCGATGGTTGAGGACCGGCGCGCCGCCTCGCGTTCGGCGCGGT
>JBGAUA010000051.1:0-20704 GCA_044228875.1 Anaerolineae bacterium
CAAGTCGCCATGGCGCTCGAAGAGAGCCAGACCCTCATCGAGCAGCTCGGGAGGTAGGCTCAGCGTTGCGGCGAGATCCGCATCGGCGGCAAGGGCGGCCCACGGCGCCGGGTTCTCACGGCGAAAGTCCCGCTCGCTGAGCAGAACGAGCATGGCCGAGCGCAAGGGGCCGCCGGCCGCGGAATCGGCGATGGACTGGTAGTAGCCTTCCACGCGCGTGGCGAGCACGTCATCGAGGGCGTGGCTGCTCTGATCCAGTTCATAGAGCGCCTGCAGCGCCAGCTCCCTGGCTCGGCGGCGACCCTTCATCTGCGTTGGCTCATGGCGCTAGTACAGCCCTGCGCAGGTCATGCCGCAGAAACAATGGCCGTTGACGGGCTGTACCAGCCACGCCTGCGGTGAGATCAACCCATTTGGGCTGACCGTACTCAGGCATGGTCTGGGCTGTTGGGCTGTGCTCATGCTTGGTCCTGTCCTTGTCGTTGCCGTGGCTTGCTCGCCGCAGGCGTGCACTGGTACAGCTGGGTCGATGAAGATTGAAACCGCGGTGATGGTTGCGCCCAGCCGTACTAGAACACCATGCCGCCGTCGACGCGCAACACCTGGCCGGTGATGAAGGCCGCGTCGTCGGAGGCTAGGAAGGAGACGGCCGAGGCGATGTCCTGCACGGTGCCCAGGCGCCCCAAGGGGGTGGCCTTCACGGCCTCGTCGAGCAGGGCCTGAGGCAGGTCGCCGGTCAGGTCGGTGGGCACATAGCCCGGGGCCACGGCGTTGACCGTGATGCCCCGCGAGCCGGCCTCCTTTGCCAGGCTGAGCGTGAAGCCAACGATGCCCGCCTTGGCGGCGGCATAGTTGCACTGTCCGGCGTTGCCGGACAGCCCGCTGATCGACGTGATGCTGACGATGCGACCGCCCCGCTGGCGCATCATGGGCCTGAGTACGGCGCGAGAGGCGAGAAAGACCGATCGCAGGTTGGTGGCGATCACCATGTCCCAGTCCGCGTCCTTCATCCGCATCAGCAATCCGTCGCGCGTGACGCCGGCGTTGTTCACCAGCACATCCAGACGACCGAATCGCTCAAGGGTCTGGCCGACCAGGCTTTCGACGGCCGCGCCGTCGGTGACGTCGGCCTGAACGGCGACGGCTGTTCCGCCCGCGCTTTCGATCGATCCGACGACTTCTGCCGCGGCGTCGGCGCCCGCGCGGTAGTTGACGACCACGGCGCAGCCGTCGGCAGCCAGACGCAGGGCGATGGCGCGGCCGATTCCACGGCTGCTGCCCGTGACCAGGGCGACCTTGCCGCTCATGTGTGCTTGCTCCTGTGGTGTGGGCCGCGTCCTAGCGATCAAGCCTCGGGAGGCTGGTCCAAGCTGACCGCGATGATCGGTGGGCCGTCACGGTCGCGCAGGATGCGCTTGACCAGGCCGGTCAGAACCGAGCCAGAACCGACTTCGATGAATTGGTCGACGCCGTCGTCGGCCATTCGCTGCACGCTCGCGGCCCAGCGGACGGATCCGGTCAGCTGCCCGCGCAACTCGTCGCGGATGTCGGCGGCGGCGTGGATCGGCCGCGCGCTGAGGTTGGCGACAACGGGTGTGTGGGCGTCGCCGATGCCTGCCCGGTCGATGGCCAGCGCCAACGCCTCGGAAGCAGGCGCCATCAACAGCGAATGGGCGGCGATGGTGATGGGCAGGAGCACGGTGCGCTTGGCCCCGGCTTCCTTGAGTGCCGCCATGGCTGACGCGACAGCCGCTTGTTCGCCGGAGATCACAACCTGCCCGGCGGCATTGTAGTTGGCCACCTGAACACCGTCGATGGTGTCGCAGACCACCTCGACCTGCCCGTCCTCCAGACCCAGGATGGCCGCCATGCCGCCCGGCGCTGCGTCACCCGCCAGCTTCATCAGCCGGCCGCGTTCGCGGACCAGGCTGAGGGCTTCCGGATAGCCGAGCGCGCCCGCGGCTACCAAGGCGGCGTATTCGCCCAGGGAGTGGCCGGCAACGAAGGTGGGCGGCGGCAGATCGTCATAGGCGGCACGCAGGATGGCGACGGACGCCGCCAGCAGCGCCGGCTGCTGGTTGTAGGTATCACTGAGGGTGTCCTGCGGACCCTCGGCCATCAGGCCGGCCAGGTCGAATCCGAGGTGCTCCGACGCTTCGGCCAGCGCGTCACGCGCGCAGGTCGATTGCCTGGCCCAAGCGCCGGCCATGCCGACATACTGGGACCCTTGGCCGGGAAACAGCCAGGCGACGCTCATGAGAACGCGGTCGGGTGGGGATCAGTCCTCGATCTGGATGATCTCGATGCCGCGGTAGGTGCCGCAGGCAGGGCAGACATGATGCGGCCGGTGGTAGGCCTCGCAATGTCCGCAGCGCACCAGCGCCACGGGCTGGAGCTTGTAATGCGTGCGGCGCTTGGCCTTGCGGCGGGGGCTGATGCGGTGTTTGGGGACTGCGCCCATGGTTCGACTCTCCTGGTGGTGGTTCGTCCCGGCGAGCGTCTCGGTCTGTTGGAGGCCGCGACGTGCCGATGTTCGATACTAGCTTCGTTCGATGAGCTCAGCCAGACCCGACCAGCGGGAATCCGCTGGAGGCTCACAGCCGCAGGTCTCAGAATTGCGGTTGGCTCCGCATTGGGGGCAGAGTCCTGCGCAATCGGGTCGGCAGAGCGCCACGGCCGGCAAGGCCAGCTCCAGGTTCTGCCAGATGACGCCCGACAGGTCCAGCATATGCCGTTCGTCGATCTCGGTGATCGACTCGTTCTCCTCTTCAGGATCTGCGAGCACCGGCGCGCCGCCGGGAATGGCCACCGTCGGCCGAAAATGCTCGCCCAACGCCACGTCGATCGGCAGGTCCAGCGGTTCCAGGCAACGGGTGCAACTCAGGGCGACGACCGTGTGGATGCTGCCTTGAACCAGGATTCCCCCGGGATCCCGCATCAGCCGCACCCGCCCCTGGATCGGGGCCACAACCTGGAAGCTCTCGTGTTGGGCCGATTCGACGTCATCGACCTCGACCCAACGCGCGTTTCCCGGTGGAGCCTTGACCAGATCGGCCACCTTGTAGCGCATGGCAAGCCTCCTGACCCGAGCCGAGGGCTCGAAATGCGAACAACAAGAATACCCAACTCGCAGGGCGGCCGCAAATCGGCGCCGACGGGACAGCCCGCGCTTTGGTCTACTCCTCGAGCGGTGCCACACCTGTGGATTCGCCGGCTTCCAACAGTCGGATGCCGTTCTGCACCGTTTGGCCGAAGCTCTCGAGCTGCGCGGCGATGCGATGCAGCACCTCCAAGGCGTAGGCGTCGGCCTCGCCGCGGATGCGAGACGCTTCCTGGTAGGAATGGGTCAACACTTCGTCCGCCCGCTGTTGGGCTTGGGCCAGCACCACGTGCTCGGCCACCATGCCGTCGCAGCGCTCGTGGGCGGCTTGGATCATGGCCTCGGCCTGTTCCTGCGCCGCGGCAAGACGCGCCTCGCGCTCCGCCTCGACCTGGCGCGCGTTCTTGATCTCCTGCGGCACGCTGATCCGCATCTGGTCGATCAGGCGCAGGTACTCGTTCTCGTCTATGACCACGCGCGTGGTCATGGGCACGCGCGTGCCGCGATCGAGCAGTTCCTCGAGCCGGTCGATAAGGTATTCGAGGTCCAAAGGGGCTCTCCTTTCGGGCCGGAGGCTCTGCTCCGCGCTGCCGGCCAATGTGCCGGCGGCGTGGGAACGACGCCCAATGCGGTCCGGATCCGCTTGCCGAGCGCCGACCATACGGGTCAGGGACCGCTCGGACGGTCAGGTTATATCGCTGCCTGGGCGCACCGTCAAGCGTTGCCGGTGGCGGCCGGCCGCCGCGGCGGGCCCAATCGGCGGGCCAGGGCGGCGGCAACAGGTGGCGGCACGAGGCGGCTGACGTCTCCGCCCATCTGGGCCACCTCCCGAACCAGCGATGAGCTGACGAAGGCGTGATCGGGATTGGTGATGAAGAGGACGGTCTCGACGTCGGGATCCAGGTGCCGGTTCATCATCGCCATCTGGCGCTCGAACTCGAAGTCATCCGCCACGCGCAGGCCGCGGACGATGGCCGCTGCGCCCTCCTGCCGCGCGAAGTCGATCGACAGTCCGGTGAAAGCCCGCACCCGGACCTGCGGCCAGTCCAAGGTGACCGCCGTCACCAGGGATACCCGTTCGGCGGCATCGAAGAGCGGTTGCTTGGCGGTGCGAAGACCGCGGTCCTGGCCATGGTCGTAGACCCCGACGACCAGGCGGTCGAACAGGCGCACGGCGCGAGCGATGATGGCCAGGTGCCCGTTGGTCACCGGGTCGAAGGTGGCCGGAAAGACAGCGGTGCGCTGCGGAGGCATGGTGTTGTGGCTCGCCGTTCGGGTGGCCCGGTATGCGTCGCGGGCTAGCGGATGGTGACTGGTTGGCCCATGATGGGGGCGGGTTTGCGCAGGCTGACGTCGATCAATGCCTTCATGGAGGCCAAGGCCTCCCGCGCCACGGACCAGGCCTTGGCTTCCAGCGGATACGGTTGGCGGTCCGCTGGGACGCCGACTGCGTCCAGGCCTAGAGCCCGGCAGATCAAGAGTGCGCGCGGCAGGTGAAAGGCCTGGGTCACCAGGGTGACCCGATCCAGACCGAAGATGTAGCGGGCCCGGTAACAGCTGTCATAGGTCCGGCGGCCGCCGTAGTCCGGCTGGATCGCGACGGGCGGCACATCCAAGGCGACTGCGTAGTCCTTCATTCGGCCGGGCTCGTCGTGCTCCACGAAGCGGTTGTCGCCGCTCATCAGCAGTCGTTGGACCTTGCCTTCGCGGTACAGCGCGACGGAGGTCTCCACCCGATCCTGGAGCATCTTGCCCAGGCGGCCATCGCGATAGATGCCCGCTCCGTAGACGAGGGCGACGCGCCGCGGGGGAACCGACTCGGCACCATGAATCAACGGACGGGCCCAGAGTCCCAGTGCCAGCTGCACGACAACAGGCAGGGCCGCGCCGGCCAGGAAGAGGATGAGGATCGAGTGGCGGAGGCGCCGGTGAAGGGACATGAAGCAAGTTTAGGGTATGGTCGAAGCTGGGAGAAGTCATGCCCCTCCATGCCCTATAATTCGCAGGTTTCCACCAGTGTCCGCCCGTACCACCCGCCTCAGGAGTCGCCGCCGTGACCGACCAGCAACCTCAGGAGCACCGCTTTCAGGCCGAGACCGCGAGCCTCCTGGACATGATGATCCACCATCTCTACAGCCGGCGGGAGGTCTTCCTGCGCGAACTGATCTCCAATGCCTCGGACGCCATCGACCGGCAGCGGCTGCTGTCGTTGACCGGCGCGGCGCCGGAGGCCGACAACTACCGCATCCGCCTGGTGCCCGACGCGGTGGCGGGCACCTTGGTGGTGGAGGACAACGGCATCGGCATGAGCGAAGAGGACGTTGTAGCCAACCTGGGCACCATCGCCCGTAGCGGCACGGCCGCCGCCAGTCGAGGCGTCGAGGGAGGGCAGGATCCGACGGGCCTCATCGGCCAGTTCGGCGTGGGTTTCTACAGCGTCTTCATGGTGGCCGACGAGGTGCAGGTGCTCACGCGCCGCGCCACGGACGAGGTCGGCGTTGAATGGCGATCCACCGGCGGCGAGAGCTTTCAGGTGCGCCGCATGCCGGACCTGCCGCACGGCACGCGGATCACCTTGCGCTTGCGGCGTGATGCCCCTCCGCCGGCTGACGACGACGCGGAAGGCGATTCGAGCGATGCGCGGCCGGCTGCCGAGGCCTTCACCGATCCCGAGTCGCTCAGGCGTATCGTCAAGCGGCACAGTGATTTCATCGCCTTTCCTATCTTGATGGTGCTTCCGGACGAGGCCGGGGGCGTTCGCGAGGAGCAGATCAACTCCACCCGCCCGCTGTGGACCCGCCGACCTACCGAAGTGAGCGCGGCGGACTATGCCGAGTTCTACCACCATCTGGCCCATGACTGGTCGGAGCCCTACGCGGTCATCCACCAGCACGTCGAGGGGATGCGCGAGTATACCGCCCTGCTGTTCATCCCCGGTCGTCGATCGGTGGACCTCGATGCCCGGGAGCATCGGCGCGGTCTGCAGCTCTACGCCCGGCGGGTCTTCATCATGGAGGAATGTAGGGAGTTGATGCCGGAGTACCTGCGTTTCGTGCGCGGTCTGGTCGACAGCCCGGACCTGCCGCTCAACGTGTCGCGAGAGAGCATCCAGGAGGATCGGCTCCTCATGGCCATGCGCCGGCAACTCACGCGCCGGGTGCTGGCCGAGCTGGCGGAGCGTCTGGCGTCGGACCGTGCGGCTTATGAGCGATTCTGGGAAGCCTTCGGCGCCGTGCTCAAGGAGGGCTTTCACTACGAACCAGCCCAAGCGCCGCGATTGAAGGATGTCTGCCTGTTCCGCAGCAGCGGCCAAGAAGGATGGTCCACGCTGTCGGAGATCAGCGGCCGCCGTGTGGAAGGCCAGTCGGCGCTCTACTATCTGACGGGAGAGCGCTTGGACGCGCTGCGGTCGGCGCCGCAACTGGAAGCCCTTCGGCGGCGCGGGGTGGAGGTGCTACTCCTTGCGGACGGGGTCGACGAGATCGTCATCACCCAGCTGGGAGACGTGGACGGGTTGCCGCTGCGATCGGTGGCCCAGGGCCGGCTCGACCTGGAAGGTCTGTCCGAACCGTCATCCGGCGAGGGGGCTGAGCCTGTCTCGGCAGCCCAACTCGAGCCCCTGTTGTCACGTCTCGGCCAGCTGCTGAACGATCGGGTGTCCGCCGTTCGCGTGTCTTCCCGTCTGACGGACAGCGCCGCCTGCCTCGTGGACGAGGAGGGCGCGCCCTCCTCCCAGTTGCTGCAGATTCTCCGAGCCATGGGGCAGGAGCCGCCGGCGCCCCGGCGCATTCTGGAGGTCAACGCCGCGCATCCGTTGCTGGAACGCATGCAACTCCGCGCCCAGGTGAGCCCCGAAGATCCGGTGATCGCTGAGTACGCGCTGCTGCTGCTCGACCTGGCCCTCCTGGCGGAGGGTACGGCTCCGGCCGACGGTGCCGGATTCGCCTCGCGGCTGGCCTCGGTCATGACGCGGGCCATGGGTTGAGTCCGGCTCCGTACTCCTAACTCCTATCCGACACCATCATCCCAGTGGAGGCTTGCGCATGAAGATCCTGGTCACCGGCGGCGCGGGCTACATCGGCAGCGTTACCACCGCGGAGCTGATCCGCGCGGGGCATGATGTCGTCGTTCTGGACAGCCTCTACCAAGGCCACCGCGCCGCCGTCCATCCGAAAGCAGTCTTCGTGCAAGGCGATCTGTCCGATCGGCATTGCTTGGAGGCTCTCTTCGCCGACCATCCCGACTTCGAAGGCATCATGCATTTCGCCTCCTACACCCTGGTCGGCGAGAGCATGGCTCAGCCGTTGAAGTACCTGCGTGACAACCTCGTCAACGCGGCCAACCTGCTCGAGGCCGCGACCGCGTCCGGTGTGCGGAGATTCATCCTCTCCTCCACGGCCAATCTCTTCGATGACCCGGCACGAATGCCCATCGACGAGGAGGAGCGCATCGTGCCCGGCTCGCCTTACGGCGAGTCGAAGTTCTTCATCGAGCGGCTGCTGCACTGGTTCGAGCGCATCCACGGCTGGCGCTTCGCCTGCCTCCGCTACTTCAACGCCTGCGGGGATCTTCCCGACATCGGCGAGGACCATGACCCGGAAACCCACCTGATCCCACTGGTCCTGCAGGTGGCTCTCGGACAGCGCGAGGCCATCGCCGTCTTCGGCGATGACTATCCGACGCGCGACGGCACCTGTGTGCGCGACTACATTCACGTGGTCGACCTGGCTGCGGCTCACATCCTGGCCCTCCAAGCCCTGGATCGATTCGGCAGCCGGCGCTACAACCTGGGCAACGGCCAGGGCTACACGGTCATGGAGGTCATCGAGGCCTGCCGCAGAGTGACGGGCCATCCGATTCCACACGTGATCGGCCCGCGTCGCGCCGGAGACCCGGCCACGCTCATCGCCAGTTCGGAGGCCATTCGCCGGGACCTGGGCTGGCGGCCGCGCTTTCCGGAGCTGGATGCCATCGTGGCCAGCGCCTGGGAGTGGCACCGTGGACATCCGCGGGGTTACGACGATCGGGGTTGACCTTCGCTCCAGAACTGGGCGCCTCACGCCCGCGGATGGAGTTCTCGGCGACGTGAAGGACTGAGGCCGGTCACGCCTGCGGACGATCGTTCGCCACCGGCTCCATGTCGCGACCCAGGGCCTCGGCCAGACGGGACAGGCGCTGGGTCAGGTCGTCCAACTGGTCGAGATGCAGCGCCTGGGGACCGTCGGAGAGCGCCGACTGGGGGTGAGGATGGAACTCGAACATCACCCCGTCCAGCCCGGCAGCCAATGCCGCGCAGGCCAGAGGCGACACCAACTCCGGCCGGCCGGTGGCATGGGAAGGATCGATGATCACCGGTAGGTGGGTCAGCGATCTGGCCTGCACGGCGGTGGCCAGGTCCAAGGTGTAGCGCAGGTTGGAGTTGAAGGTGCGAATTCCGCGCTCGCAGAGGATCACCTGCCCGTTGCCGCCGGCAAGCAAGTACTCGGCCGCCAAAAGCCATTCTTCGAGGGTGGCGCTGGCGCCGCGCTTGAGCAGGACCGGGCGGTCCACATCGCCCAAGGCCTTCAACAACTCGAAATTCTGCATGTTGCGCGCCCCCACCTGGAACGCATCCACCAGGGGATACATGCGCTCCAGGTGGCTGGGATCGAGGATCTCACTGATCACCGGCCGGCCCGTGGCTCGGCCGGCTTCAGCCAGCAGTTCCACGCCGCGCATTCCCAGACCCTGGAAGGCATAGGGGCTGGTGCGGGGTTTGAACGCGCCGCCGCGCAGCACATGAACGCCGGCCCGCGCGGCGGCGCGGGCCGCGGTCATGATCTGAGCACGGCTCTCCACGGCGCAAGGGCCGCCGATGAGGGTGAACCCGGCGCCCACTGTTGCGCCGCCGATGCGCACCCGGCTGCCGGCCGGCACGGCGTCACGGCGAACCAAGCGCTGCGGCGTGTCCACCGCGATGAGGTCCGCCGCCACCCCGGCATCAACAAGGGCCTGTTCGAGGACGTCGCGCCTTGCCTCGCCGATGGAGAGGATGCCGGAACCCAGGTCGTGGCAGGCGGCTTCCAACATCCGGCCGCGAAGGCGATCCGCCAAGCCTTGAACCGCTCGCTCGCTGACGCCCGGCTTCAGTCGCACCAGCCAGGCCGGGGACTCCTGAGCCGCCTCGGACGCTTCCGCTGCGCCGACGCGGTCTTTCAGGAGCGGCATGGTCAGGCGCTGGTCGCGATGGGACATGGTCGGATCCTCTGCCGTAATAGGGAAGGAGTGCTCGGCCGATTTCGCCTTGGATCGAGATCCACTATAGGCGCCGGAACCAGGGGCGGCAACCGTTCGCCGGTCCGAACTGTGTCCGATCGCGCCACTGCCTTTGTCGAGCGCGGGCGGGTTGGGCCACGTTGTCCCGAGATGCCGCGGTTGACCGAGGTCTGACCGGCTCGCGCGGTCACGGGCGGGACGGCGCAGCCGTGAACAGCAGGCCGCTCTGCCCGGCCTCGTCCTCGAGGACCAGCGTTTCGGCATCGATCAGCCGGAAGCGGGCCACGCGCGACAGGACGTCCATCAAGCGCGCCTCCTGGTCGTTCATCCGGGGGTCTACGCAGGCCATCTGCGTGATGGCTGTCCGCGGAAACCGTATGGCCTGACCGTCGGCCGAAACCGCCCCGACGATCGCCGGTCCGCTGAAGCTGTTGCAGCCGCCGTGGCCCGCGACTGCGCTGCCGGCGAAGATCAGGGTAGGTTCTGAGCCCACGAGGGCATCGGTGACCGTCGTGTCGGCGGCGAAGCCGTCGAGCTGCCAGACGCGGCCGGCCAAGGACGTGGGGAGGTCGCCGGCCGCCGGCGTCGGGCCGGACGGGCCATCGGTGGCCGCGGGAACTGGGCCTGCCTGAACCGCCGGAGTGGACACCATCGGTTCGCCGGCCGGGCGATCGGCCGGACCGGCGCAGGCCAAGGCGATCAGGCTGATGAGGGCCAGGAGGATCGACGCGCCGGGGCGGAATCGGAGCGGCGCGGTCCGCGTCACGGGTCCTGCCCGGCCTGAGGCGCTCGATTCTCTGTCGTCGTTTCGGACGGGGCCTCGACCACGCGCACCACGGTGTTGACCGTGGTGCGCTCACGCAACGTGGCGGACACCGAGCAGTACTTCTCATCGGACAGGAACACCGCGCGTTCGACCGCCGCCTGGCTGAGGTTCCGCCCGTGCGCCTCGTAGGTGACCGTGATCGAGGTGAAACGCATGGGATGGTCTTCGGCTCGGTCGCCTTGCACGAAGATCTTGAGGTCCGTGAGGTCCTGGCGCTTCTTCTTGAGGACGGACACGATGTCGATGGCGGTGCAACCGGCCAGGGCCATGAGCAGCAGCTCCATCGGGGATGGGCCTAGTCGGAGCCGGCCGGGACCTGGATTGTCCATCAGGATGGTCAGGCCTCCGGATTCGCCGACGAAGGTCTGATCGCGCATCCAGGTGACGGTCGCGGATTTGCTGGCCATGGGCTACCTCTGTCTGGTCGTGCCGCGCCGCGGTCGGCGCGGCGCGCGCCCGACCGGGCTCGAGGATGGACTGGCGGGCGTGCCGGGCGGCACCCTGGATTCGGGCAGGACTGCTCCGTCGTTCATGGACGAGGGTTCGCGGCCTTCGCTGCCCGGCCCATCGCGCTCCCTTGCCGCTGACCGGGCGGCCGCCGGCCGTCCGGCCGATCGGCCGGCGCGGGTCCACCACGCGCCGAGCAGGACTGCGCCCGCCAGGAGCAGGGACAGCCCGGCGAGTAGACCGGGGCGTCCGGCCTGGCGCAAGGCTTCGACACCGCTGGGCGCCGTCTCGGCATCGGCGTCGTCGGATGGGTCCAGGAGTGCCGGCGCGGCCTGGGTAGCAGCTGCCGGGGGACCAGACGACACCTCGAACGATGCGCAGTGCTCAAGAGCCGCACCACTGGAGATCACGGTCGCGCAGAGACCGGTGCGCTCGCCGCCGGCTCGCGCCACCTGTCCGCTGAGACGCAAGCTGCTGCGTTCGCCGGGCGCGAAACGCGGCAGGTGCCAGCTGATCAAGCCCCCCGCGCGGCTGATCTCTCCGGATCGCACCTGGGCGTCGTAGGCGATGAGCACGTCGGGAGCCGCGATGTCGATGACCAGACCGTCCACCGTCTGATCGCCTTGATTGACCAGGTCCAGCGAGAAGGTCGCCGACTCGCGCAAGCGCAGTACCGGTGGCGAGGCGCTCATGCTCAGACGCAGACCTCCCGCGGCCAGTGGCGTCGCTGTGGGCAGGGCCGTGGCGCGGGGCGTGCGCGTGGGGCGCTGCGTGCGGGCCGGCAGGGCGAAGCCAGGCGGCGGCGCGGTTGGGCTGACATCAGGAGCAGCCGGCGCTTCATCCGCCTCGTCCTCGTCATCGTCCGGCTCATCCTTGGGCAGCGGGGTTGGCGGATAGCGGGGCTCGGTGGTGGCCGGAGGGTCCGGCCGGACGGCGGTGGGGTCCGACGGCTGGGCCCATGCCCGAGAGGGACGCGAGGGAATCGGCATCGACAGCACGAGGAACAGCAGCAAAAGGGTCCATGAGGAGGCAGCGCTCAGGTAACCGGCGGGGCGCGGTGGGCCGGCTGGGAAACGGAATCGGATGGCCATGGCGCGGGCATCTTAGCACATCGGCCCCGGCTTGCGCGGGCCAAGGTCCGCCCTTGTCCTCGGGCCTTCAGCGGCTACAATGCGCATCGCCAGGACGCTTCACCGATTCGAAGCCACCAAAGGAGTCCCGTCATGCTGCAAGGCAACCACATCACATTGCGCCCGATGGAAAGAACCGACCTGCCGAGGCTCTGGGAATTCGCCCAGGATCTCGATCTGGGCCTGCTCACGGGCTCCGACGGCCGTCCGATCTCGCATGACGCCGTCGACCGCATCTTCGAGGAGCGTTGGACAGGACGGGACGCCGATGCAGTGCGCTGGGCTATCGATGCCCATGGCATCGTGGTCGGCGGGGTCGAACTGGCGCCGATCCACTGGCGTAACCGCTCGGCGGAGTTGGCCGTTTGGATCGGCGATGCTGTTTCCAGGCGCCGCGGATTCGGCTTGGACGCCATGCAGGTCGCCCTGACCTACGCCTTCCGCACTTTGGGCCTGCATCGTGTGAGCTATCTCATTCCCGAAGCCAACCAGGCCGCATTGGCCGCGTACCTGAGGGCCGGCTTCCGCGAGGAGGGGCATCTTCGCCAGGCGGCCTACCGGGATGGGCGCTACCATGACCTTATCGGCTTGGGCATCCTGCGGGATGAATGGGAAGCGCACCGCGACTGAATCGGATGACCGGCGCGACCATACCGGAGGTCGTTTCTGGACGCACCGGCTCAGGCGGCAGGTGGATCGTCCGAAGGTAGCAGCCGGTCCTCCAACTCGGCCAGGCCGGCGGACAGGCTGTTGTGGACGGCCCGTATCTCAGAGGTCAGGTCCGCGAACTGCGCCACCATGTCGACGCGCAGTTCGTTGAACCGGCTGAGTTCGGCGCTGTCGGCAAGGCGGCGCGACGCCTCCGTCTCCTTGCTGCCCCGCCGTAGTTCAAGCAGGGTCTGGGTTCTCAAGCTGAGAGCGAAGACCACGAAGAACAGGCAGAGCACGCCGATGAACGCCAGAAGGACCAGCCCGAGCGGCGCTTGGATGCGCGCGCCCAGGAACCGCAGGGAGGGGGGCGGGTCGCCGGGGCTGCCGAAGAAGGCTGTGTCGTTCTGCCAGACGAAGATGCCCAGGAGTGCCAACAGCAGGAGGACGAGGAGGCTCTTGAAAGGTATGCGCATGGCAGTGACTCCGAGGTGACGTCGAGTGGGCGAAGGACGCGGCGCAGCCATGGCGATGGCGCAGGCCCGCGATGCACCATGATATCGCAGGGTGCCGCCGGCGGGCGTCGACGCGGGTATCGACGGTGGGCGCTTCCCCGCTCTGTGAGGCGCGGCACAAGAACGGCTCCTTACTTGACTGTGCTCGATGCATGCGGCTATTATTTCCCCTTGGCCCTACCGACGGTGCATTGACATAAGGGCCCTATCCCTGAATTCCCTCCGCCGCCTCAGCTGCAAGGAGCGAAGGTCGAATGGCGAAGTTGTCCCCAGCCACGGTCGCGCAAGCCGCCGACAAGACCGGCCCCGTTGGCCGCGTCGCCCTGCCCATCGAGGAGCGGCGATCCTACGCGCGCATCCGCAACCATCAGCCGGCGCCCCCCCTGATCACGGTTCAGCTCGAATCGTTCGCGACGTTCAGGGAGGAGGGTCTGGCGCACCTGTTCGCGGAGATCTCGCCGATCGTCAGCTTCAACAAGAACCTGGAGCTCCACTTCCTGAGCCATCGCTTCGACGCGCCCAAGTACAGCGTCGATGAGTGCCATGAGATGGACATGACCTATGCTGCCCCGCTCTGGGTGACGGTGCGCCTGGTCAACCGGACCACCGGTGAGATCCAGGAGCAGGAAGTCTTCATGGGCGACTTCCCGATCATGACCGAGAGCGCCACCTTTGTCATCAACGGTGCGGAGCGCGTGGTCGTCAGCCAGCTCATCCGGTCGCCCGGGGTCTACTTCAGCGTGCTCGAGGAGCGGACGACGGGGCGCAACATGGCCTTTGCCAAGCTCATCCCCAACCGCGGCGCCTGGCTGGAGTTTGAGACGTCGAAGCGCGACCTGATCAGCGTCAAGGTCGATCGCAAGCGGAAGTTCCCGGTGACCACGCTCCTGCGGGCCATCGGCTACTCCAGCGATGAAGACCTGCGAGCCTTGTTCGTCAACGCGGACACGGATGAGGATCACCCCTATCTTTCCACGACCATCGAGAAGGATCCCAGCGGGAACGAGGAGGAGGCCCTCCTCGATCTCTACCGCAAGTTGCGCCCGGGAGATCCGCCGACGCTGGACAACGCCAAGGCTTACCTCACGGGGCTGCTCTTCAACGATCGCCGCTACGACCTGGGTCGCGTGGGTCGCTACAAGCTGGACCGCAAGCTGCACCTCGCTCCCGGCCTCCCTGGAGAGAACGACAAGCTGCTCGAAGAGCCGCGGCCCATGACCCTGACCAAGGAGGATCTGGCGCGGGTCGTGGAGCACATGATCCGCATCAACAACAACCAGGCCCACGAGGATGACATCGACCATCTCGGCAATCGCCGTGTGAAGACGGTCGGAGAGCTCATCCAGAACCAGCTTCGCGTCGGCCTCCTGCGCATGGAGCGCGTCGTTCGTGAGCGGATGAGCACCCGCGAGCCCGAGCAGATCACCCCGCTGGGATTGATCAACATCCGTCCGGTGGTGGCCGCCACCCGCGAGTTCTTCGGCGGGTCGCAGCTCAGCCAGTTCATGGAGCAGACCAATCCGCTCGGTGAGCTGACACACAAGCGGCGGCTCTCCGCGCTGGGTCCCGGCGGTCTGCGGCGCGAGCGAGCGGGCTTCGACGTGCGCGACGTCCATCACTCGCATTATGGGCGCATCTGTCCCATCGAGACACCCGAAGGCCCGAACATCGGCCTGATCGGCAGTCTGGCCACCTACGCACGGGTCAACGACTACGGCTTCATCGAGACGCCGTACCGCATCGTGCGATCCCGGTTGCCGGGGACGGCGGAGGCCTTGGCGGGGCGCGTCCCCGCTCAGGACGTGTTGGATGCCAAAGGCAAGGTGGTGGCCCCGGCCGGTGAGCGTCTCGATGCCAAGGCGGCGGCGGCGGTAGCCAAGCTGGGCCTCGCCGAGGTGCCGGTCGCACCCTTCGTGGGCAGCGCCGTGCAGTTCCTTACCGCTGACCTCGAGGACCATTACGCCATCGCTCAGGCCAACAGCCTCATCAACGAGCATGGGGAGTTCTCGGAGGCCCAGGTCACCGTTCGGCGCGAGGAGCGGTTCCAGCTCGTCCGTCCGGAGCGGGTGGATTTCATGGACGTCGATCCCAAGCAGATCGTCAGCGTCAGCACCTCGCTCATTCCGTTTCTCGAGCATGACGACGCCAACCGCGCGCTCATGGGCTCCAACATGCTCCGGCAGGGCGTTCCGCTCCTGGTCCCCGAGGCGCCCATCGTCGGCACGGGCATGGAGTTCCCCGTGGCCATCGACTCCGGACACGTCGTGGTGGCGGATGCTCCTGGCGAGGTCATCAGCGTCACCGGCGACCGTATCCTGGTTCGCGAGCTTGGCGGCGATATCCATGTCTACAACCTGCGCAAGTTCATGCGCTCCAACAACTCGACCACCATCGATCAGCGGCCGGTCGTGAGCAAGGGCGAACTGATCGAGGCGGGACGGGTGCTGGCGGACTCTTCCTCCACCGAGGGGGGCGAACTGGCCCTCGGTCAGAACTGCCTGGTGGCCTTCCTCTCCTGGGAGGGCGGCAACTACGAGGACGCGATCCTGATCAGCGAGGGCGTGGTCCGGCAGGACAAGTTCACGTCCATCCACATCGAGAAGCACGAAGTGGAAGCTCGCGATACCAAGCTGGGGCCTGAGGAGATCACGCGCGACATCCCGAACGTCGGTGATGACACCCTCCGGGACCTGGACGAGGAAGGCGTGATCCGCATCGGCGCCGAAGTGTCGCCGGGCGACATCCTGGTGGGCAAGATCACCCCGAAGGGCGAGACGGACCTGACCCCGGAGGAGAAGCTCCTGCGCGCGATCTTCGGCGAGAAGGCCCGCGAGGTGAAGGACTCCAGCCTGCGCCTCCCGCACGGCGAGCGCGGCAAGATCGTCGATATCCGCTCATTCGGCCGAGACGACGTGATCGAGTTGTCCGCCGGTGTGGAGCGAATGGTGCGGGTGAGCGTGGCGCAGCAGCGCAAGGTCACCGAGGGCGACAAGATGGCCGGGCGGCACGGCAACAAGGGTGTGATCAGCCAGGTGGTGCCCTTGGAGGACATGCCTTTCATGTCGGACGGCACCACCATGGAGTTGGTGCTCAACCCCCTGGGTGTGCCCGGCCGAATGAACATCGGCCAGATCATGGAGACGCACCTCGGCTGGGCCGCGAGCCGACTGGGCTTCAAGGTGGCCACGGCTGTCTTCGATGGCGCGTCCGAGGTCGATATCGCGGCGGAGCTGGCGCGAGCCTGGTTGGTCGACTGGGCCTGGCAGGGAGTCACCCGCGCGGCTTGGGCCTGGGTGGAAGAGGAAGACATCGATACCGAACTCCTGCGAGACGATCAGGAGCTTCGTAGCCTGTATCTGGCGAGTTGGCTCAAGGACGCAAGCGCCGCTCAGTCGTGGGAGGATGTCACCATCCTGCGGCGGGTGGTGGCCCTGCAGTTCCTCGAGGAGCACAACATGCCCGCTGCGGAGATCCTGGACTTCAGTTCCGGTCGCGGTGAAGCCGAGGACCGGCGTGACCGAAGCTCCTTGGCCATCCAGGCCTGCCTCCGCCTCTGGCTGGAGGAGATGCATGCCCGCTTTGGCGCCGATCTGGTGCCTGCGCCGGACCCGGCTGCCAGCCTGGACGCGCTGATGGCCGCCGGCCGCGACGTCACCCTGCGTTTGGGATGGCCCATGCCCATCACCGGTAAGACCCGGCTCTACGACGGCAAGTCCGGCGAGGCCTTCGACGAGCCTGTGACAGTAGGCATCATCTACATGATGAAGCTGGCTCACCTGGTGGAGGACAAGGTCCACGCCCGGTCCACCGGGCCGTACTCCCTCGTTACCCAGCAACCGCTGGGAGGCAAGGCCCAGTTCGGCGGCCAGCGCTTCGGTGAGATGGAAGTCTGGGCGCTGGAAGCTTACGGTGCGGCGCATACGCTGCAAGAGATGCTGACGATCAAGTCGGACGACGTCACGGGGCGTGTCAAGACCTACGAGGCAATCGTCAAGGGCGAGGAGATCCAGGATCCTGGGGCTCCGGAGAGCTTTCGGGTGCTGATCAAGGAGCTGCAGAGCCTCGGGTTGGCAGTGAACGTTCTGGACCAGGAAGGCCAGGCCATCAGCCTGGGTCGCGAGATGGAGGAAGAGCGCGGTCCACGTCTGGGCTTGGGTCTGCGCCTGCCGCCGAGCCGCCGCGGCGCGGCGGAGTGACGAGTTTGACGCGGCCGTCTAGCTGGACGGGGCGGTTCCGGTCCTGAACGGGCGTCGCATCGTCCGTCCGCCGCAAAGTTGACAGCGCCGCTTGCGCGGCATATACTCACACCTCATGCTTTTGCACTGAAGGGCGTGTCTTTGGACGCGTCAGCCGGGCAGAGTTCGAGAATGACCATTCGGGAGCAGTCATCGTGCCCACCATCAATCAACTGGTTCGCAAGGGGCGCAGGTCGCCTTCCAAGAAGAGCAAGGCTCCGGCGCTGCTTTTCGGCTTCAACGCATCCCAGCGGCGTATGACCCGCATTGACAAGGGCGCGCCGCAGAAGCGCGGCGTGTGCACGAAGGTCGCCACGATGACCCCCAAGAAGCCGAATTCGGCGCTGCGCAAGTTCGCTCGCGTGCGCCTTTCGAATGGCATGGAGGTCACGGCCTACATTCCTGGGGAGGGTCACAACCTCCAGGAGCATTCCACGGTGCTCATCCGTGGCGGGCGCGTGAAGGACCTTCCAGGGGTCCGCTACCACATCGTGCGTGGCGCGCTGGACTCCAATGGGGTCGGGGCGCGGCGCCGCAGTCGCTCCCTCTACGGAGCCAAGCGGCCGAAGCCGGGCCAGGCGGCGCCTGTCAAGGGCAAGGGTGGTCGTCGCTAGGCGGTCCTTTCGGTCGGGTCCCGCTCGCCGCGATGAGCGGGGATGAACACAGCATCATACGCAACCAGCTGCACCAGGTGGGGAACCCATACCAGTGCGGTCCCCTCAAAGGGGACGCTCTCGATGAGAGGGCGGCGTAGCAAAGGCAATCGATCCCGAGGCCTTGTTGCGCTCGCGGTGGACGCCTGCAAGGTGCACCAAGAGCCGGGTCTCGGGATCGGTTTCTGTCAACAGCCCAAACGCAGCGAAAGCTCCGATCGGGGCGACGGCAACACGGAGGTTAGGACATGCCGCGCAGGAATCGTCCGCCGCGACGCGAAGTCGTGCCGGACTCCATCCATCACAATCGAACCGCCGGGGCGTTCATCAACAAGTTGATGACCCGTGGCAAGAAATCCACTGCTGAGCGGGTCTTCTATGATTGCCTCGACCTGGTCGAGAAGCGAGCCAAGAAGCCCGGCATCGAGGTCTTCGAACAGGCGATCAAGAACGCCATGCCCATGGTGGAGGTCAAGCCCCGCCGTGTTGGTGGCAGCACCTATCAGGTGCCCATGGAGATCAGGTCGGAGCGTCGACAGGCGCTGGCATTCCGCTGGATTCTCGGCTCGGCGCGTGGTCGCGGCGGCCGTCCGATGGCGGAGCGCCTGGCCGGTGAGCTGATGGATGCCGCCAACAACACCGGAGCCACCATCCGCCGCAAGGAAGAGACCCATCGCATGGCGGATGCCAACAAGGCCTTCGCGCATTACCGCTGGTAGTCCGGCGGCGATCCAGATCGTTGAACCCACTAGCGTAACGGTGACATCATGAGTTCCCAGAACCAGCTGAGCATGACCCGCAACATCGGTATCATCGCGCATATCGATGCCGGGAAGACCACAACCACCGAGCGCATCCTGTACTACACCGGCCGCACGTACAAGATCGGCGAGGTCCATGAGGGCACGGCCACCATGGACTGGATGGACCAGGAGCGCGAGCGCGGCATCACCATCACCGCTGCCGCGACCAGCGCTGAGTGGCGCGACCACAAGTTCAACATCATCGACACCCCGGGGCATATCGACTTCACCGTCGAGGTGCAGCGCAGCCTGCGGGTGCTGGATGGCGGCGTGGTGGTCTTCGATGCCGTCGCCGGTGTCGAGCCCCAGTCCGAGACGGTCTGGCGCCAGGCGGACATCTACGGCGTACCGCGGATCTGTCTGGTCAACAAGATGGATCGTGTCGGCGCCGACATGGACCGCACGGTGCAGATGATCATCGATCGCCTGGGGGCCAATCCGGTACCGATCCAACTGCCTATCGGTGTCGAGGATCGCTTTCGCGGGGTGATCGACCTCGTGGAGATGAAGGCGCTGATCTGGAACAAGGATGATCTGGGTTCGGTCGCGGACGTCGAGGAGATCCCGGCGGATCTACTGGACGCGGCCCAGGCGGCGCGCGACTTCATGATCGAGAAGGTGGCAGAACACGACGACGGGCTCATGGAGAAGTTCCTGGACGGCGAGCCCATCGGTGTCGACGAGTTCAAGGTGGCCCTGCGCAAGGCCACCCTGTCCGGTGGCGTCGTGCCCGTGCTCTGCGGCACCGCCCTGCGCAACAAGGGCGTCCAGCCGCTGCTTGACGCAGTCGTGGACTACCTGCCGAGCCCGCTGGATGTGCCGCCGGTCAAGGCCATGCATCCGGTGACCGAAGAGGTCATGGAGCGCCGCCCTGACATCAGCGAGCCCTTCACGGCCCTGGTCTTCAAGATCATGACCGATCCCTTCGTCGGCCGGCTGGCCTTCATCCGGGTGTATTCCGGTCAGGCCTCGACCGGCGACAAGATCCAGAACACCTCCAATGGCAGGACTGAGCGCCTGGGCCGTCTGGTGAAGATGCATGCCGATTCGCGCGAGGACATCCAGTCCATCTCCGCCGGCGACATCGCGGCGATCATCGGCCCCAAGAACATGGTCACAGGCGAAACGCTCTCGGATCCGGACAAGCCGGCGATCCTCGAGGCGATTTCCTTCCCGGAGCCGGTGATCAACGTGGCCATCGAACCCAAGACGAAGGCGGATCAGGACAAGATGTCCAACGCCCTCGCCCGCCTGGCCGACGAGGATCCGACCTTCCGCATCCGCGTAGACAGCGAGACCGGGCAGACCCTGATCTACGGCATGGGTGAGTTGCACCTTGAGGTATTGGTCGAGCGCCTGCGACGCGAGTTCAAGGTCGGGGCCAGTGTCGGCCGCCCGCAGGTGGCCTACCGCGAGACCATCACCCAACCGGCGCTCAACGTTGTCGGCCGCTGGGTGAAGCAGACCGGTGGCCGCGGCCAGTTCGGACACGTGGTCATCGACCTGGAGCCCAACGAGCCGGGCAAGGGCGTCACCTTCGAGGACGCCGTCAAGGGCGGTACCATTCCCCGCGAGTACATCCGTCCCAGCGAGGAAGGCGCCCGCGAAGCGCTCAACAGCGGACTGATCTCCGGCTTCCCGGTGGTCGATGTCCACATCCGCTTGAAGGACGGCAGCTACCACGAGGTCGACTCCTCCGAAGGCGCGTTCAAGGCCGCTGCCTCATTGGCCATCAAGGAAGCGCTGCACAAGGGCAAGAGCGTGCTGCTGGAGCCGGTGATGAAGGTCGAGGTGGTCGTGCCCGAGGAGTACATGGGCGACGTCATCGGCAACCTCAACGCGCGCCGGGGCCAGGTGCAGGCGATGGAGACCCGGGCGAGCGGCACCTCCAGCGTGGGCGCGATGGTGCCGCTGGGGGAGATGTTCGGCTACGCCTCGCAGCTTCGCTCCATCACCCAGGGGCGAGGCACCTTCACCATGGAATTCAGCCAGTACGAGCCGGTTCCGGCCAAGATTCGCGAAGCGATCGCGACCGCGCGGTCCTGATCCACCAAAGACGCTCAACACCTGAGCTTGCACGCTTCACGCTAAC
>JBGAUA010000052.1:0-20469 GCA_044228875.1 Anaerolineae bacterium
AGATGTTCAAGTTCGGCATGCGCGGCACGGACGACGGCCAGTTCAGCAGCTTCACCGACGTGGACGTCAGCGGAGACGGCAAGGTCATCGCCATCGGCGACAAGCGCGGCGGCCGGGTGCAGATCTTCGACCTGGCCACGGACGAGCAGCTGGCCGCGGATCCCGCCCTGCCGGCGGCGACGCTGCGCAAGGTCTACGACCTGACCGACGCCCGTTTCACCCAAGGTGACTTCAGCTGCGACGCGTCCCGGATCAACAGCCTGGGCGCCGACAAGGTCTTCGTCGGCGAGGGCAACGGCGCCTGCGTCATCGATGGCCGCACCGTCAGCTTCGCCATCGCCGCCTCGGCGGTCAAGGGCAGCATCTGCAAGGCCACGGTGACCCTGCCGCGGCTGAAGGCCATGACGCAGCAGTACTACGCGCTTGCGATCAGCGACCCCAACGTGGGCAAATGCGGCGCGAAGCGCGCGGACCTGGACACGTCGCCGGTGGTGCTGGAATATGGCGACGAGCAGCTCAAGCAGGTGGACGCCGTGTTCACCGCGGCCTCAAACGAGGACGCCGACAGCCCGCTGCTCTTTGCCCCTGAGGCCTTGAGCATGCCGGAGCCCGGCGTCGTCTTCGTCGCCGACAGCTCCTCGCAGTTCCGCTACTTCAGCGACCAGGGCGAGCAGGTGGCCACCGCCGAGCGCTCCAGCCAGTCGGGCAGCTTCGGCGGCGACTTCACCTTCTTCCAGATGATCACCGCCGACGGCAGCGACGTGCGCGGCGAGGTGCAGGGCTATTACCTCAAGGGTCAGCGTACGGGCCAGGCCTTCAAGGTGGAGGGCGGCATCGGCCGCTTCAAGACGGTGGAGAAGCGCGGTCAGGGCGGCGTGGAGCGGGTGATCGAGCCCATCTGGACGGATGCCCTGATCTCCAGCTTCAACGCCATCGAGATCCCGGCCCTGGCATACAACCGGACGAGCAACGAGTTCCTGGCGGTGCAGGCCGAGACCATCGCCCAGCAGCGCACGCAGGACGTCAAGCTGGTGCGCTATGCCGCGGACGGGCGCAAGCTGAAGCCGGACTGGGACCTGCCCGACGACGGCAAGACCAACCCCTACGTGGACATGGCGGTGGCGCCCGACGGCCGGGTGCTGGTGCTGGACGACCTGAACGACCTGGTTCGCATCTATGACGCCGCCGGCCAGAAGCTGGCCGACGTGCCGGTTTCCTATGACGCCCGCTCGCTGGCGGGTGGCCCGGTCGATCCCAAGGGCTCGGTCTTCGTCCTGCGCGAGCCGGGCGCCATCGAGCGCGTGGCCGACGACGGGACGGTGACCGCCCGCCTGGACGCCCGCCCCCTGCCCTTCTCCGATCCCACCACGCTCACCGATCTGGCGGTGGACGCCGCCGGGCGCGTCTACGTGGCCGACGGCCAGTCCAGCCTCATCTCGGTCTTCGAGACGGCGGAGGCGGGCGACCAGATCCCCGTGCCAAACGACGGCGAATGCCTGTTCAAGGGCACGAGCGGCGCCAGCCCGGCGCAGCTGCAGCTTGGCCAGACCACCGACCTGAGCCTGAAGCTGGAAGGCCGCTGCGGCGTCCTGGAGCCGCCCACCGACATCGTCGTGGTGGTGCCCTACTTCGAGGCGCTGCAGCAGGGCCAGGACCCGTCGACGGTCACGGTCAACGAGCTGACGCAGCTGATGAGCCGTCTCAACTTCGGGCGCCACCGCGTGGGCATCGTCTCCTACTACAGCACCTACGCCACCGAGTTGCCGCTGACCGACAGCCGCGACGACTACAACCAGAAGGTGCGTGACATCACCCGCTTCGACCGCTCCAACCCGGCCATCAAGCCGCGCCTGCGCGACGCCTTGGAGGAGGCAGGCAAGCTCTTCGCCGGCTCCGGCGACCGCCGGAAGGTGGCGGTGCTGCTCCGGGCCGAGTACTGCACGACGGACTTCGAGTTCTTCCCCGGCCAATGCACGGGCATCCCGGCGGCCGAGGACGCTGCCCTGGCCCTGCGCCAGCTGGGCGCGACCATCGTCGTCGTCAACAGCGGCCCGGCGCCCGCCGCCCTGGCCTCCTCCGACGAGGATTTCGTCTACGGCGCGCCGCTGGTGCACCGCCGCATGGTGCGCTACGCTCCGCCGCCGACCTTGGCCCAGGACCTGACCCTGACGGCGGCCATGCCGGCCTCCGTCGCGGTGGACCCGGCCGGCATCAGCAGCGGCGGCAGCTGGTCCGATCCCGACATCCTGTGGCAGCTGCCCAGCCTGGGCTTCGGTGGCCTGACGGCCGGTGCCCGCTTGGAGCCGCGCGCGGCCGGCCGGGTGAAGCTGGGCGACCGGATCCAGGCCGTGTTCACGGACGGCTGGGGCAAGGCCCAGACGGTGGACTTCGCCATCCCCGAGGTAGAGGTGATCGGACCGACGGCGACGCCGGTGCCGGCATCGCCCACCCCGACGGCCACCGCCACCACGGCGCCGCCGACGGCCACGAGCCAGCCGACGGCGACGCCGGCGCCGCGGGCCATCTACCTGCCCTGGGCTTCCAACAACCTGTGCTTCCCGGTCAAGAAGCGCTTCGACATCGTGGTGGCGCTGGACGTGTCCTCCAGCATGCGCGCGGACGGACGCCTGGAGACGGCCAAGGCGGCCATCGCCAGCCTGCTGGACAACGTGCAACTGGGCGCCGAGACGGACCGGGTGGCCCTGGTCACCTTCGCCACCGACGCCCGCGTGGTGCTGGGCTTCAGCGCCGACCGCTCGGCCATCGACGCGGCCAAGGCGGGCATCGGCCTGCGCGAGGGCACGCGCATCGACCGCGGGCTGACGGCGGCCCTGGACCTGCTCGCCGGCCCCGAGGCCCGCGAGAGCGCGGGCAAGGTGGTCATCCTGCTCTCCGACGGCGAGCAGAAGGAGCAGCCGGAGACGGCCCTTTCGGCCGGCGAGGCCGCCCGGGCGCGCGGCGCGCAGGTGTACACCATCGGCTTCGGCGGCGAGGCGGACGCGGCGCTGCTGCGCGCGGTGGCCACCGACCCCTCGCGCTACTTCAGCGCCCTCTCGGGCGCCGACCTGAGCGCGGTCTACGCCCGGATCGCGGCCAGCATCCCGGGCTGCCCCTGAGCCCAGCGGGGTCGGCCGTAGGCGACGCCCGCGGCCATCGCGCCGCGGGCGTCGCGGATGACGCGAGATGACATGAGCAGGGGCCCGGTGATCACGTCGCCGGGCCCCTGTCGTGGTACCTTTGCCCGCGTCCACCGTCCACGCCTTCCGCCATCCTGCCGAGGAACCGATGCCCGCGTTCTCCTGGGACTACTGGTACGTCTTTCCCTATGCTGTCTTCGTCGCCGTGGTGGCCAACGCTTCGGGCTTCTCCGGAGCGGTGCTGTTCCAGCCCTTCTTCAACTTCGTCCTGAAGCTGCCCATCGCCAACTCCATCGCCACGGGTGTGGCCACCGAAACCATCGGCATGTCCAGTGGTGCGGTGCGCTACTTCCGTATGAAGCAGGTGGATCGGGCGGCGGCGATGACGCTGCTGCCGGCCGTACTCATAGGCGCCGCGCTGGGATTGGCGCTCTTCGTGAAGCTGCCGCGGGAACCGCTTCGCCTCCTGGTAGGTTTGGTGGTGGGCGGCATCGCCTTGTTCCAGCTGGTGCGCGCCGGCCGGGGGATCTTCGGCAGCGCCGTGGCGGCCGACCTGGTCGAGCTGCGGCGGCATCGCCTGCTGGGGTTCTTCTCGGGCGCTTTCTCGGCCTGCACCGGTACGGGGGTGGCGGAGATGAACCAACCGCTGCTGGAGATGAAGGGCGGCCTGGCCACCAAGCGGGCCAACGCGACGGCCATCTTCCTCGAAGCCATGACCGATTGGGCGATTACCCTGGTCAACCTGTCGCTGGGCAACCTGCGCCTGGACATCTTGGTGTTCAGCGCTTCGGGCGTCCTGATCGGCGGCCAGATCGGCGCCGCGCTCTCGCCCTACCTTCCCGACCGCTTGTTGAAGACGGTCTTCGGCATCTGCATCCTCTTCATCGCCGCCGTCTACATCGTGACCTCCCTGCGCGCGCTGCTCAGGACCGGATAGGCGAGCTTGCGTCGGACTCCGGACCACGAGGACGGGCTCTCCCGCGGCGCTTCGAAGTCGATGCCCAGGCGCTGGCCCAGGGCCGCCCACCCGGACTTCAGGCGCTCGACATGCGGCTTGACCCCGCGGGTCATGGCGACGACCGAGACGGCCGCCGCCCAGCGCTCGCGGAAGCGGGTACCGCTGCGCAGTTCCACCTGCAGGTAATCGACGATCCGGATCATCATGTCGGCCAGGGACACCTCGGTTGCGCGCAGATCCCGCAAGCAGGGCGGCAGGGGCTCGGCCAGCACAGCCTCCCGGGCGGCGTGCATGGCGGCCACGTCGATGGCCAGAATCAGCGCGCGCCTCTCGGCCTGGCTCTCGGCCTCGCCAAGCTTGTCCATCGGTTCGAGGATGCGCCGAAGTCGCTTGGCGCGATCCTGCTCGGCGTAGGCCAGCACTGTTTCCAGCGGGCAGTCGCCGTCCACCGACACAGGTGCCGTCGGCAGGGGGCTGAGCAGCGCTGAGGACGAGGTGTACAGACTGAGCAGCAAGACGCCGCCACAGAGCAGGGGCAGGCCGACCAGCACCAGGCAACCGACAGCGATCAAGCGGCACATGCGCGGGGTCTCCTTCGACGAACGAACGGACGCAGCGAGGCTTGCGGGGCGTCTACGCTGCCGAGGGCCGCGGGGTATTATCGCCCGTTGCCCATGACCACGCCGGCCGAATGTCCACGGTGCCGCGTCCCGCGGGCCGGCGAGGTTAAGGCGTCGCGAGACACATGGCGGGATGGGACACGCCACGCACACACAGCGCACAGCGCTGGCCCTGCAAATCCTTGACTTAGTCCATGCCTTAGTCCATACCGACCTGCCCTTTTGTCCGTCTCATGAAAGACCCGGCATGAAGCCATGGCCGTCGAGGTAGACGTTCACGACGCGAAGACTCATTTCAGCAAGTTCCTGCAGCGCGTCATGGAGGGCGAGGAGGTGGTGATCGCCAAGGCCGGCCGGCCGGTCGCACGGCTCGTGCCCTACGCTGCCTCCACGGGCGATCGTATTCCCGGTCGCTATGCCGGGCAGTTCCAGGTCCCCGATGATTTCGACGCCCCAGTGCCCGCGGACATCCAGGCCGCCATCGAGGCATCGCTGATCACATTGCCGGGCGGTAGGGTCGCCCCCAGCGCGCCGCGCGCCCGGTGACCGGATCGCCTATCCACGAGCATGACATGACGCCGCTCGCCTCCCCCGTCGTGCACAGCGTCGAGATCGCCGCGTCCCGCGATGCCGTGTGGCGCGCGCTCAGCGATCCGGACACCCTCGCGCGGTGGATGGGCGGCGCGAGGCTCGAGCGGACCTGGGAGCTCGGCCGCGACCTGGCGCTCACCGTCGACCTGAACCACAAGACCTACGAGGACCGCGTCAAGGCCCTCGCCCTCGAGCCTGGCAGGCTCCTGACCTACAGCCATTGGACCCGGATCTCGCGCCTGCCCGACAGGCCCGAGAACCGCTCCGTGATCACCTTCGCCCTCGACAGTGTCGGTGCGCGCACCCGCCTGACCGTCAGCCACGAGAGCCACAAGGGTGAAGCCGTGCTGGAGCATGCGCGGTTCTTCTGGGGTGTCGCGCTCAACGGCCTCAAGCGGCTGTTGGAGCGCTGAGCTGGCCGATGCCGCGGCCAGGGGCTCGCCGAGCCTTCAGCGCTGGACGCCGCAGATCACTTCGCGGGCCGCCCTTCCGCCCTCACCCGTTTGCCAACGACGAGAACACCGCCGCGCCTGTCGCCACGACAGGCACCGAGATCTGGATGCAGCTCGGCCGATTGTTCGTTGATCCCCCCAGCGATCACCACATCTGGGGATGACGCCTCCCCACCCTGGCCGGTACCTTGGAGCAGCCCTGGGACAAGTCCTCCACCCCAGGCGAAAGCATCCAAGGAGCTGCCCATGACCACCCATACGACCCCTCAGACCAGACCGACCACCTGGCTTGCGCTCGCCGGTCTGCTGCTGCTGAGCGCGGTTCCCCTGATCTTCGGCGCCCTCCGCCTCCATTCGCTGGCCACCGGCACGCCGATCACCCCGAATGACGCCCGATTCTTCGCCTCCCCCTTGCCGGTGATCGTCCACATCGTGAGCGCCGCCGGGTACGTGCTGGTGGGCGCCTTCCAGTTCGTCACCGGCTACCGGCGGCCATGGTTCGGTTGGCACCGCGCGGCCGGGCGGGTGCTGACGGTCTGCGGGTTGTTGGTGGCGCTGTCGGCACTGTGGATGACCCTGTTCTATCTGCCGTCACCCAACTCGGGCGGCCTGGTATATGCCATCCGGCTCCTGTTCGGGTCGAGCATGTTGGTGTCCATCTTCCTGGGCTTCGAGGCGATCTTCCGCCGCCGCGATGTGCTGGCGCACCGCGCCTGGATGATGCGTGCCTACGCCTTGGGACTGGCCGCCGGCACGCAGGTGCTCACCGGCATGGTCGAGAGCCTGCTGGTGGGCCAGCAGACGGAACTCAGCCGCGGGCTGGCGCTGGGGGCAGGATGGATCATCAACCTGGCCGTGGCCGAATGGGCCATCCGCCGGCTGCCCGCGCAGCGCGCCCGCCGCGCGGCCGCCGGCGCCCTGGTCTTGCAGCAGGAGCCGTGAGGCGCAGCGAGATGGGTGCATCCAACACGGACCCATTCGTGCCCGGCGAGGACGGACGCTACGCCATCCGCGTCAAAGGCCATCTCGATCGGCGCTGGGCCGAGTGGTTTGAAGGGCTGACCTTCACCCACGAAGCGGCCGGTACCACCTTGCTGGAAGGCCCGCTTGCCGATCAAGCGGCCCTGCACGGCGTGCTCACCAAGCTCAGAGACCTGGGCTTGCCGATTGTCTCTATTCAAACGCTGGACAGCGAAGCATAGGAGCCCAACCATGAAAGCGATCGTGCGTTACACCTACGGATCACCCGACGTGCTGCAGCTGGTGGAAGTCCCCACGCCCACGCCGCGGGACGACGAGGTGCTGGTCAAGATCGAGGCCACGTCGATCAATGCCGCCGACTGGCGCATCCTGCGGGCCGACCCGTTCCTGGCCCGACTGGATAGCGGCCTGCTGAGGCCCCGCAACCGGATCCTCGGTTTCGACGTCGCCGGGCGCGTAGCCGCCGTCGGTCGTGCGGTCAAGCAGTGGGTCGTGGGAGATGAGGTGTTCGGCAACCTGTTCGACCTGCGCGGTGGCGCCTTCGCCGAGTACGCCGCAGTGCCGGAAAAGCTCTTGGTGCGCAAGCCCGCCAACCTGTCGTTCGCCCAGGCGGCGGCGGTGCCCATGGCGGCGGTCACGGCACTGCGCGGTCTGCGCGAATACAAGCCGGTTCAACCGGGGCACCAGGTGCTGATCAACGGCGCCTCGGGCGGCGTGGGCACCTTCGCGATCCAGATCGCCAAGGCCTTGGGCGCGGAAGTCACCGCGGTGGTGGGTTCGCGCAACGTGGACCTCGCGCGCCAGCTGGGCGCCGATCAGGTGCTGGATTACACCCGCGAGGACTTCACCCAGCGGGGCGAGCAGTACGACCTGATCCTGGCGGTCAATGGCTATCAGCCCATTGCGGCCTACCGGAAGGGACTGCGCCCCGGCGGCGCCTACGTGGCGGCGGGCGGTTCTGCGGCCCAGATGTTCCAGGCCTTGTTGTTGGGCCCGTGGATGTCCAGGAAGGGCGGCCCGCGGATGGCCGTGCTGGAGACCAAGCCGAGCTCGGCCGACCTGGCCGCGGTGAAAGACATGCTCGAAGCCGGCACCGTCACCCCCGTCATTGACCGTACTTTCCCCCTGAGCCAGGTCCCCGAGGCCATCCGGCACTTGGAGCAGGGTCACCCCCGCGGCAAAGTGGTCGTCACCGTGGGCGCGTGAGCCCAGGCGGCGGGCGAGCGGCAGCAAGTCCAAGAGCTGACGCTGCCGCTCGCCTATAATCGACGGGATGGCCAGCGCGATCTTAGTCACCAAGCTATTCCTCCCCCCGCCGCGCCCCAAAGCTGTTCTACGGCTGCGCCTGACCGAGCGGCTGAACCACGGGCTGGCAGCGCGCAGTCGGCTCACCCTGATCGCCGCGCCCGCCGGCTTCGGCAAGACCACGCTGGCGGGCGAATGGGTGACCGGACTGGGGCGGCCAACCGCCTGGCTGTCGCTGGACGAAGGGGACAACGACCCGGTCAGGTTCCTGACCTACGTGGTGGCGGCGCTAAGGACGGTAGCGGTGGGGTTGGGGGAGGCGGAATTCGAGGTGCTGCAATCGCGGCAGCCGCCGCCAGTCGAGAGCATCCTCACGGCGCTGATCAATCAGCTGGCTGCGCTGCCCGAGCCGTTGATCCTCGTGTTGGACGACTACCACGTCATCGAGGCCCAGGCGGTGCATGCTGCGCTCGGCCACCTGCTCGATCACCTTCCGCCACAGCTGCAGGTGGTGCTCACCACCCGCGAAGACCCCCAGCTACCGCTGGCCCGCTACCGGGCACGGGGGCAGCTGACCGAGTTGCGGGCCGCCGACCTGCGCTTCACCGCCGCGGAAGCGGCTGAGTTCCTGAGCCAGGTCATGGGCCTCCGCTTCGCCGCGGCCGACCTGGCCGCGCTGGAAACGCGCACCGAAGGCTGGATTGCCGGCCTGCAATTGGCGGCGTTGTCGATGCAGGGCCACCAGGATGTCACCGGATTCATCCGCACCTTCGCGGGCGACCACCGTTACATCGTCGACTATCTGGTCGAAGAGGTGCTGCAGCGCCTACCGGAGCCGGTGCGGCGCTTCTTGTTGCAGACGGCCATTCTCGATCGATTGAGCGGCCCGCTGTGCGAGGCGGTCACCGGCCAGGCCGACGCGGGCGCAAGGCTGGAGGCCCTGGAGCGAGGCAACTTCTTCGTGGTGCCCTTGGATGAGCGGCGCCAGTGGTATCGCTATCACCACCTCTTCGCCGACGTGCTCCGGTCGCACGCCAAGGCCGAAGCGCCCGACCAGTTCGCGACGCTCCACCTGCGCGCCAGCGCCTGGTACGAGCGCCAGGGCTCGGCGGCGGAGGCGATCCGCCACGCCCTGGCCGCTCCCGACTTCGCGCGCGCGGCTGGCCTGATCGAGCTGGCCATTCCGCCCATGCGCCCGGTCCGCCAGGAGGCCCTGCTGCTGAGCTGGCTGCGGGCGCTGCCCGCCGATCTGTTCCACAACCGTCCGCTGCTCAGCGGCCATTACGCGGCGGTGCTGCTGCAGAGCGGCGAGCTCGACGGCGTGGAAGCGCGCCTGGCGGTCGCCGAGGCGTGGCTGGCCAGGCCGGATGCGGCGGCCGAGCGGATCGTGATGGACGAGGTCGAGTGGCGCCGCCTGCCAGGCTGGATCGCCGTTCACCGGGCCGGGCTCGCGCTGGCGCGGGAGGATGTAGCCGGCACCCTGCGCCACGCCCGCCAGGCGCTGGAGCTGGTCGACGAGTCTGACCACCTGGGGCGCGGCGCGGCGGCGGCGCTGCTCGGCCTGGCCGCCTGGCGGAACGGCGACCTGGAGGCGGCGCAGCGGGGCTACGTCGAGAGCATGGCCCACCTGCGGCAGGCCGAGCATTACGCCGACCTGCTGGGCTGCACCCTCGCCTTGGCCGACATGCAGCTGGCGCGGGGCCGTCCGCGCGAGGCCCGGCAGACCTATGAGCAGGGGCTGAGGCTGGCGCCCGACCGGGGCCCGTCCGCCTTGCGCGGCACCGCGGACATGCATGTGGGCCTGAGCGAGCTGCTCTGCGAGCGCAATGAACTAGAGGCCGCCGCGGAGGCCCTGCAGCGGGGCGACGACCTGGGTGAACACCTGGGGCTGCCGCAGAACCCCTATCGACGGCGGGTGGCCCGGGCGCGCCTGCAGGCCGCGCGGGGGGATCTGGACGCCGCCCTGGCCTCGCTGGAGGAAGCCGAACGTCTCTATGCCGGTGACTTCTCGCCGAACGTGCGCCCCATCGCCGCCCTGAAGGCTCGGCTGTGGGTGGCGCAGGGCCGATTGGCTGAGGCGCATGGCTGGGTGCGCGCGCAGGGACTGTCCGCTGACGACGACCTGAGCTACCTGCGCGAGTTCGAGCACTTCACCCTGGCGCGGGTGCTCCTGGCCCAGGCTCGAGCCGACCGCGATGACCGCGCCCTGGGCGCGGTCCAGCGGCTGCTCGAGCGCCTCCAACACGCCGCGGCAGCGGGCGGTCGCGCCGGCACGGTGATGGAAGCCCTGCTGCTGCAGGCGCTGGCCCACCATGCGCGGGGCGACCTGGCCTCCGCCACGGTGCCGCTGGAAGGTGCCCTCCGGCTGGCGGAGCCGGAGGGCTACCTGCGCCTGTTCCTGGACGAAGGCGCGCCTCTGGCCCAACTGCTGCGCACCGCGGCGACCCGTGGCCGCCTGCCTGACCTGGCCGGTCGATTGTTGGCCGCCTTCGAGCCAGAGCCTTCATCCAGCGCCGGCGCACCCCCCCGCGCCTCAACCCATTTGATTGAGCCGCTCAGCCAGCGCGAGCTGGACGTGCTCCGCTTGTTTCGGGCCGATCTGTCGGGGCCGGAGATCGCCGGCGAACTCGTGATCGCCTTGAGCACGCTGCGCACCCATACCAAGCACATCTACAGCAAGCTCGACGTCAACAGCCGTCGGGCGGCCGTCAACCGCGCCATCGAACTGGGCTTGCTCTAGGCCCGTCCCGTCGTCCGCTTCCTTCTCCCCACCGTGATCACCACATCGGGGGACGACGCCTCCCCACCTTCGGTTGTATCGTGCCGTCGCCATCGAGAAGGACCGCCGCGCGGCGCCGGCCTTCCCGATGGAGCGGACCAGTCCGCGCTTTACCGAAGTGCGACTGGAAAGCATGCCGGACGACAACGCGGCTTCGATCACCATCAAGCAACCATACGGGGAGACACCATCATGAACACCACGCGAGTCATTCGTTGGTCGACGGAGCAGACACCGAGTCAGCAGGGAGGCAGCGCGTGAATCCATTGACTTCCCCCCTCATCCGCGCCGTCCTCATGGGCCTGGGCGCGACGCTCACCTTCGACTTGTGGGGCCTGCTTCTCAAACGGACGCTCCAGCTCGCCCCATCCAACATCTGCCTGGTTGGACGCTGGCTGTGCTACATGCCGGAGGGCATTTTCCGGCACGCCAACATCGCGCTGACGCCCCGGCGTTCGGCCGAATGCGCGCTGGGCTGGGGCGCCCATTACCTGATCGGCATTGCGTTCGCCAGCACCTTCGTGGCCCTGGCCGGCGCCGACTGGCTTCAGCATCCCACCCTGGTTCCAGCCCTTGCCTTCGGCCTCGCCACCGTCGTGGCCCCGTTCTTCGTCATGCAGCCGCTCATGGGCCTCGGCCTGGCGGCATCGAAGGCGCCCAACCCCACCTTGGCCAGAGTTCGCACCCTGCTGAACCACCTTGCGTTCGGCGCGGGCCTCTACTGGGTCGCCTGGTGGGTGAGTGTCCTGTAGCGCTTGACAGTCGAATGCCCTGTCCTGCCTGAAACCAGCAGCGGCACCGGCGTCGGCGGCGCCGTCAACACCGCCCCCTGGCCTGGCGCCAGGGTGAGCTCCCGGACGACCGCACCGGTCAGATACCCCGGGGCCTGCCCGTCGGCGGGCACCATGCCGCCGCCCGTGGGCTTCAGGTGCCAACGCGGCGCGTCGAGCTTCACCTGCCGCGCGTCCGGCCCTGGGTTCACCAGGACCATCGCATCCTCGTAGTCGCGGCGGTACACGCCCAGGGCGGGGTCCAGCAGCTGGTCCACGGTGACGGGCGGCTCGGCCAGGTAGGCGCCCACGGGCAGCTCGTATTCCGGCCACCATTCGGGGGCCATGCTGAATTCCTGGTTGATGTAGCTGCGACGGCCCTTCACCAGCAGGTAGCTGGCCACGGTGAACATGCGGTGCTCCACGTCCGCGGCGGCGGGGTAGCTCTGGGCGATGAGGATGCGGCCCTGGCGCGTCAGGTTGAGGATGCGGTTCATCTGCAGACGCCAGTCCGCCGGGTCGTAGAGGCGGCCCGGCCCCCAGCTGGCGAAGCCCTCCACCATCACCCCGTCGGCGGCGGCGTAGCGCACGGGATCCCGCCCGTTGACCCAGTTGCCGGCGTTGGGCAGCAGGGCGTAGCGCGAGCCCATCCGCGCCTTGAGCGCCGTGAGCCCGTCCTCGATGCGCCGCGCCCAGTCGGCCTCGAAGGCGGCGTCGACATCAGGCAGACGCGGCCGCCAGACGTCGCCGCCGAAGAAGTTAGGCACGGAGAGCGAGTCGGCGAAGAGCCCGTCGTCGTCGTTGTCCGCCAGCTGGCGCAGCACCTCGCCCATCCACCAGTCGCGGTAGCCGGGGTCGTCCAGGTTCATCAGGGTCCAGCCGTTGGGGCAGAAGAAGACGCGCTCCTGCCCGCCGTAGGAGAAGAACCAGCTCGGCTTCAAGAGATCCTCCGGCGGCCATTCGCGCACCCAGCGCGCGCCGTCGACGATCTGCAGGTAGTCGCCCGTGGGCTGGCAGTCGCCCTGGGCGATGCGATAGCCCAGGCCCATGCCCAGGCGATAATGTAGGATGAGGAAGCCGGGATTGAGCGCCCGCAGCCGGTCGGCGTCCGGGCGGGTGAGCTTCTGGGTGCCCACGTAATGGCTGACGGCGAAGCGGATCTGGGCCTCGCTGAGGTTGCCCAGTCCCGGCAGCTGGTCGTTGAAGACCAGGATGCCGCGGCGGCTGTCGGGCCAGGCGCGGCCGGCGGCGGGCGATGCCGTGGGTGAGGATGAGGCCGTGCCGCCCGGCGATGCCGTGACGCTGGCCGTCGCGGAGGCCGCGGGGCTCGGCTCGCGCGTCAGGGTCGCGCTCGGAGCGGGGCGCTCGGGGCTGGGCGTGGTGGTGACCGTCGGCAGGGTGGCCGCGGGCAGTGGCCAGCGGGCGGCGCGGGCGGCCAACGGCAGGTAGAGCGGCCGCGTCTGGGCGCGGACGAGGGCGGAGTCCGCGGGATCCCGTAGGCCCGGGCGGCCCGCGCCCGGGAACAGCGCCAGCAGCGGCGCGAGCAGCAGGACTGTGGCCACGACCCGGGCCGCGGAGGTCAGGCGCCGGCCGGTGTTCATGGCGCCCAGCTTAGCGCGGGATGGATTGGGCCGTCAAGGGGGTTCGCGCCCTGGCGCGGATGCCCTAGCGCCCCAGCTCGTCGAAGTAGGTCCAGGCATCGACGTCCGGTGGCTCGATGCCAAGCTGGGTGAGGATGGTCATGACCTGCGAGCGGTGCTCGGTGGCGTGGTTGATGGCCTGGGTCAGGAGGATGGCCTTGGGCACCTCGCGCGGCCCGGTGTGCCAGTCGATCGAGACGGCGTCCTCCGGTGCCACCTTGGGTGCCCAGGCGATGAGTTCGTCGCCGGTGCGGCGCAGCGATGCCAGCATCTCGGGCATGGTCAGCGGCGGCGCGTCGCTGGGGCGCTGGAGACGCTGACCGGTGCTGATGCGCGAGAGGTACGATTGCTCGGCCACCACGATATGTTGCAGGGTGTCTCGGATGGAGCCGTAAGTGCCCAGCACGGTGGCATCCAGCTGCGTGTCCGTCAGGCCCTGGCAGCGCTCGAAGAGGCGCAGGTTGGCCCACAGGTGGTGGCGGAACAGGGTGATGAGGGTGGGTTCGGGGGGCATGGGCTTCCTCGGAGGTTCAGGGATTGGAGCGGTCTGCTTAGCCGTGAACATTCTACCTCCTACAGGACGATGACTCCTCTACAATTGAACGATGGACTTCGAGTTTGAAGCCGCGGCGATCAGCTGGCGCGGGCCGGCGCCCTTCGTCTTCGTCCCGGTGCCGCCGGAGATCTCCGACGAGATCAAGTCGGTGTCCAAGGCCATCACCTACGGCTGGGGCGTGATCCCCGCGACCGTGCGCATCGGCCAGACGACGTTCACCACCTCGCTGTTCCCCCGCCAGGGGATCTACCTGGTCCCGGTCAAGGTCCGAGTCCAGCGGGCGGAGCGGGTGGATGTCGGGGACCAGGTGCGCGTGCGGCTCGAAGTCGACCTGCGGGGCTGACGTCCCGCACCATCCACAGGAGGCTCCCCGTGACCCGATTTGTCGTGGACGCCGGTGTCGTCGTGCGTCTCGCCATTGCGGGGATAGCGGTGTCGGAGGAGCATGAGCTTCTCGCGCCGACGCTCCTGCGCTCCCAGACCCTGTCGCTGCTGCACGAGGCCGTCCATCTGGGCGAAGTCCGCGCCGACGTCGCGCGCGACTGCCTCGCCCGCATCGGGAAGATGCGCATCAGGCTCCTCGGCGACGCCGTCCTCCGGCGTCGGGCCTGGGACCTCGCGGATCGCTTGGACTGGGCCTCGACCTACAGCGCCGAGTACATCGCGCTGACCCAGCTGCAGGCGGACGCCTTCATCACGCTCGACGCTGCTCTGGCGCGCAGCGTCGAGGGGATTGTCGCGACGGCGTCGATCGAGGCGCTGTACCAGGCAGCAGGCCCGACCGCCCAGGCAACGGCCGTCGTCGGCCTTTCGCGGGCGAACAGTCCTTGAAAGCGCGGCCCGCCCGACGCCGTCCTGATGCGTAGGGACTCGATCTGATCCCTTCCCCGCCAGGAGCGCAAGCGATGAAGCTACGGCACCTGTCCGTCCGACGCCGAACCGTGGGCCTGGTCGCCCTGCTGATCAGCACGGTAGCGACCATCGGCGCCCCCCTGGGCCGCGCTCACGCTGGGCCGGCGCAGGCCCATGGCTACCGGATCTACCTGCCGGCGCTCAACCGGACGCCCCTGCGCGCGCCGCGAATGGCCGGGTCCGCCTTCGGCCGGGTCTCGGCGGTGGCGGCCCACGGAGACCACGCCTTGGTCGGCGAAGGCTCCCACGTGGTGGCCTACCAGGTGGGGACGGATGGCATGCCGCGATCGCTCGGTCGCTCGGAGCCGCTCGACGGCAACGTGGTGCGCATTCTATGGGACGGCGGCGAAAGGGCCTATGTGGTGACCCGGGTGGCGGAGGCGCGGCTGCACCCGGCTCGGGCGCCTTTCGGTGCATCGCTCGCGGTGAGCGTGATCGGCGCGGCAGGCAGCGTTCCGCGGCTGCTGGCGCGCAGCGCCGTGGTCGGCTTTGCGGACATCCAGGTGCATGCCGGACGCGCCTTCGTCTGCGGCGGCAGCGGGTTCACGGTCTACGATCTGGCCGACCCCACCGGCTGGCGAGCCCTCACCACCGTGGCCCTGCCGGGCGGCACGCTCGCCAGCGGGATGTTCCAGTGCCGGCACGACGGCGCGCATACCCTGGGCGTTCGCGGCGACCGCGCGGGCAACCTGCTGCGCTTCGACGTCGCCGATCCCGCGTACCCGAAGCTGCTGGCGGTGGACCCGATCGTCGAGCAGCCGCGGATGACCATGGACGACTTCGCCATCGCCGCCGGCCAGGTCCACAGCATCTGGTGCATGCGCCCCATGGCCGGGGGGCCGCAGTGCAGCTATGTGCCGTCCACTGCGTCCCCGGCCGATCTCCCGCCTCGGTTCAACTTCTCGTACGCCGAAGTGCCCGCCGCGCCCATCCTGCGCGACGGGATGGCCTGGTTGCGCAGCGCCGACGGTCCCGAGGGGCCTGGGGCGCTCACGGTGGTCGACCCACGGGGCGGCGGCGAGCTGCCCCGCCGGAGCCGACTGCGGCTGGACTTCCCGCCCGTGGACGTCGCCATCGCCGCCGGAAGGGCCTGGATGGTGGGGAACGGGCAACTGCAGCTGGCCGACATCAGCGACCTGGACACGCCGCGAGCCCTGGGGCGAGGCCGCCGTCCGGGACGCGTCGGCGCCCTCGCCGCAGCCGACGGCCTGGTCTTCGTGGCCTCCGCGGATTCGCCGGAGCTCCATGTCCTGGGCGGCGCGGACGCCGAAGCGGCGGCCACGGTGACCCTGGACGGATGGGGCGGCGCCCTGGCGACCGCCCCGGCCGCGCCCTTGGTGGCCGTCGTGGGCGGGACCTTGGCGGTGTACTCGGCGGATGCCGCCCTGCGTCCGCTCGGCCGGCTGGACCTCGACCAGGGCAGCCCCCTCGGTCCCGGGGTCACCGTCGCGGGCGGCGAGACCTACGCGCTGCGGGTCGCGGCCGACCGGGCCACCGTGGTGCGCGAGTCGTGGACCCTGGCCGATGCGCGCCAGGGGACGGCGATGGAGCTGGACGTCATCGACCTTCGCGAGCCCTCCAGGCCGCAACTGCTCAGTCGAACGGTGCTGGGTCGGAGCAAGCCGCAGGAATTCGGCGGTATCGCCATGATCGGTGAGCGCGTGTTCATCGCCACGGGCGACCTGGGAACGGTGGTCGCCCTGGACCTTGGCGACCCGAGGGCGCCGGTCCAGCTGTCCACGCACACGGTCGAAGGCGGCCTGGCGGGCGGCATCGCCGCCTGGGGAGATCGGCTGATCATCGCGGCGGGCACGGCCGGCCTGCGGGTGGTGGATCCGGCCGACCTCTGGCGCGAGCTGGGACGCCTGGAGGGCCTCGGCCGGGTGCTGGACGTGGTGATGGATGGCGGCATGGCCTATGCCGTTACGGGCGAGGGGCGCCTGGTGGCCGTCGACCTGCGTCCGGACGGATCCATCGATCCCGCCGGCGAACAGCCCTTGCCCACGGGCGGGCGCCGCCTGACGCTGGACGGCGATCGGCTGTGGGTGGATCGAGGGGATGGGGGGGCGAGCTGGTTCGAGATCGGGGAGCCTTGACGGGATCGCGGCCACTGCAGTTCAAGGGGCCTGCCTGATCCCTTGACCCGGTTGGCGCTCCGCCCACCCAACGCCATAATGGGGGCCTGCAGCCCATGACGGCAGGATGACCGCACCGGCCGTACGGAGGACTCGAGGATGGCGCAGGCCCGGCAGAGCATGGCATCGGCCGAACCCGAAGCGCTCCGCGAACGGCGGGCGGTGTGGGTACTCCGCCGGCCCCAGCCCGCGCGCCTGCCCGAACCGAGGACGGCGCTCGTAGGGCGCGCGGCGGAGCTCGCGGCGCTGCGCGGCCTGCTGCTGTCCCCCGGCGCGGCGCTGGTCACCCTCACCGGCATCGGCGGCAGCGGCAAGACGCGCCTGGCACTGCAGGCGGCAGCCGAGTTGCAGGGCCAGGCGCCCGGCGGATGCTGCTTCGTCGACCTGTCGGCCGTGCCCGAGGCGGCGATGGTGCCCTCGGCCGTCGCGGCGGCCCTCGGCCTGGGCGACACGGGGGCGGACATCAGCGCGGCTGTGGTCGACGCCCTGCAGGACCGCGAGACCCTGCTGCTGCTCGACAACTTCGAGCATGTGCTGGAGGCCGCGGGCCTGGTGACCCTGCTGCTGGACAGCTGCCCTATGCTGCGGGTGCTGGTCACCAGCCGCGAGCCGCTGCGGCTCTACGGGGAGCGCGAGCTGGCGGTGGCGCCCCTGGCCACGCCTGAAGCGGGCCTGGACGTCGACGGCGAGGCCGAGGTCGAGGTGGCCCTGCGAGCCAGCCCCGCCCTGGCCCTCTTCGTCGACCGCGCCCGACAGGTGCGGCCCGACTTCGGCCTGACCGCCGCCAACGTTGGCGCCGTGGCCGAGATCTGCCGCCGGCTGGACGGTCTGCCCCTGGCCATCGAGCTGGCGGCGGAGCGGATGCGGCTCTTGAACCCGGCGGAGCTGCTGGCGCGCATGGCCGGGCGTCTGGACCTGCGCAGCGCCGGGCCCCGCGACCATCCGGACCGGCAGCGGACGCTCTGGGGCTGCCTGGCCTGGAGCTACGACCTGCTGACGGAGGCCGAGCGGGCTGTCTTCCGGCGCTGGTCCGTGTACAGTGGTGGCTGCGCCCTGGCCGAGGCCCTCCCGCCCGTCCTCGCGCCCGGAGGCGCGGAGGACGCGGTCGAGGCCCTGGTCATGGCCCTGGTCTCCCAAAGCCTGATCCGGGTGGAGCAAGACGCCGAGGGCCGTTCGCGGCTGCGGATGCTGGAGATCGTCCGCGAGTTCGCCGCCGAGATGCTCGCGGCTGCCGGCGAAACCCAGGAGGTGCGTCGGGCACATGCCGCGGTCTATGCCGCCTTGGCGCGAAGCGCCCGGCCGGCCCTCGACGGCGCGGACCAACGGGCCTGGCTGGACCGCCTGGAGCGGGAGCAGGGGAACTTCCGTGCCGCCCTGGGCTGGGCCCTGGGGCCGGACGGTGACCGGGATCTGGCCTTGGGCCTGGCGGGCAACCTCAACGGCTTCTGGATCGGCCGCGGCCAGGTGGGCGAGGGCCGCGCCTGGCTCGAGCGCGCGCTGGCCGGCGGGCAGGGCGACGCCGCCCTGCGGGCGCGCTGCCTGCATGCCGCCGCGATGCTGGCCTACCGCCAGGACGACTTCGCCGCGGTGGACCGCAGCCTGAGCCTGGCGATCCCCATCTGGCGGGCACTGGGGGAGACCTTGGGCCTGGCGCGGGCGGAGCTGCTGCGCGGTGTCGCCGGCTACGAGGCCAACGACATGGCCACCGCCCGCCGGCATTACGAGGCCGCCCTGCCGCTCTTCCAGGCGGTGGGTCGCGAGCGCGGCGTGGCCATGACCCTGAACAACCTTGGCACGGTCGCCGAGGCCCAGGGCGACGCCGCGCAGGCGCTGGAGGCCTACCGCCAGGCCCACGCCCTCTGCGCCGCCCTGGGCGACGCGCCGGGCATCGTGCTCACCCAGGGCAACATCGGCCTGCACCACGCGCGGGTGGGCGAACGGGCGGCGGCGCTGGAGCATCTGCATGCGGCGGTGGTCACCGAGCGCAAGGCCGGCACCAACCACAACCTGGCCCACAACCTGGGCCGCCTGGCCAGCATCGCCCACGGCGACGGCGACCTGCCCGCCGCGGCCGGGCTGCTGGCCGAGAGCCTGACGCTGCACGAGACCTGGTCCGAGCCGCACGGTCTCTGCGACTGCCTGATCCAGCTGGCGGCCCTGATCGCCCACCCTTTGGCGGCCCCGGTGCATTGGCGCCGCGCCCTGCCGCCGCCCGCCGGCCCGCACGCGCGGGTAACCGCGCCGGGTCCCGCCAGGCTGGCCCTGGCCACGCGCTTCGCCTCGGCCGCCGAAGCCGTGTTCGTCGCGCGCCTGCCCATCGAGCGCGGCGCGCGCGACGAGATCGCCGCCCGGCTGCTTCAGGCGCTGGGCCCGGACACCTTTGCCGCGGCCTGGGCCGAAGGCCGGCGCTGGGGTCTGGCGGCGGCCTGACGCCCAAGGAGCTGGAGGTGGCGGTGCTGCTGGCCCGCGGCCTCACCTACCGCCAGGTGGCCGAGCGGCTGGTGGTGTCGGTGAAGACCGTCGAGACCCACGCCGGCCGGGTGCTGGCCAAGCTCGGTCTGGCCAACCGCACGCAGCTGTCGGTCTGGGCCGGCGAGCAGGGCCTGCTGGGGGCGGAAGACGGCGCGGGCGGCGCGGGCGGCGCGGGCTAAAGCAAGACCCGTGGCATTGCAGCGCCCTCCCGAAGGGAGGCGCCGGTAGCTCCTCCCCCCAGCGGGGGGAGGTCGGGAGGGGGGCCGCCGTGGCCGTCACCACACGCTCGATCCAACCCGGCGTTCGCCCGGCCCTCGTCCAACGTGAACCCAGGGCGAGCCAGCCGGGACGAGCCGTCCAGGTGGCGGCGCATCAAAACGCCCGGCGGTCCCGCCCCTACGGGAATGCGGTTCGACTACCCGACCACACTAGCGCGGCGCCGCCACGAAGCCCAGCTCGGTACCCGGGAACTTGTCGGTGACCAGGAGGAAGCCGCGGTCGTCCAGGCGCTCGATGCCCTCCCAGTTGCGGCTGGTCTCGGCGTCGACGAGCTGCAGCTGGATGGGGGCGCGGTCGGCCAGGTTCAGGCGGCCGTCGGCGTAGCAGAGGGGGAGCAGCCGCTCCACCTGGGCGAACTGGGCATGGGTGGGGCCCTGGCCCCAGCGGGCGGCGATGGCGTCCTCCGCCGGCGGGAGGGTCTCGTCGTCGCCGGGGAAGCGGTAGTTGATGGCCCAGAAGCAGCCGTCGGCGTCCAGCTCGGTGGCGTCGGTGATGCGGTACTCCACGACGGGGAAGGCCAGCTGGTCCTTCAGGCTGAGGTCGAAGCCCAGGCGCTGGTCCAGGGGCTGGGGGTTGACCTTGGCGCCGTTGGCCTCGAAGAAGGTGAGCAGGCCGCTGGGGGTCACCAGGAGGCTCTCCAGGCTCATGTTGTCGAGGTTGGCCGGCAAGGGGATCTCCAAGGGGGCGCGCTCATCCAGCTGGATGCTGGTGATCTGGTCGGCGTCGTCCACCTCGAAGCTGCCGGAGACGACGAAGCCCCGCGTGCGCTCCTCATCCTGGGTCTCGACGGTCAGGAAGACCTGGTCCTCCAGGAAGGCGATGGCCTCGAAGCCCTCGAAGCCCGCAAGGCCGGTGACGCTCTCCGGCGCCGTGAAGGCCACGGGCCGCGGCGTCAAGGGCTCGGCGCTCCGCCCGTCGACGCGGGCGAGCACCTCGTCCACG
>JBGAUA010000053.1:0-20288 GCA_044228875.1 Anaerolineae bacterium
TCAACGGCACGTAGTAGCCGAAGCCACCGAAGATCGGGTCGTAGAAGCCCAGGTGCGCCGCGGCGATGCCGAGGTACTTCGAGCTCACCTCCACACCCGGCGTCACGTCGCCCGGGCAGTGGCGCAGCACTTCCACGGCCAGGAAGCCGGTCCCGGCGGCGATGCGCTGGTTGATCCCGGCGAAGTCCAGGCCCTCGTTGTAGGCCTTCTTGAAGCGGCGGTAGTCGTCGGCGTCGCCGACCACACCGAAGAAGAGCGTCTCGCACATCAGGTCGGCCACGACGTCGTCGAAGCCCAGGTCGATGCCCACGTCCGAGAGCTGCTCAGCCGTGAACTTGAAGAGCATGCCGCCCTTCGACCCCGTCGGGATCTGAGCGCCCATCATGATCCAGGACGAGCCCGGGAAGAGCAGACCCGTGCACTCGACCTTCAGCGGGCCGGCGGCCTGCGGCGGGCAGAAGCCCGGCTCGCCCCAGGTCACCAGGACGGCCTTCGACGGGTCGCAGCCGATGTACTGCACTTCGATCATCGTGCGGCAGACGTCGTCCTGACCCTGGAAGTTCAGGATCGGCAGGTGCACCTGGTTGCCCAGCTGGCGGTTGGGGTCCACGCCCTGCGCACCGCCGAGATCGAAGTCGTAGTAGACCGTGCCGTTCCAGACGCGCGGGTTGAAGGGCGCGCTGCTGAAGGCGACGTTGTTGGTCGTGCCGGCGTGGATCTCCAGCTCGCCGTTGGTGAAGATGTTGCCGGGCGGGAAGAGGCCGGCGGTGCCGTTGGTGTAGCGATTGGCGCAGTTGTTGCAGCGCAGGGCGATGCCGTACTGCTCGCCCGGCTTGATCACCAGGCCGCCGACGTTGACCCGCGCGGGCTGGTTGAGGCCAGGCCCCGCCACCGCCGGGTCGTTGCCCATCAGCGTCCAGGTGCCGATGGAGGTCTCCCCGCCGGAGGCCGTGCCCGGTCGGAAGAAGATGTCCACGTTGAAGGTGCCGGCCGTGGTGATGTTGGTGTCGAAGTAGGCGATCTTGATCGGCGCGCCGCTCACGTTGAGGATGTCGAAGTAGACGCCGCCACCAGCGTTGCCCTGGTTGTTGGAACCGGAGAACGGGAAGGTGCTCAGGAAGCGCGCTCCCGCGTCCAGCACATCCGTGGCGTCGAGGCTGTCGCGCGCGATCAAGCTGCCGGGAGCGCCGTCGAGGCGCACGCCGGCGGCGTGGCTGCCGGCCGGCTTGGGGCAGCTGTCGCGGGGATCGGGATCCCAATCCGGTCGTACTTCGCCGCTGTCGTAGATGCCGCAGTCGGGCTCGGGAGCCATCTGGGCCTGCACGAGACGGGGGCTGGTCAGCGAGCCGACGGTGCCGGCGAGCGCCAGCAGGGTCAACAGACCCAGCTGATACAGTCGATTCATCACAAGACTTCCTCCTGGTAGAGATGACGCTGATCGCCCACCGTCGATCCAGGCACCGGATCGCGACACGATAGACATCGAGGACCAGCACGACACGCGAAACCGAAAAGACGCCAGAGCATCTGGCGTGCCCGCGCAACACCTGCGCCGGCATGCGATTTTAACGGATGTAAGCCACGGAAGATACGGTCGGGACGACGCTCCCGCTCCCGGCGCGCTCCGAACATCGGGCAGACCGACTCGGCCCTGCGCCGTCGACGCGCAGGCCTGCGCGCCGACGGCGCATATAATCGGCATCCATGAATACCCTCCACGTGGTGGCCACCCCCATCGGCAACCTGTCGGATCTCTCGCCGCGCGCCTTGGAGGTGCTGTCCACCGTGCCGGTCATCGCCGCCGAGGACACGCGGGTCACCCGCAAGCTGGCCAACCGCTTCGGCCTGAAGGCCCAGATGCTCAGCCTGCACGAGCACAGCTCGCCGGCGGCCCTGGGCCGCGTCCTGGCGCGGCTGGAAGAAGGCGACATGGCCCTGGTGACCGACGCCGGAACGCCCGGTGTCGCCGATCCAGGCCCGGCGCTGGTTGCCGCCGCCCTGGCAGCCGGGCACCGGGTCTCGCCCATCCCCGGACCCTCGGCGGTCAGCTGCGCACTGGCCGCCTCCGGCCTGCCGGCGGACCGCTACCAGTTCCTGGGCTTCCTGCCGCGCCGGCGCGCCGAACGGCTGAGCCTGCTCGGCCCCCTGGCCGCTGAGCCCTCCACCCTCGTCTGCTTCGAGACCCCGCAGCGGCTGCGCGCCGCGCTGGCCGACCTGTCGGAGGCCTTGGGTCCTCAGCGGGTGCTGGTGGTGGCGCGCGAACTGACGAAGCTGCACGAAGAGGTCTGGCGGGGCACCGTGAGCCAGGCCCAGGAGCGCTGGGCCGAGACGGCGCCGCGCGGGGAGTTCACCCTGGTCCTGGCCGGAGCGCCAGCGGCGACGGAGGTCGCGGCATGGTCGGACGAGGCGGTCCGGGCGGCGCTGACGGCGCTTCGAGCCCAGGGACAGAGCCTGCGCGAGGCATCGCGGCAACTGGCCGCCGCCGCCGGCCGGCCGGCGCGCGAGCTGTATCGGCTGGGCTTGGAGGAGAGATCCTAAGCCTTGGATTAAGATCTAGGCCCGAGGCCGGAAAAGGGCTTGACCTCCCCCCTCGCGCGGGACTATACTCGCCCCATGATCGACAGCAAGGGAGGAGCACGGCCGGCCGCGGCGGATGATCCACAGCGGCTCGGGGACCGTTCTGCCCTGCGCCACACGGCGAGCGACGCGCACCCTCATCGGGGGTGCGCGTTTTCATTTCCATCCCGTTCGTGTCACCCCTGACCCACCCGCTACCCAACACGCACGAAGGAGAAGGCTGAGCCCATGATGCACTCTTCGATGATCGGCAACATCGAGAAGGCGGCCCGCTACTCGGAGGATCACCGGCGCTTCCATTTCAACACCTTCACCCTCACCCTGGACGGCGACCATCGCCAGCACAAGGTGACCTATGACAGCGGCGTCTGGACCTGCGATGACGAGGTGGTCGATGATCCCAGCTTCCACCCCCACGTGATGGCGGTCGAGCGCGTCCTAGGCGAGATGCTACCGACCTCTCTTTGAGGGCAGCCTTCGCGCGGTCATCCCGCGCGGTTGCACCATAAGCGGGCGATCTGATGATCGGATCGCCCGCTTTTCTTGTCACCGCCCCTCCCGCCGGGCGCCGCGCCGTCCAAGCGCCGCGAAACCGCCTCGCGTCTCTCTTCTGAACAACCTCATGGTCCCGGCCCTGGGGCCTGTGTTACACTGGCATGGATCGTCCGGGCGGATCCAACGCCGCTTGCGACGCCCCGTCACCGTCCCGCCCGTGGAGACCTGAATGCAATCTCGCTGGCGCCTCGCCCTGGGCGTGGCCATCTCGGCGATCTTCATGACCGTCGCCCTGAGCGGCCTCAAGCTGGAGGATGCCCTCGTCAGCCTTCGCCAGCTTAAAGATGCCATCGCCGGCCTCCCCCAGGCGGACTACTACTGGCTGCTGCTCGGCATCGCCGTGTTCTTCCTGGGGGTCTGGACCCAGTCCTGGCGCTTGGCCCTGGGCCTGGCCATCTCGGCGATCTTCATGACCATCGCCCTGAGCGGCCTGAAGCTGGAGGATGCCATCGCCAGCCTCCGCCAGGCGAACTACTACTGGCTGCTGCCCGGCATCGCCGTGTACTTCCTGGGAGTCTGGGCCCGGACCTGGCGCTGGCATTACATGCTGCGCCATCTGCAGGACGTGCCGATGAAGCGGCTCTTCCGCATCGTCTGCATCGGCTACATGGGCAACAACATCTACCCCGCCCGCGCCGGTGAGGTGCTGCGCAGCTACGTCCTGAAGCGCGAACACGGTGTGCGGGTCAGCAGCAGCCTGGCCACGGTAATCATCGAGCGGCTCTTCGACGGCCTGACGATGCTGCTCTTCGTCTTCGCCGCCCTGCCCTTCGTGGACCTGCACGGCGCGCTGCAGGACTACCGGCCCTTCGTGGTGGGCTTCACCTTCCTCTTCGTGGCCGCCCTCTTCCTCTTCCTCTTCGTCGCCTCGCGGCCGGCCCTGGCGCATGCCCTCTACAACCCGGTGGTCCACCTGCTTCTCCCGGCCCGCTACCACGACAAGGTCCTGGGGGTGGCGGAGCGCTTCCTGGACGGCCTGGCCAGCCTGGCCAGGGGGCGGGAGGTCTTCATGATCTTCGGCACCAGCGTCCTGGTCTGGCTCTTCGAGACGGCCAAGTACTGGTTCGTGATGCATGCCTTCGACTTCCAAGTGAGCTTCTTCACCCTCATGCTGATGAACGGCGTGGTCAACCTGGCCACCACCATCCCCGGAGCTCCCGGCCACGTGGGGACCTTCGACGCCCCCGGCATCGCCATCCTCTCCGCCGCCGGGGTACCGCGCGCCACGGCCGCGGTCTACACCCTCGTCCTGCACGCCGCCCTGTGGCTGCCCATCACCCTTCTGGGCGCCTTCTACCTGATTCGATCCCACATCAGCCTGTCGCAGGCCCGCCAGGAGATGGCGGAGGCGGAGACCGTCGGGGAGTCGGAGCCCGACCGCACCCTGCGCGACGTCTGACCGCCCGCTCGGAGACCCTCGCCATGCGCTCCATCGCCATCGTCGGCGCCGGCTTCGCCGGCCTGTCCGCGGCCTTCGACCTGGCCGGCCGCGGCCATTCGGTGACCCTCTACGACGCCGGTCTGCAGGTGGGCGGCCTGGCCGCCGGCTACCGCCATCCGCGCTGGGACTGGACCCTCGAGCATTACTACCACCACTGGTTCACCAGCGACCAGCACCTGCTGGGCCTGGCCGCCGACCTGGGCGTGATGCCCAAGGTCATCACCCGCCGGCCGGTCACCGCGCAGTTCTTCCAGGGCCGGGCCCACGCCCTGGACGGCGCCCTGCCGGTGCTGCGCTTTCCGGGCATCCCCTTGGCGGATCGGGTGCGGCTGGGCCTGGCGGTGGCCTGGCTGAAGGCCACGCGCGGCTGGGAGGCCCTGGAGAACCAGACCGCCGAGGAATGGATGCGCCGCTGGATGGGCCGCGCCGCCTACGAGACGATCTTCCAGCCGCTCCTGGCCGGCAAGTTCGGTCCGGCCTACCACCAGGTGCCCATGAGCTGGCTCTGGGCGCGCATCCATTCCCGCACGCCCCGGCTGATGTACTTCGAGGGCGGCTTCCAGGCCTTCGCCGACGCCCTGCTGGACGGCGGGCTGCGCCGCGGGGTGGACCTGAAGCTGGCCACGCCCGTGACGGGCGTCCGCCCCCTGGACGACGGCCGCCTGGGCTTGACGGCCGACGGCGCCGAGACCGCCTTCGACCGGGTCATCTGGACCGGGGCGCCGCATCAGCTGGCAGCGGTCGCGCCGGACCTGCCGCCAGACTACCTGGGCGGCTTGAACGCCCTGCCCTTCCTGGGCGCCATCGTGGCCGTGCTGGTGCTGGACAGGCCTTTCCTGGACAAGGTGTACTGGCTGTCCATGGACAAGCGGGAGTTCCCTTTCCTGGCCTGCGTGGAGCACACGAACTTCATGGACCGGGCGCATTACGGCGGCGACCACCTCCTGTACCTGGGCGACTACCTTCCGGCGGACCATCCCAGCTTCGGCCTGGGCGACGAGGACTTGCTGACCCGGTGGACGGCGGCGCTGCCGCGCATCAACCCGGCCTTCAGCCCCGTCTGGGTGAAGGAGCGTTTCGTCGCCCGCGCCGCCTATGCCCAGCCGGTGGTCGACCGCGGCTTCTCCAAGCGCCTGCCGCCCTTGCAGACCCCCTTGGACGGGCTCTTCCTGGCCTCGATGGGTCAGGTGTACCCGTGGGATCGCGGCACCAACTACGCGGTGGAGATCGGCCGACGGGTGGCGCGACTGGCGGAGGTCTGATCCGACGGCGGCCCCAGTCCCTCGAGGGCCGCGGCCAGGTCGGCCGCCAGCGGCGCCTCGAAGGTCAGCCGCTCGCCGCTCAGCGGGTGGTCCAGGCTGATGCGCGACGCGTGCAGGGCTTGCCGGCCGATGCGCGGATCCAACAGCCCGTATACCGGGTCGCCCACCACCGGATGGCCGACCGAGGCCAGGTGGACCCGGATCTGATGGGTGCGTCCGGTGCGCGGGAAGGCCTCGATCCAGCTGATGCCAGGCCATTCGAGGAGCACCCGGTAACGGGTCTGGGCCTCTCGGCCGCCGCCGACCACGGCCATGCGCTGCCGCTGGCCCGGATGCCGTCCGATGGGCGCGTCGATCAGGCCCTCGGGCGGATGGAGCGCGCCGCGCACCAGGGCCAGGTAGCGCTTCTCGACGCTGCGCGCCTGGAACTGCGCGCGCAGCGTCGCCGCCGCCGCGGGCGTCCGCGCCACCACCATCACGCCGGAGGTGTCGCGGTCCAGGCGATGGACGATGCCCGGACGGGCCAGCGCAGCCGCCAGGGCCTCCGCATCGCCGCCGGCCTCGGGGTCCTCGGCTGCCGCCGGCTCCAGCGCCAGGAAGGTCGGACCCAGGTCCGGAAAGCGCGCCAGGAGCCCGTTGACCAGGGTCGCCCGCTCCTGCCCGGCGCCCGGATGCACCACCAGGCCGGCCGGCTTGTCGACCACGATCAAGGCCTCGTCGCTGTGAAGCACGGCGAAAGCCACCGCGGGATCGGGCTCGGGCGGGGTCGCCGCCGGCGGCGCCGGCGGCAGGTCCACGGTCACCACCTCGCCCGCCGCCAGTCGGCGGGATGCCTGACGAAGGCTCTGCCCCCCCAAGGTCACCCGACCGTCGGCGATGCAGCGCTGCAGGAGGCTGCGGCTGTGGCCCGGCAGGCGGTCGGCCAGGAAGCGGTCGAGGCGGACGCCGGCTTCCTCAGCCGCCACCGTCAGGGTCATGCCTCCCCCTGGCCCGCGCCGGCGTCCACGCGCCAGATGCGCAGGATGAGGAGCCACACCCCTACGTTGATGGCCACGTCGGCCACGTTGAAGGTGGGCCAGCGCCAGGCCCCGTAATGCAGGTCCAGGAAGTCCGTCACATGCCCCAGCCGCAAGCGGTCGACGGCGTTGCCCAGGGCGCCGCCGATCTGGCAGCCCAGGGCGAAGCGCATCCAGCGCTCGCCCTGGGGCAGGCCGCGGGCGTAGAACAGCAGCAGGACGACCACGGCCAGGGCGACAACCAGAAAGAGCCCGTTGCGGCCCTGCGCCAGGCCGAAGGCGACGCCGGTGTTGTGGGCATGCAGCAACTGGAAGTAGCCGCCCACCGCGCTCTCCGCGGCCGGCCAGGCGTCCCCCTGCCGCGGCAGGTAGCGCCGGACCAGCTCCTTGGTGAGCTGGTCCAGGGCCAACACCGCCACTGCCGTGCGGGCGATCGTGCCGTAGCCGTAGGTGGCGGTACCGTGGAAACGCGGGTTCACTTGGCCTCCATCGGACCGGGCGAGCTTTGGGGAAGGTGAGCGGAGGCGCTTGGCAGAGCCCGCAGGCGGTCGGCGGCGATCCAGGCACCGGCGGCGCCGTCCCAGCCGTAGCGGTCAGCGGCCAGCCGGGCCAGCGCGGCGTCCACCGCCGCCAGGGCTTCGGCGGCGCTGGCGCCCAGGCCCGTGCCGAGTGCGGTCGGCGACAGGGAGAAGGGCCGGCCGGCCGCGGCAAGCGCACGGTCGGTGGCCGCTTCCACCGCGCTGAAGCGCGGCGCCGGCGCGGCGTACGCACGGCGCTCGTCCGCGGCAGGCCGGCTCGCGAGCGAAGCGGCCGCTGCCGCCGATTGGGCGCGCAGACGGCCGCGCGCCGCCAGGAGGCGTTGCCGCTGACTGTCCAGGAATGCATCGGGGTAGGGGCAGGGGGACATGGACCGTGATTGTAGCGCTCCGACCACCCGCCCGGGGCCTCCATCCGGCGCTTGGCAGGCGCCCGCCCCCTGTGGCATCGTCTGGCCCGGTCCGACGCCCTATCCCCCCTCGCGAGACCCCCATGCCCAGCAGCCTGCGCCGCTTGCGGACGGCCTTCCTGGCCGACGGCAAGGCCACCACCCGCATCGCCCTGGCGGCGCTGGCGGTCGCCGCGTTCTTCTACGCCCGGCACCTGGCCGGCTTTCTGATCAACGACGACGAGGGCAGCTACCTGTACGCCGCCTGGCGCATCAGCCTGGGCGAGCTGCCCTACCGCGACTTCCTCACACCCCAGCTGCCGGGCTTCCTGATGCCGGCCGGCTGGCTGATGCGCTGGACCGGCCCCGAAGCCTGGCCGCTGCGCGCCCTCGCGGCATCCTGCACCCTGCTTGCCGGGGTCTTCACCTGGAAGACGGCGCGGCGGCTCTTCGGCCCGGCGGTGGCCGCCGGCGCGGCCGGACTCTTCCTGCTGCAGCCCATGACCTATCTCTTCGGGCGCGTCTTCCGCTCGGAGCCCTTCATGCTGCTGTGGTGCGCGGCGGGGGTCTACGCCTTCGTCCGCGCCTATCCCCGCCTGGCCCGGGACGCGGATCCGGACGCTGCCGACGTGGCCGCCGAAGCCGGACGGCCGGCATGGCTGGCGGCCGCCGGCATCGCCTTCGGCCTGGGCATCCTGTGCAAGCTCTTCGGGGTCCTGCCCCTGGCCGGCTGCCTGCTCTGGCTGCTGCTGGACGGCCGGCAGCGTCGCCGGCCCTGGCGACGGGTGCTGGGCGAATGTCTGGCTGTCGGCCTGACGGCGGCGGTGCTGGTGGGCGCGGTGATGGCCGTCTTCGCCCAGCTCAGCCCCAACCTGGAGGAGGCGGTGCTGGAGCATCACCTCATGCAGCACAGCGCCCGGACGCGCTGGGGCGCCTTCGTCAAGACCCTGTGGTTCTACTACGCGTTCGTGGACGTGGACCAGGGCGGGCTGCTGCTGGCGTCGGCCGCGGCGATGGGCCTGGCGGCCTGGCGCTCCCGCGATCGGCGCCTGCTGCTCTTCGGTTGCCAGGCGGCCACGATGGCGGGCTTCCTCCTGCTCTCTCGCGACCTTTTCTCGCGCCACGTGATGGTGCTGATGCCGGCCTTGACCACCCTGGGCAGCGCCTGGGCCTTGGGGCTGCGGCGTGAAGCGGCCGGTCTCCCTGAAGGCTCGACCATCCGCGCGGCGGCGCGACGCTTCCCGGCGCTCATGGCCCTGGTCCTGGCCCTACCCTGGCTGGCGCGCGACGTCTCCGAGGGCAGCCGCCTGGAATCGGCGACGCCCAAGCTGGCCGATCTCATCCGCCTCGCCACGCGGCCGGAGGATCTGGTCTTCGGCGACTTCTCGGAGCTCAACTTCTACAGCCGGCGGCCCACCACCTACGCCGCGGCGTCGATGTCCGCCGGCGCCGCCGGCAGCGGTCAGATCAGCTGGGCCCGCGTCCTGGGAGAGTTGGGCGGCCGCAAGCCGGCCCTGATGGTGGAGGTGGACACGGCCACGGATCCCGGCCATCTGGCGCACATGCTGGACTATGCCGACTATGTCGCCTGGCGCGAGGCCGAATACACCTTGGTGGGGCCCTTCCACCGCGATTTCCAGACCTACGCGCTGTACGCGCCCAAGGACCGTCCGCTGCCCGTCCTGGGCAACTTCGCCCAGGGCCCCAAGCTCCTGGGCGCCGAGCCGCTGGTCCCGGCCGCCGATTCCGGCGACACGATCCAGGTGGCCACCGCCTGGCAAGGCCCGGCCGAGCCGGACGCGGAATACGTGGCCACGGTGCGCCTGGTGGACCTGGCCGGCCAGGAATGGGCCCAATCCGACACCAGCCTCTTCGCCGACGACCCGGACGACGACCGCAAGAGCTTCGCCTGGGAACCGGGCGAACTGGTGGGCCAGCGCATCCCCCTCGCCCTGTCGCCCGACCTGCCGCCGGGCCGCTACCGGGTGGAGGTGGGGCTGTACATCCGCGACTCGGAAGCCATGAAGCTGCTGGATGCCGCCGGCACCCCTTACGAGGGACGGGCCTTGGCCGGAGAGATCACGGTGGGGACGGGGCGGCTGCGGGGGATCCCCGAGGGGGCGGCTGTGGCGGAGCGCTTCGACGGACAGGTGGTCGACATCGGCTTCGGCACGCGCTTGACCCTTCTCGGCCGCGGCGCCCTGCCGGCCGAGGCCGTAGCCGCCGGGACGAGCTTCCCGCTGGACCTGTGGTGGCGAGCGGAAGGCACAGTTCCCAACTGGGGCCATCGCCTTCTGCGCCAACGCTTCGACGTCGGCGACGACGCCACCGCGGCGCCCGCCGGCGTCGATCATGCCTTCGGTCTGAGTTCCGAGGCGACGCTTCCCGTGGTCTGGCGGCAGCGGTACCGCGCGGCGGTACCGCGCGGCGCCGCCGGGACCGCGGCGCCGCTGCGGCTGGTCATCAGCAGCGGGGACCGCGACCTGGGCCGCTTCGACTTGGGGACGATCGCCGTCGGGCCGCCTCCAGCCGACGCGGAGCGGCCGGCAACTGCGGCGCCGGTCATGGAAGCGGACAGCGCGGCGGGCAAGCGCCTGGTCTTCGCGGACCCGCCCTCGTCGGTCCCGGCGAATTCCTACCCGGGGCCGCAGCCGTCCCCACCGGGCTGGACGGAGCCGCCGCGTCACCCGGCCGGCAGCCTGCCGCGGGTGGGCGACCTGGCCCAGGTGGAGGCCGCGTGGCTGGATCCCGCGGCGCCCAAGGCCGGCGATCCACTGCGCGTGTCGCTCGCGCTCAGCGCCCGGGTGGCCAGCCCGGTCCCCTACTGGTCGAGCATCCAGCTGCTCGACGCCCAGCGGCATCCGGTAGCCCAGCACGACGGGCCCCTCGGCGGCTGGGAGCGCGGCTCCGACCGCTGGGAAGCCGGCGAGCGGATCGACGACCGTCACGAGATCGCCATCCCCGCCGACCTCCCTCCCGGCACCTACACCCTCGCCGCCGCCATCTACAACCCGCGGTCCGGCTGGCGCGTTCCGGTGCGCGGGCCGGGGGCCATGGGGGACATGCTGCGACTGGGCGAGGTGCGGGTGGCGCGGTAGGATACACAGCGCGCCTTCGGCCCGAAGGCATTGACACGTTTCTCGCGCAACACTAGAATCGTGTCCATGAAGAACATGACCATCACCGTTGACGAAGAGGTGCTTCACTGGGCCAAGGTGTGGGCCGCGAGGCATGATTCCAGCGTGTCGCGGTTGGTGGGCGAGATTCTCCGAGAGCGCATGCGGGAGGAAGAGGGCTACGGCGAAGCCATGGAGTTGGTGTTCGCGCAGCCAACGGAACGCTTGAAGGAGTCGGGCACCTATCCCAAGCGTGAAGCACTCTACGACCGCCATGAAGGCTGACGTCTTCGTCGATACGAACGTGCTGGTTTACGCGCACGACGCGTCCGAACCGGTCAAGCAACCGCTGGCTGAAGCCTGGTATCGGGCGCTGTGGCAGTCACGTCGCGGGCGTGTCAGCGTGCAGGTGCTCAACGAGTACTACCACACCGTCACCCGCAAGCTGCGGCCCGGCCGCAACGTAACGTGGGCGCGAGCCGAAGTCCGGGCCCTTGGCAAATGGAAGCCCATCCCCCTGCAATCGGGCGCCGTCGAGCGGGCCTGGCTCCTGCAGGACCGCTTCGCATTGTCGTACTGGGATGCGCTGATCGTCGCCACCGCGCAGATCGGCCATTGCCGTTACCTGTTGACCGAAGACCTGCAGGAAGGACAGGATCTGGGCGGCGTCATCGTGCTCAATCCCTTCCTGCACCTCCCGGATGAAATCGGCTGAGCCTGCCGGCCTGGCAGTCCCGGGAATCCGGTTGACAGGCCGCTTTCCCGCGTGATAGCATGACCACGATTGGCGGCCGGGTCGGTCGAGGGCCGTTCCGCCCCATCGCACGGATCCCCGCTGCGTACCGCCCCCCAGGAGGGTCTCATGAGCGAAGACCGCGCCTTTCGCACCCCCTTCGTCCTGGGAAAGCCCATCAAGAACCCCGCCGACTTCTACGGGCGGACCAAGCTGCTCCGCGACCTCTTCCAGGCCGTGATGCAGGGGCAGCGCGTCGCCGTCGTCGGCGAGCACCGCTGCGGCAACACCTCCGTCCTCTACCAGCTGCTGCATCCGGAGGTGCGGGCGCGACACCTGTCGCCGGCGGAGGACCACAGCCTGGTCTTCGCCTTCGTCAGCTGCCAGCTGGTGGGCGGAAGCCCCGCCGGCTTCCTGCGGCGCATCGCCGTGGCCCTGCGCCGCGCCGACGAGGACGCCGATGGGGAGGTCGATCCGGCCCTGGTCGATCAGGCCTGGCTGCTGAGCTACCTCGAGCAGCTGGCCCTGCGCCACAAGCGCCTGGTGCTCCTGCTCGACGAGTTCGAGGTGCTGGCGGAACTCGACCCCGCCTTCTGGGAGTGGTTCGAGGTGCTGGCCAACGAGTACGACATGGCCATCATCGCCTCCACGCGCACCGACCTCAGCCAGTACCGCACCGAACGCGGCGGGCCGCCCTTCTTCAACACCTTCCGCAGCGACTACATGGGCTCCTTCACGCCGACCACCGTGGACATCTTCCTGCGCGACAAGAGCGAGTTGACCGACTTCGACTTCATGGCCGTGCGGGACCTCATCCAGGACCTGGCCGGTCGCTTCCCCTTCTACATGCAGATGGCCGCGGCCCTCATCTACGTGACCGCCGGCGGCGAGCCCCGGCTGAGCGCGAACCAGGTGGAGACCGTGCAGCGCGAGTTCCGCTCCCAGACCGGCAAGCTCTTCGAGGACGCCTGGAACAAGCTGCCCGCCGAGGAGCGCCAGGCGCTCTCCTGGCTGGCCATCGGCGCCGCCGGCAAGGGCGTCAGCCTGTCCGACGAGGCCCTGTCCTCGTTGGAGCGGCGCGGCTACCTGATCGACGGGCAGATCTTCTCCAGCGCCTTCCGCGACTTCATCCGCCAGCACCTGCGCCACATCGCCGTGGACGAGGGCAGCGCCCGTGTCGGCGTCCACCCGCTGGACCTCCCGCCCAAGGAGCTGGCCTTCCTGGCCTATTTCACCGCCAACGAGGGCAGCCTGCTCTCCCGCGACGACATCGCGGCGGCGGTCTGGCCGGAGCACAGCAAGGACTCGGTCACGGACGCCATGATCGAGAAGACCATCAGCCGCCTGCGCCAGGGCATGGAGGACGTCGAGCCCGGCTCCGGCGACGCCATCGAGAGCGTGCGCGGCCACGGCTACCGGCTGCTCAACCGCCCCTTGGAGGCCGGCCCGCAGACAGGCGCGAGCTGATCCGGCCGTGACCCCGCCCTGCATCCTGGTCCATGGCGGCGCCGGCCCCTGGCGGCGCGTTCCACAGCGGCTGGCGGAAGCCCGCGCGGCCTGCGTGGACGCCGCGGCGGCCGGTCAGGCCGTCCTCCTCGCCGGCGGCAGCGCCGTGGACGCGGTGGAGGCCGCGGTGCGCGTGCTGGAGGACTGCCCGGCCCTTGACGCCGGACGCGGCAGCTACCCCACCCGCAGCGGCGGCATCGAGATGGACGCCATGGTCATGGATGGCGCGGACCTCGGCTTGGGGGCCGTCGCCGCGGTGGGCCGCATCCGCCATCCCGTCAGCCTCGCCCGCTCGGTGATGGCGCATTCCGGCCATTCCCTGCTGGTGGGGCCAGGCGCCGAGGCCTTCGCCGACGCCATCGGCTTCCCCCGCTGCGCCGATGCCGAGCTGCGGGTGGACCTGCCACCGGTGGCCGATCCGGCGTCAAGCCTGCCTGCGGCGGGCGCGGCGCCGGCCACCCTGCCCGCCGGCCCGCAGGGCGACACCGTGGGCGCCGTCGCCCTGGACCTTCAGGGCCACCTGGCGGCAGCCACCTCCACCGGCGGCACCGCGGGCAAGCTGCCAGGCCGCGTCGGGGACAGCCCGCTGGCCGGGGCCGGCGGCTATGCCGACGACCGCAGCGCCGCCGTCAGCAGCACCGGACAGGGCGAGGCGCTGATGAAGCTGCTGCTGGCCAAGCATGCCGCCGACCTGGCGGCCGCCGGACACGATGCCCAATCCGCCTGTGAGGCCGCGATCGCCCTGCTGGGCGAACGCCTCGGTGCGCCGGGCGGGCTGATCGCCATCGACGCCGCCGGAGCCCTGGGCATGGCCTGCAACACCGAGGCCATGCCGGTGGCCTGGGCCTGTGGCGCGGCGCCCGTCGCCAGCCGCACCTTCCTCGACGAGGCACCGCCCGCCTGACACATGCCGCCGTCTTCCGCCGCCCGCTGGCGACCGTCCCGCCATTCCCTCACCCCTCAGGAGTCAGAGCCCATGTCCGCCGTCAAGGCCGTCGTGCTGTACCCGCATCCTGTTGACAAGGACGAGTTCGAGCGCCGCTACGCCGAGGAGCACGTGCCCCTCTGCCAGGAGAACCTGCCGGGCATGTCCCAGCTGCTGGTCTGCAAGGTGCTCGGCTCGCCGGCCGGCAAGCCGGCCTACTACAAGCTGGTGGAGCTGCACTATCCCTCCATGGAGGCCCTGCAGGCCGACTTCGCCGGCCGTGGTGGAGCCAGGGTGGGCAAGCACGCCGCGGAGATCTCGACGGGCGGCGCGCCCACGATCCTGCTGACCACGGCCTGAGCGCGCGCCGTCGCGCGGAGACGCCCCTTCCCGGGCTGCTATCATTCACGCTTGTGAGCCGAATCCACCTGCAGCAGAGCGAAGCGGTCGTCCTCCGCCGTCATGACTACGGCGAGGCCGACCGCATCTTCACGCTCTTCACCCGCGAGCGCGGCAAGGTGCGCGCCATCGCCAAGGGCGTGCGGCGGATCGCCAGCCGCAAGAGCGGGCATCTGGAGCTGTTCACCCGCTGCCGCCTGCTCCTGGCCCGCGGCCGCAACCTGGAGGTGATCACCCAGGCCGAGACGGTGGATGCCTACGGCCCCCTGCGCGAAGACCTCGTGCGCACGGCCTACGCCTACCACCTGGCGGAGTTGACCGATCGCCTGACCGCCGACGAGAACCCCGGCCCCGCCGTCTTCGACCTGCTGACCGCCATGCTGGACGCCCTCACCGACGCGGTGGAGCCCGGCCTGGTGGCGCGCTACTTCGAGATCCGGCTCCTGGGCCTGGTGGGCTACCGGCCGCAGCTCTTCCAATGCGCGCTCTGCCGCCAACAGCTGCTGGAGGAGGGCAACGCGTTCAGCCCCTCCGCCGGCGGCGCCCTCTGCCCGGATTGCGTCGGCCGCCCGGGCGACGCCCTGCCGCTGGACGGCGCCGCCTTCCGCGTCCTGCGCTTCCTGCAGACCCGCGACTGGTCGGCCGCGGGCGCCCTGCGCCTGAGCCCCGCCACCCGCGGCGCCCTGGAGCGACTGACCGGCGCCGCCATCGAGCAGATCCTGGAGCGCGACCTGAGCAGCATGGGCTTTCTGCGGAGCCTGCGCGCCTCCGCCGTCGGCCTGGGCCTGGCGGGCGAGCCTGAAGCCGCGGCTACCGAGCGCCCGATCTCGGCCGAGCCGGCCTGATCCGAGCCGGCCTGAACCGACCGGGCCGCGCGGCCCACAACACCACTCGGGAGACCCTCCATGCTCTTCGGCGGCAGCAGCCCCAGCGAACTCCTGGCCCGCATCGCGGCGCTGGTCATCGCCTTGACGGTGCACGAATGGGCCCATGCCTGGAGCGCCTTCAAGCTGGGCGATACGACGGCCCGCGACCTGGGCCGCCTGACCTTGGACCCCCGCAAGCACCTGGACCCGATGGGCAGCCTCATGCTGCTGGTCGCCGGCTTCGGCTGGGCGAAGCCGGTGCCCATCAACCCACTGCGGCTGGGCCGCCAGGGGGTGGTATGGGTGTCCCTGGCGGGACCGGTGTCCAACCTCCTGCAGGCCCTGGCCACCGCGGGGGTCTACCGCCTGGCGCTGACGCTCGGCGTCGCCTCGGAGCCCGTCACCGCCTTCCTCGGCACCTTCCTCTTCCTCAACATCGCCCTGGCGGTCTTCAACATGCTGCCCATCCCCCCGCTGGACGGGTCCAAGGTGCTGATGGGCCTGGTGAACCTGGAGCACGACCAGCGGGTCAAGTTCGAGCAGTACGGCCCCATGGCCCTCCTGCTGCTCATCTTCGGCGGCAGCATCCTGCGGGTGGACCTGCTGGGAGCCGTCATGCGCCCGCCCAGCATCGCCCTGTTCAACCTGATCGCCCGGCTGACCGGGCTGCCGCTGGACTGAGGCGATGCTCGCCGCCGCCCGCTACCGCCTCGGCCAGGTCGCTTCGCTCCTGGCCGCCCGGCGGCGGCCGCCTGATGACCGCCCGGCGGCCGAGCTGCTGCCGCCGGAGCTGTTCGCGCTCTTCCAGCAGATGCCGGCGGAGGACCGCCGCCACGCCCTGCGCGTCCTGGCGGACCTCCGTTCGCGCGGCGCCACGGCGCCGCAACTGCTGCAAGCGGGGCTGCTCCACGACCTGGGCAAGGCCGGCGCCGGCGTGGGCCTGGTCCACCGGGTGGCGCGCGTGGCCTTGAAACGCTCCGTTCCGCCCCTGTGGCAATGGTTGAGTGCCGCCCCCACGGGTTGGCGGCGCCCCTTCTGGGTCGTAGCCCACCATCCGGAGCGCGGCGCCGTCTGGGTGGCGTCGGCGGGGGCGGCGCCGGAGGTGGCGGCCCTGGTCCGTCACCACGAGCAGCGCGCTCCGACGGAATGGGCCGGCACGCCCCTGGCCGCCTGGCACGCGGAACTGGCCTGGGCCGATGCCCGCTCCTGATCGCGCGCCTGGCGCCCGCCCCCGATCGAACCAGGGCGGACACGGCAGCGCCGCCGCCGATTCCGACACCGTCGCCGACCACGGCAGCCACCACCGACGAGCTCCCATGCCAGCCACCCGACGCGTCTCGCGCCCACTCGCCGTCCTCGCCGCCCTGTCGGTCGCCGGCCTGGGGACGGGCGCCTGCGCGAACCGCTTCCCGGCGCCGAACGCGGCGACCGGATCGCCCGCGACGGCGGCGACCCACGCTGTCGCGTCGCCCACCGGCTCGGGGATCGGCACGCGCGCGGCGCCCACCGGCGCGGGGGCCACCAGCGCGGGTGCCACCAGCGTGGGTGCCGCCCCCGTCGCCTACAGCCTGGCGGACGACCCGCCGCTGCCCCTGCCCCCCAGCGGCGAGCTGGACGGCATCCCCGTGGGCTTCACCCGCCAGGGCCATCCCTACCGCGGCGCGGTGGACGCACCGCTGACGGTCGAGGAGTTCAGCGACTACCACTGTCCCTTCTGCGCCCGCTTCGCGCTGCAGGTGCAGCCGACCTTGGTCGAGGAATACGCGGCTTCAGGCAAGGTGCGCTTCGTCTTCCGCGAGTACCCCATCGTCAGCCTCCATCCCAACGCCGCCAAGGTGTCCGCGGCCGCCCTCTGCGCGGGCGAGCAGGGCGCCGAGGCCTACTGGAAGCTGCACGACGCGCTCTTCGCGCAGCAGGGCGCCTCGACGGGCGCCGTCGACATCGACGCCTTCCTGGGGGGCCTGGCGGCTTCGCTGGAACTGGACCGACCCGCCTTCGACAGTTGCCTGGCCGCGGACGATGCCCTGGCCAGACGGGTGCAATCCGCCGTCGATGCCGGCCGCGCGCTGGGCTTCAACGGCACGCCCAGCTTCATGATCACCGCCGCCGATCCCCCCGCCGCCTATGCCTTTGTCGGCGCCCATCCCGTGGAACGCTACCGGGCCTGGTTCGACGCCCTCCTGGCCGGCGACGCGCCCCCGGCGGACCCGACGGCCGCGCCGCCCAAGCTGCCCTTCTGGGCCAGCCCCGAGGGTCTGGCGCCCGATCCCGCCCTGCCAGGCTCGACCCGCGCCGGCGACGCCTTCGCCGGCCGGCCCGACGCGCCGCTGACGGTCGTGGAATTCACGGACTTCCAATGCCCCCCCTGCCGCGACCACGCGCTCGATGCCCATCCACAGGTGACGGCGGCCTTGGTCGACAGCGGCAAGGTGCGCTGGGTGGTCAAGCAGCGCCCGCTCCCGGAGCATCCCCAATCCACCGTCGCCGCCGCGGCGGCCGAATGCGCCCGGGCCCAAGGCCGGTTCTGGCCGATGTACGGGGCGCTCTTCGCGGCCGTCGATCGCTGGTCCGTCGCCTCACCGGACGAGGCGCTGGTCGGCGTGGCCAGGGTGGCCGGCCTGGACGAGGGGACCTTCCGCACCTGCCTGGCCGGGCGCGAGGCGATGAACGCGGTGCTGACCGACATTCTGGAGGGCGGCGACATCGCCCCCACCACCCCCACCTTCCTTGTGATCGACGAAGGACGCGGCAGCATCCTCCGCGGCGAACGGACCGCCGAAGACCTGATCGCCGTGCTGGACGGCTGGCAGAGCGGCGCGTCGGAGTAGGTCAGACGCGTCGCCGCCGCATCCGAACAGCGCCGACCATGGCCGCCCCGAGCAGCAGGGCGGCCACCGGCACCGGATGCGGCGCGCCGCCCGTGGCCTCGGCCCGCAGGCCGCTCAGCTCGACGGCGAGCGGACCGAAGACATCGAACTGGAAGCACTGGCACTTCGCTCCCGTACCGGGGTAGGCATCCCCAACGCCGCTGCAGGTGGTGCCGGTGTTGTTGTCGTAGGCCACGCAGACATGCATGTCGTAGCGGTTGTCGTTGTTGCGGTCGGCACAGGTGAAGGTGACGCTCTGGGTGACGCGCGTCCAGGTCTGGTTGCCCGCCGCGTCGCCGCAGGCGTCGCCGTCGATGTCGCGGTAGGGCGGGCCGGGGGGCGCCGCGCCGGCCACGGGGTTGGGAAAGTAATCGTGGTAGCAGTTGTCGCCGTCCAAGGCGCCGGTGGCGCTGCCCGACAGGTCGAGGAAGAGACCATAGTCGTAGCGGGTCGGCGAACCGGTGGTGATGTCCACGGTGAAGACCGCGGTGCCCGTGTCGCCGGTCGTATTGACGCAGGGGTCGATCACCGACGAGGCCACGAAGCGCGACAGGCCGCCGTCGTTGGCGCTGCAGCTGCCGATGCCACCCGGGCCGTCCTCGATGCAGACGTTGCCCGTCTGCTGCGCCTTGGCCGTGGACGGCTGCTGCATCCAGACGCCGACCGCCAGGCCCAGCGCGATCAGCAGGCGGCTTCCGGCGGATACGGATGCTCCACGCGCGAACGCTGCGCGGCATGCAAAGCCAGTCATCTGACGCTCCCGTCGATTCTGGGGTAGCGCACCGACATCCCGCCACCAGGCGCAGTCTGGGCACTCCACGTATACAAAGGTCATCTGCCTGTGACCGCACGACCCGACAGCGAGTCGGTCGTCGACACCTGCTGAACCCGATTCCTCAAAACAGCATAATATCGGTCGGCGAACGATGCAAGAGTTTACAGCCCTGCCACCCGACGCCGCGAGCGAGGCCCCGCGCGCGCCGGGGCCTGTCCGGTTGCCAGACGCCGCCCCGTGGACTAGGCTTCGCCCCAGGAGGCGATCGACCGCTCATGGACATGGACCCTCACGACCCATCGGGGCAGGACGACCCCCTCGACAACGCCGCGCACACCATCGCCGTCATCGGCCTGGGGCCTCAGGGTCTGGCCCTGGGCCGGGCCCTGCACGCACTGAGAACCAGCTACCGCATCCTCGGCCATGACCGGGAGCCGGAGCGCTCCCGCGCCGCCGTGGCCGCGGGGGCCGTCGACCGCGCGGTCTGGACCCTGCCCGCCGCCGTGGCGGAGGCCGACCTGGTCTTCCTCTGCGAGAGCGTGGACCAGGCCCTGGAGACCCTGGACTGGATCGGCCCCCACCTCAAGCCCGGGGCCATGGTCACCGATATCGCGCCCCTCAAGGCTCCCGTCCTGGAGCGCGCCGCGGCGGCGCTGCCCGAGGGCGCGGCCTTCGTCGGCGGCCATCCCATCCTGCCTTCTTTGCCGCCCGTCACCTCGGGCGGCGACGCGCTGGCGCCCTTCCGCGGCGCGGTCTGGTGTGTCTGCGCCCCTCCCAGGGTGGACGCGGCCGCCGTCGCCGCCCTGGAGCGGCTGATCCGCGCCCTGGAGGCCCGCCCCCTGTACATCGGCGCCGCCGAGCATGACGCCCTGGCCGGCGGCGCCCTCCTCCTGCCCCTCCTGGGCGAGTTGGCCTTCCTGGAAGCCCTGCAGGCCAGCCCTTCCGCCGACGACCTGCGGCGCCTGGGCGCCCCCGCCCTCCTGGCCCGCCTGGGCGCCGCCGCCGACCTGGACGCCGCCATCGCACCGCTGGCGCACTCCCATCCCGCCACGCTCCTGCGTTGGCTGGACGCGCAGGTGGCGGCGCTGGCCGCGCTGCGCGGCGCCCTGGAAGCCGGCGGCGACGCCTGGCAGGCCTGGTTGGACGCCGCGGTGGCTCGCTGCGCCGCCTGGGAGCAGCCCGCGCTGCCGCAGGACGGCTTCGACCGGGCGCTGGATGAGGGTGATGTCCGGCTGACCATGGGCGGCGAGCCGACCTTCGTTTCCATCGACGATTTTGAATCTGCGGAATGGAACACGGCGGCTGTCGGGCCCATGAAGCGTGAC
>JBGAUA010000054.1:0-9417 GCA_044228875.1 Anaerolineae bacterium
CCCGGATTGAGCCGCACCGCTGCGCCCAAGTGCCCGAAGGATCCTGCCTCATCCGCTGGGGCGCGGCGCATCGTCATCGCCGATCCCGTCCTGTCGGGGACGGGCGCCGCCCGCGGCTACGGTCGCGACCGTCGGCGACTCAGCAAACACTCATCCTGCAGCGGCTAACCCGGCGGACCGCGGATGGGTTAGACTTGCGGTAGCCAGACGCCCCCTCGTTGACCCCTGGAGCATGCCCATGTCCCGCGCGCAGTCCCCCCGCGCCCCGCACCCCTTGTCCCACTTCGCGAGCCGCCACCTCGCGAACGCCGCCGCCGCCCTGGTCCTCGGGCTGCTCGCCCTCTCCCCGCTGGCCGGCCCGGTGGGCGCCGCGGCGCCGGAGCTGCAGAACTACCGGCGCATCACCCAGTGGCCCGATGGCGAGTGGCCTTTGGACACCCTGGCCGGTCGCCCCGCCGGCCTCGCGGTCGCCGACGACGGCACGGTCTACCTCACCGACGGCACCGTCAACCGGATCACGGTGATGAACGCCGCCGGCGAGTGGATCGCGGCTTTCGGCAATGCGGGCGACGGCCCCGGGCGGCTCGGCCGGCCGGGACGGGTGGAGGTGGACGATGCTTCCGGTCGGGTCTTCGTCGCCGACAACGACAGCTACCGGGTGGTGGTCTACGACCGCGACGGCGCCTACCTGGAGGACTGGAAAGGCATCAACGCCTCCGGCATGGGCCTGGGGCCGGATGGCAAGCTCTGGTTGACCGACGTGTTGACCAACAAGGTGCGCGCCTTCGACGCCATGGGGCGGGAGCAGCAGAGCTTCGGCAGTCGTGGCAGCGGCAGCGGCCGCTTCCGGCAGCTCAGCGACGTGACCGTCTCCCCGTCGGGCACGGTCTTCGTGGCCGATCGCAACGGTTCGCGGGTGCAGGTCTTCGAACCGGATCCGGGCCAGTCCAGCGGCGGCCCCTATCGCGTGGTGCGCACCCTGGACTTCAGCGACCCCAAGTACCAGCGCCAGGTCTCCGGCGGCTCGGGCTTTCCCGGCATGCCCGGCGGCGGCCGTCGCACCCAGAGCTGCAGCGGGCGGGATCTCGTGGCCTACGACGACGATACCCTCCTGGCCTATCCCTGCGTCATCGACGACGGCACGGTGACCTTCCTGGGCGACACCCTGCGCTCGCAGGGCGTGCAGCAGTTCTTCAACCCGGCGGTGGATGTGGCGACGGGCCAGTTCTACGCGCTGGGCTTCAAGACCGACAATCCGCAGGATCCGCGGGCGCCGCGCTATCCGGTGGTCCTGCGCTTCAACGAGCCGAGCTTCAACACCCTGGCCTCGGTCTGGCAGATGGCCCAGTTCGACAGCAGCTCCTTTCGCGCCCCCAGCCGCGTGGATGTGGCGTCCAACGGGACGGTGTACGTCACGGATTTCCGCTCGGTCTTCCATTACAGCCCGGAAGGACAACCCCTGGGCGTACTGCCGCGCGAGACCTTTCCCACCGATCCGCTTTCGGTGACCCTGCAGATCGCGTCCGGCGACGGTTCACCGGAGGGCGTCGTGGGGCTGGGTACCTGCATCCAGGGCGCCAACAGCATGCCTTGCCTCGGCTACTTCACCAAGGGCACCAAGAACTGGAAGGGCGAGCCGCGCGACTACCTGGAGGTGCAGTGGACCACCACCTTGCCCCAGGACGCCGAAGCCACCTCGGTGCATTACGATCCCTACAGCGACCTCATCCTGCTCCTGGACAACGCCAACCAGAAGCTCTACGTCTACAAGAAGCTCATGCGCGGCCGACGCAGCGAGGTCAACCTGGGCGGCACGGACCGCAACGCGCTCTACGCCGACGTGGCTTCCGGACCTGACGGACGGCTGTACGTGCTCGACGTCCTGCGCGACGAAGCGCAGGTGTTCCGCGCCGACGGCGGTCTGATCCGCAAGATGAAGCTGCCGGCCGATGCCTGGCGCATCTCCGGCGCCGCGCAAGGTCGTGCCTTCGTCCTGACTGCATTCGGCGAGGTGGTGGGCGTCGACGAATCGGGTGCGGTCTTTGCCCGCTTCGATGCCCGCCCCAACGTCAACGCCCAGCCGCGCAACCTGTCGGACGTCAGCGTGGCTCCGGATGGCCGGGTCTTCGTGGCCGATCGGCAGGCGAGCCTCATCTCCGTGTTCGCCCCGGCGGATGGCGCGGCCGAGGTGCGGGCGGGCCAGACCTGCCAGGTGGGCGGCGACAAGCAGGCTTCGCCCGGCCAGGTGCCCTTGGGGCAGCCGGTCGACCTGACCCTGACCCTCACCGGCAGCTGCGGCGCCATCGAGCAGGCCAGCAACATCCTGCTGCTGGTCAACACCAAGAATGAGGCGGCTTTTACCGCCGCCAGACAGGTGCTGGCGCTGGCGGACCTCTCCCGCCACAAGGTCGGCCTGATGGGCTACTACGTGTCGACCCTCTTCAAGCAGCGTTGGACCAACGACCCTTCGCGGCTCGTCACGGCCCTGGAGCAGCTCAACGCCGGCGGCGGCTCCGAGTCCAGCGAGGCCAACGCCCTCAAGGAGGCCCTGAAAGAGCTGCGCCTGGCGCAGGGCCCCGGCGTGGTGGTGCTCATCGGCTCGCAGTACTGTGTCCAGGGCGAGCGGGTCAACTGCCAGGAGCAGCAGGACGCCGAGCAGGACGCCGCGGCCCTGGCGGCCGCGGGATACCGGGTGGTGGTGGTCAACGGCAACGGCGACAGCAGCCTTCTGGCTTCCAGCGATCTGGACGTGGTCAATCTCTTCGGCGGCTTCGGGGGCGGCGGCTCCGATCTCAGCAGCGCTGTTCCCGTCTACCAGCGCGTGGCCACCCTGCTGAAGCCGGCCAGGCTGCTGAAGTCCGGCACCCTGGTGGACCTGATCCCGGCGGGCATGCGCTACATCGACGACAGCGCGCGGCCGCCGGCCGCCTGGGATCCCGTCGCGCGCAGCCTGACCTGGCAGCTCGTCGACGCGCCCTATGATGGCGCCTCCTTCGCCTACCGGCTGGAGCCCCTGGCCAGCGGTCGGCAGGCGACCAACGTCGAGGCTGCGCTGACCTTCGTGGACGGCTGGGACGGGACGGGGCGCTACGTCTTCCCGGTTCCCGAGGTGGAGGTGATCGCCCCGCCCACCGCGACGCCGACGCCGACGGCCTCGCCGACGGCCTCCCCTACCCCGTCGCCGACGGCCTCGCCGACCGCCACGCCCCTGCCCAAGCCCACGGTCTACGTCGCCTACCTGCCGCAGCTTGCCGTGGACCGCTGCAAGGACGAGGTAAGGCCCCTGGACCTGGTGCTGGCCATCGACGTCTCCAGCAGCATGCGCACGCCCAGTCGCCTCGGTGGACCGAGCAAGCTGGCCGAAGCCCAGGCGGCGGCGGACGCCTTCCTGGCGCTCCTCGATCCGACGGCCCGGGTCGCCCTGGTGGCCTACCACCAGGAGGCAACGGTGCTGAGCCCCTTGTCGGCCGACCTGGGTGCCCTGCGCCAGACGCTGGCGGGGTTGGTGACCGGCCAGGGAACGCGCATCGACCGCGCCCTGGCGCAAGGGCAGGCGCTGCTGGAAGGTCGCCGCGCCGACGCGGTGGGGGCGCTGATCCTGCTGACCGACGGCCGAGTGGCCGCGGGTCAGGCCGACGCGCGAAACAGGGCTGCCGACTTGCGGGCCGCAGGGGTTGAACTGTGGTGGATCGGTTTCGGGGCGGACGTGGACGCCGCGGAGCTCGGCGAGCTGGCCGGCGACCCGTCCCGCCTGCTCCTCGCGCCCGACGCGGCCGCCTTGTCGGCGGCCTACGCCAACCTGCCGCTGATCGAGCGCTGCCCTTCGCTGCGTTGACAAGCCGTCGCGAAAGCCCGACGATCGGGGGACGGCGTCCGTGCTGCGGCCGGACGCCGTCCCCCGTTGCCGGGACGCTCTCCCGGTCGATGCCGGGATGCAGTCGGGTCGAGGATGCCTGACCGGACCGCTTGCGCGGACTATCGCATCCCGTGTGCTACACTGCCCGGCTCATGCCACCCGCCGACCTCTGCCTCATCCTCAACGCCGACGTCTACGCCCCCGAGCCCCTGGGTATCCGCTCGCTGCTCCTGGGCGGCGGGCGGGTGCTGTGGCTGGGCGAAGGCGAGATCGAGGTCGACGCCCGACTCGGCGTGACGCGGTTGGATCTTGCGGGCGGGACCTTGGTGCCGGGTCTGATCGACGGGCATGCGCACCTGACGGGTGGCGGGGGGGAGTCGGGCTTCGCGTCGAAGGTGCCGGCGCCCATGCTCAGTGACTACACCTCGGCCGGCGTGACCTCGGTCATCGGCGTCCTGGGCACGGACGACTGCACCCGCAGCACGGCCGAGTTGCTGGCCCGGACGCGCGCGCTCGACGAGGAGGGGCTCGCCGCCTGGTGTCTCACCGGCGGCTACCACGTGCCGCCCGTCACCCTCACCGGGTCGGTGCGCGGGGACATCGTGCACGTGGACCGCATCATCGGCCTGGGCGAGTTGGCCCTGTCGGACCACCGTTCCAGCCAGCCGACGCGGGACGAGCTGCTGCGCCTGGCTGCTGAGGTGCACGTGGCCGGGCTGATGACGGGCAAGGGCGGGGCGCTCCACCTTCACATGGGCGACGGCGAGCGGGGCCTGGACCTGGTGCGCGAGGCTTTGGCGATCTCGGAGTTGCCACCGCGGGTCTTTCATCCCACGCATGTCAACCGCCGCGCCGGCCTCTTCGAGGAGGCGATGGCCCATGCGGCCGCCGGCGGGGTCATCGACCTGACGGCGGTCGAAGGCGACGAGGACGGCGACGGCTTGTCCGCCGCCGACGCCTTCATCCGCTACCGCGACCGCGCCCTCCCACCAGAGCGGCTCACCATATCCAGCGATTGCGGCGGATGCCTGCCGCGCTTCGACGTTGAAGGGCGGGTGGCGCACATGGACGTGGGCCGGTCCAGCAGCCTCCTGGCCTGCCTGCGCGACCTGCTGCGCCTGGGCGTCCCACTCGCGGAGGCGCTGCCTCCGGTCACCGCCAATGTCGCCCGGCATTGGCGCTTGCCGGGCAAGGGGCGCATCGGCGTGGGCATGGACGCCGACCTGCTGGCCTTGGACGGCGATCTGCGGGTGGTCCATCTGTGGGCCGCCGGCCGCCGGATGCTGGCCGACGGACGGACTCGAGCCCTCGGGCGCTTCGAAGCCTGAGTGCATCCGGCCCCTGGCCCCCCGACTGTTCTAAGGAGAGCATGCTTGGCACGCGGCTACGTGATCCCCATCGGCGGCGCGGAGGAGAAGTTCCGCGACCCGGCCATACTCAAACGCTTCGTCGACCTCTGCGGCGGCTCGGCGGCGCGCATCGCCATCATCCCGACGGCCAGCCGCATGGTCAGCACGGGGCCGCGCTACCGCCGCATCTTCGAAGGGCTGGGCGCCGGGGCGGCCACTGTGGTCCCGTTCTTCGACCGCGACGACTGCGCGCAGGAACAGTGGCTGGCGGCGCTGCGAAGCGCCACCGGCGTCTTCTTGACCGGCGGCAACCAGCTGCGGCTCTCCACGACCCTCGGCGGCACGCCGGCCATCCGTCTGCTGCGTCACCGCAACCACGACGATGGCCTGCACATCGCGGGTACCTCGGCGGGGGCGGCCATTCTCTCGGAGCACATGATCGCCTATGGCGACGAGGGGGGCACGCCGCATGCGGCCATGGTCACCCTGGCCCCGGGCCTGGGCTTCACGGAGCGGGCGATCATCGACCAGCACTTCCGCCAGCGGGATCGCCTCGGCCGCCTGCTCACGGCCCTGGCCTACAACCCCAGCAAGATCGGCATCGGCCTGGACGAGGACACCGCGGCCTTCATCGACGCCGATGAGATGCTGACGGTGCGGGGCAGCGGGGCGATCACGGTGGTCGACCCGACGGAAGTCTCCTACACCAGCATGGACAGCGCCAACCCCAACGATCCGGTGACGGTGCTGGGCATCCGGTTGCACGTACTGGCGGCCGGCGGGCGCTTCGATCTGCGGGGCTTGCGGGCCTTCGCGCCGGAACGGGACTGACGGCGCGGCCGGCCCCTCCCTCGACAAGCCCGTACACGGCGGGGACCGGCGAGCGACTCCGCTCCCTGCGGACCGGCCTCCTTGCCCGACACATTATAATCGGGCGCCGCACGACCGTCGCGACCGATCGTCCCCGACCCGCAGACCTCGCAACCGCGTCCTCACCAAGGAGACTCCCGCCTTGCGCATCGTGAGCCAGAGCACCTACGTCGGACCCAACCTCTATGCCCTCTTTCCCGTCATCCGCCTGACCATCGACCTCGGAGCGCTCGAGGACTGGCCCAGCGGACGCCTGGGGCCCGCCTTCCACGAGCCCCTCGTGGCGATGCTCCCGGGGTTGCATGAGCATGGCTGCTCCTACGGCGAGCCCGGCGGGTTCCTGCGTCGCCTGCGCGAAGGCGAGGGCACCTGGCTGGGGCATGTGATGGAGCATGTGGCCATCGAGCTGCAGAACATGGCCGGGGCCACAGTGACCTTCGGCAAGACGCGGGGAACGGGCGCGCACGGTGAGTACAACGTCGTCTACCAGTACGAGCAGGAGGAGGTGGGCGTAGAGGCCGGTCGCCTGGCCATCCGCCTGTTGCACCATCTCCTGCCGCCGGAACTGCGGCCGCCGGAGGCCGATCCCGAGCCGCTGGACTGGGACGCCACGCGGACCGAGTTCATCAAGGCCGCCCAGAAGCTGGCCCTCGGCCCGTCCACGGCGAGCCTGGTGCGCGCCGCCGAAGCGCGGGGCATTCCCTGGCTGCGCCTCAACCGCTACAGCCTCATCCAACTGGGCTACGGCACCTTCAGCCAGCGCATCCAGGCCACCGTGACCAGCCAGACCCGGCAGATCGCCACCGACCTGGCATCGGACAAGGAGGAGACCAACCGCCTGCTGGCCGACCTTGGCCTGCCCGTGCCGCGCCAGGATCTCGTCTACGGTGAGGACGAGGCCGTGCGCGCGGCGCGGCGCATCGGATTCCCCGTCGTCGTCAAGCCCCTGAACGCCAACCACGGGCGGGGCGTGGCCATCGACCTGACGACAGCGCCCGAGGTGGTGAGCGCCTTCCATCAGGCGCGCCAGCACAGCCGAGGCGTGGTGGTGGAAAGCTACATCGCGGGCCTTGACCACCGCCTGCTCGTGGTCAACGGCGAACTCGTGGCCGCCAGCAAGCGGGTGCCCGGCCACGTGGTGGGCGACGGGGAGCACAGCATCGAGGCCCTGTTGGACGCGGTCAACCAGGATCCGCGCCGCGGCGTGGGCCACGAGAAGGTGCTGACCCGCCTGGAGTTCGACGAGCAGGCGGAGCGGGTGCTGGCCCTGAAGGGCTATGGACGCGCCACCGTTCCTGCAGCAGGCGAGATGGTGTACCTGCGCTCCACCGCCAACCTCTCCACCGGCGGCACCGCCGTCGACGTGACCGACATCATCCATCCCGACAACCGCGACATGGCCGTGCGCGCCGTGCGGGCCATCGGCCTGGACGTCGGCGGGGTCGACTTCCTGACGACCGACATCGCTCGGAGCTACCTGGAGACCGGCGGGGCCATCTGCGAGGTGAACGCCGCGCCGGGCTTCCGCATGCACATCGCCCCCAGCGAGGGCACGCCGCGCGACGTGGCCGGACCGGTGATGGACATGCTCTTCCCCCCCGGCACGCCGGCGCGCATCCCCGTGGCGGCCATCACCGGCACCAACGGCAAGACCACCACGGCGCGGATGACCGCGCACATCCTGAAGATGGCCGGTCACCGGGTGGGCATGACCACGACCGACGGGGTGTACATCGACGGCCGCCTGACCGTGTCCGGGGACATGACCGGCCCCGCGTCGGCGCGCATGGTCCTGCGCGACCCCTTGGTGGACGCCGCCGTGCTGGAGACCGCCCGGGGCGGCCTGGTGCGCAGCGGGTTGGGCTTCCGCTACGCCGACGTGGGCGTGGTCCTCAACGTGCAGTCGGACCACCTGGGGCTCGGCGGCATCGAGACCCTGGAACAGCTGGCCAAGGTGAAGCGCGTCGTGGTGGAGGTGGCGCGAGGCACGGCCGTCCTCAACGCCGACGACCCGCTCTGCCTGAAGATGGCGGCCCATACCGACGCCGAGCGCATCTGCTACGTGACCATGGACACCCGCCACCCCCTGGTGAAGGAGCATATCCAGTCCGGGGGCCGGGCGGTGGTGCTCGAAGAAGGCATCAACGGCCACATGATCACCCTCTTCGATGCGGGCGCCCATATCCCGCTGCTCTGGACGCACCTGATCCCGGCCACGCTCGAGGGCCGTGCGGCGCACAACGTGCAGAACGCGATGTTCGCGGCGGCCACCGCCTTCAGCCTGGGCGCCAGCCTCGACAACATCCGCCAGGGCCTGCGCACCTTCGACATGACCTTCTACCAGGCGCCCGGCAGGATGAACGTCTTTGACGAGCATCCCTTCAAGGTGATCCTCGACTACGGCCACAACGCCGCGGCGATCAAGGCCATGGTGCAGCTGGCCGAGCGCCTGGACGTGACCGGCCGCCGGGTCGTCGTCCTGGCCGCGCCAGGCGACCGGCGCGACGAGGACATCCGCGACATCGCCATGCGCTGCGCCGGGCACTTCGACCGCTACATCTGCCGCCGCGACGACAACCCGCGCGGCCGCGGCCCTGACGAGGTGCCGCGCCTCCTGGCCGCGACGCTCATGGAAGGCGGCGTGGCGGCTGAAGCCATCGAGGTGATCCCCGACGAGCAGGAAGCGGTGGAGACGGCCCTCCGCCGCGCCGAGGCCGGCGACCTGCTCCTCATCTTCGGCGACAAGGTCAGCCGCACCTGGAAGCAGATCATCTACTTCGCTCCCGACGCCGACACACCGCGTTCCGAACTGGCGCCGGCGGCGATGCCGTTCGAGCCGGAGGAAGCGCCCCGGCTCACGGCCCGCGACCGCAAGAAGCTCATCCGCGACGATCGCGGCGTGTGGCTGCCGGCGGAGCAGGAGGAAGCCGACTGACGGGGAGCCGGTCCGGCTGGGCAGAGGATGCAGGCGGCTTCGCGCGGTGAAGCCGCCAGAGGCCTTGCCATTTGAACAAAGGTCCATACACTCCGCCGGAAGCGCAGGCTTCCCCTGCGCACCACCGCCGTCAACGAGGACGCCACCATGCAACTCCTGGACAGCCGCCGTCTCACCGGCCCGAACCTGATCTGGGACCATCCGGGTGCCATCCTCGATGTCTCCGTGCCGGCGGGCATGGACGCGGCCACCGTGGACGCGGCGATCGCCGCGTGGGAGCGCTCGGCGCGACAGCTGTTGGACGCCGTGGGTTGGGGCGCCGACGGCGCGACGGCGCTTTTGCTCGACGACGCCGATCAGGCTGGGGCCGACGTGCGGCAACAATTGCTACGGCTGGTAAGTCTCGC
>JBGAUA010000054.1:9427-20083 GCA_044228875.1 Anaerolineae bacterium
GGTGGCGGCGCCCTGGGCCGGTGGCGCGCGCCGGGCCCCCCTGGTGGGGGCCGCGGGGGGGGGGCCCCCCCCCCCCACCGCCGTGCGCCGAGGCGCCGGCGGCTTCAGCGTCGCCCTGACGGCGCCCATCGACGGGCTCTACAGCGCCGTTGAGCTGGCCGAACAGGCCTGGCACCGCCTGGCCGATGGTCTTCCGGAGCCCGAGACGGCTGTGGTGGCGCATCTGCGGGCGAAGATCGCCGCGGAGTCCAACCCCGCGCTCGTGGCCCTGAAGGCCGCCGCCGCCGCGCGCGGCTTGTCCCTGCGCGCCGATGGCGACAAGGTGACCGTGGGCATGGGTTCCGGGTCGCGCAGCTGGCCGCAAGCCGATCTGCCTGCGGTGGATGCCGTGGACTGGTCCGCCCTGCACGACATCCCCGTCGTCCTGATCACCGGCACCAACGGCAAGTCAACCACCGCGCGACTGGTGGCGGCCATGGCCGAGGCAGCGGGGAAGGTGGTGGGCTTGTCGACCACCGAATGGGTGAAAGCGGCGGGCGAGGTGCTGGATCGCGGCGACTGGAGCGGTCCCGGCGGGGCCAGGATGGCCTTGGCCGACCCGCGCCCCACCCTGGGCATCCTGGAGACGGCCCGCGGCGGCTTGCTGCGCCGCGGCCTCGGCGTCGATCAGGCGGATGTGGCGGCGATCACCAACATCGCCGAGGACCACCTCGACGACTTCGGCGTCGCGGACCTGGCGGCGTTGGCCGATGTCAAGTTCGTGGCGGCGCGGGTGGCGCGCGAACTGGTCATCAACGCCGATGACCCGCTCTGCTGCGCGCGGGCGGCAGCATTGCCACAGCCGATCACCTACTTCGGCCTTGATCCTCTGGCGCCGGTGATGGCCGCCCACCTGGCGGGAGGCGGCCGCGCCTGCGTGCTGGAGGGACTGCAGCTGGTCCTTCGCCGCGGCGGGCTTCCCGCGGAGCTGATCGCCATGGTCGACGAAGTGCCCATCGCCCTGGGCGGCGCGGCGCGCTACAACATCGCCAACGCCCTCTGTGCGGCGGCAGTGGGATGTTCTCTGGAATTGCCGCTCGCGGCGGTGCGCGCCGGCTTGACCAGCTTCGAGAACCGCCCCGACACCAACCCGGGCCGCATGAACCGTTTCGACCTGGGCGGCGTCACCGTCATCGTCGATTATGCCCACAACCCGCATGGCATGCGCGCCGCCCTGGACACCGTGGCCCATCTGTCGGCATCGCGCCGACTGGTGACCATCGGCCAGGCCGGCGACCGCTCCGACGCGGCCATCCGCGAGCTCTCGCAGCTGGCGATGACCATGCACCCTCAGCGGGTGGTGGTCAAGGAGTTGCCCAAGCATCTGCGCGGGCGGCAACCGGGGGAGGTGTCGGCCCTCCTGGCCGACGAACTGCGGCGACTGGGCCTGCCGGACGAGGCCATCGAGCTGGCCCCCGACGACCTGGCCGCCACCCGCGCCGCCTTGGCTTGGGGGCGGCCCGGCGATCTCCTGCTGCTGCTCACCCATTCGGGGCGCGGCGGGGTGCTGGACCTGTTGGAACGGTTGACGACGCGCGGTTGGCTGCCGGGAGACGGCGTGGATGGGAGTTAGGCGGAGATGGCGCCGCCACGGGGATCCGCGACGCCTGTCCCCTCGCTGAGCCGGCGTCCGGGCGGGGTGGGTCCGTTCGGAGCGATCCGCCGGAGGCCTGCCTTCGCCATGGCGACAGGGGCCATCCTGGTCGCCTTGGCCTTCGGCGCCTGGTGGCTGTTGGCCGACCTGCCCGGCCCCGACGCGCTGGTCGCGCGCGGCTCGCCCGACAGCACCAAACTCTACGATCGGCGCGGTATCCTGCTCTTCGAGGTCCTCGACCCGGACGCCGGCCGCCGCACCCGAGTGCGCCTGGAAGCCTTGCCCGAGCAGCTCGCCCAGGCGGTGATCGCCGTGGAGGACGCCGGCTTCTACGCCAACCCGGGGGTGGACGCCCGCGGCCTGGCGCGCGCGGCGCTGCAGATGGCGCGCGAACGGCGCATCGTTTCGGGCGGCAGCACGATCACCCAACAGCTGGCCCGCCAGCTCTTGCTGTCCCGCGAAGAGCGTGCCCAGCGTTCGTTGCGGCGCAAGCTGCGTGAGATGGTCCTGGCGCTCAGGATCACGGAGGTCTACACCAAGGACGACATCCTGGCGATGTACCTCAGCGAGGTCTACTTCGGCCAGCTGGCCTACGGTGTCGAGGCGGCCGCGCGGACCTATTTCGGCAAACCGGCGCGGGAGCTGGACCTGGCCGAGTCGGCGCTGCTCGCCGGGTTGATCCAGTCGCCGGCCACCAGCAACCCTCTGGTGGACATCGACGCGGCCCGGGCGCGCCAGGCGGTGGTGCTCGGCCTGATGGTCAAGGCCGGCTTCATCGACGCTCGCTCAGCCGAGCAGGCGCGCGTCGAGCGCCTCCACTTCCATCCCCAAGGGGGCCCGCTTACGGCGCCGCACTTTGTCAGCTGGGTGCTCAGCCGCCTGGAAGCGGAGCGCGGCGCCGACGCCGTCCGCCGTGGCGGCCTGCAGGTGTTGACCAGCCTGGACCTGACCCTCCAGCGGAGGGCCGAGGCCGTTGTGCGCCGACGGATGGCGGAGCTTCAACGCCGTGAACCGGGCAAGCCGGACCACCGTGCCACCGACGCCGCTCTGGTGGCCATCGAGCCCCGGTCGGGCCAGGTGCTGGCGATGGTCGGCAGCGCCGATTACGATGACGTCGCCATCGACGGCGCGGTCAACGTGGCCCTCGCCCTCCGCCAGCCGGGTTCGGCCTTCAAGCCCATCACCTATGCCGCGGCTTTCGACCCCGGGCGCCGGGGCGGCGGCCCCCGGGAGGCCGGTCGCCCGGTCGAGGCGTCCCTGCCCTTCACCCCGGCCACCGTGATCTCCGACGTGCCCACCAGCTTCCAGACCCGGGAGCACGAGCCCTACCGCCCCCAGAACTACGACCGCAAGTGGCATGGGCCGGTCTCCCTGCGACGGGCTCTGGCCACCTCGTCCAACATGGTGGCGGTCAAGGTGCTCGAGGCCGTCGGCGTCGATGCCGCCCTGGACACCGCCGCGGCCCTGGGCATCGGCAGCCTGGGTGATCGGGGGCGCTTCGGCCTGGCCCTGACCCTCGGCGGAGGCGACGTGCGGCTGCTGGAGCTGGCGGCGGCCTACGGCGCGCTGGCCAACGGCGGCCACCGTGTCCGGCCCGAGCCGGTGCTGGCGGTGCTGGACGCGGAGGCCTGGCGCGATGCCGCCGCCGCCGACGGTGCCGGTCTGGTCCCGCTGCGGGAGCGGCGCAGCGTGAGCGCGGCACCGGTCATCGCGCCCCAGGTGGCCTTCCTGATCACCGACATCCTGGCCGACGACCGGGCGCGGCTACCGGCCTTTGGCGAAGGCTCGGTGCTGGCCCTGGGCCGGCCGGCGGCGGCCAAGACGGGGACCACCACCGACTTTCGGGACAACTGGACGGTGGGCTACACTCCGGATCTGGTCACGGGCGTCTGGGTGGGCAACGCCGACAACAGCCCGATGGCGCATGTCTCGGGCATCACCGGCGCCGGCCCGATCTGGCATGACTTCATGGAGGAGGCCCATCGCGGCCGGCCGGCGCGGGACTTCCCTCGTCCCGAAGGCCTGAAGCGCCTCGAGGTCTGCGTGGCCGGCGGCCTGCTGCCGACCGAGGATTGCCCGAGCCGCGCCATGGAGTGGTTCATCGCCGGCACGGAGCCGCGCACGCTCGATCGATCCTACACGGCCGTGGACATCCAGCGGTCAACCGGACTGGCCTGGGCCGAGGGCTGCGACGGGACTAGAATCAGGCGCGTCTTCCGCCTGTTGCCGCCGGCTGCCGCGGACTGGGGACGGGCCATGGGCATTCCTGAGGCGCCGCGCCGGACCTGCCGCGGTGAGCGCGTGGCGGACCGGGGGAGCGAATCGGTGCCCCACGCGACCGACGGAGCCGGCGATGCGGCGGTGGTCGTCTCCGCCCTCACCGGAGCCGCAGTTCCACCGCCGGGGCTGTGGGTCAGCCAGCCGGCCGCGAACAGCACCTTCGCCGTCTCGCCGCGGATCCCCGCCGATCAGCAGCGCATCGCCCTAGTCGCCCAGCTCGACGGAAGCATCGACATCGCCGAGGTGGCGTTCATCGTCGACAACCGACGGGTCGCCACCCTGAGCCGTCCGCCCTACCGCGCGTCCTGGACCATCGCCGTCGGGGCCCACGAGGCCCGGGCCGAGGCGCGCGCCGTCGACGGTCGCGCGCTGACGAGCGCGACGGTGCCCTTCAGGGTGGTCAAGGAAGTAGCGGGGCGATGAACCGTCGACGCTCCCTTGGCCGCCGCAGCTCCCGCCGGTCCCGTCGAGACCGGATCCCTTCGAATCGCGCAAGGACAAAGCCATGGCTCCCGTGACCATCTCTCGCAGCCCCTCCCTTCACCTTCTCGCGGCCTTCGTCGTGGTCGCCGGCGCTCTGCTTCCGCTCGCCGGCTGCCGCCGTAAGCCCACCGTGGAGCCGCCGGCCGCGGCGGGTGACCTCGGCATCACGGCCGCGTCACGCCCGGCGTTGCCGGCCCGCGGCGCTGGTCTGGCGGCGATGCCGGTCTTCGCCGCGGCGGGGACGCCGCTCAAGGTGGTGCAGACGCAGCCGAGCGACGGAGCCCAAGGGGTGGCGGTCGGCAAGGACGAGACGCGCATCGTCGTCCAGTTCAACCATCCGGTGGTGCCGCTCACAGCCGTGGAGGACCAGGACGACCTGCCGTCAGCGGCGACGATCGAGCCGAAGACGGCAGGCGAGGGGTCCTGGCTGAACAGCGCCACCTGGGTCTTCAGCCCCAAGGCGGACCTGGCCGCGGCCACCCGTTACACGGTAAAGGTAGACCCCGGACTGAGCGATGTCCTGGGAGGCTCGCTGGCGCAGGCGGCGTCCTTCGGCTTCAACACCACCGCGCCGGGAGTGGCGGGCACCTACCCCGAGGAGGGCATGGTGGATGTTGCGCCGCGCGGGCCGCTGACGGTGACCTTCAGCACGTCCATGGACCGCGGGTCGGCCGAGAAGGCCTTCAGCCTGCGCCCGGCGGAGGGCCTGGGCGAGGCCGTGCGCGGCGACGTCCGCTGGGTCGGCCGCGACATGGTGTTCACGCCGGCGGCGGCGCTCGAGCGCGGACAGGCCTATGTCGCCGAGGTAGCTGCTGGCGCCCGGGCGGCGTCAGGCGCCGCGGCGACCGAGGCGGCTCACGCCTGGCGCTTCGACGTGGCGCCGCTGCCGGAGCTCGTGGCTTCCACGCCGGCGGACGGCGCCCGGTCCTCCACCTGGTTCCGAGACCACAACGCCATGGAGCTGCACTTCAACACCCCCATGGATCGCAAGGGCGTGACGGTCACCCTGCAGCCCACCATCACCCATCAGACGCAGTACTGGGACGATGACGACCGCACCGTGCGCATCGACGGCGGCTGGTTGGCCTCCCAGGCCTACACGGTGACCATCAGCGCCGGCTCGCGCTCGCGCTGGGGCGATACTCTGGGCGACGACACCGTTCTCGGCTTCTCCGTGGCGGCCATCGCGCCGACCGTCTACCTGAAGACCACCGGACCCTTCAGCGTCTACAACGCCTTCACCCCGCAGGTGGCCTATCTCGATGCCGTCAACACGGCGACGGTCGAGCTCACGCTGTCCCGCGTGTCGCGGTCGGACCTGGTGGCCTTGTCCCTTGACGACGACCGCTGGAGCCTGCGCGGGTCCTATGAGCCGGCCGCGACGGACCGGGTCCGCGGCTGGTCGGTGGACAGCACGGCGACCCTGAACAGCTTTCGCCGCGTGTCCACCACCCTCGGCACCGCGCCCGGCGGCCTGCTGGACCCCGGGCTCTACGAGCTGCGCCTCGACCGGGAGGGGGAGCCCCAGCGGACCTTGATGCTGGTCACCCACGTCAACCTCACGGTCAAGCGCGCCCATGAGGAGGCATTGATCTGGGCCACCGATCTGCGCAGCGGCCAGCCGGTGAGCGGCCTGGCCGTCGAGGTCATGGGTGTTCCGGATGGCGGGGACGGAGAGGATGCGGCGGAGCCGCGACCACAGGTCCTGGCCGGCGGCCGGACCGATGCCGATGGCGTTCTCCGCTTGCCTCTGGCCGCCACGGTCAACCCTTGGGAGCCCATCCTCGCCGTCAGCGAGGACGGTGGCCGCGTCGTCGCCGCCGCCAGCTCCGACTGGAGCGACGGCATCGACCCCTACGCCTTCAACTTCGGCTATGACCCCACCGTGCGCCCCTACGTGGCTGCCGCCTACACCGACCGTCCCGTCTACCGCGCCGGGCAGACCGTCTTCTTCCGCGGCGTCCTGCGCGCCGACGAAGACGCGGTCTACCGCTTGCCCGACATCAAGACGGTGCACGCCACCGTTCGCGATCCGGAGCGGGAAACGCTGCTGGAGACCGATCTGCCGGTTTCGGCCTACGGAACAGTCAACGGGCAGGTGGACCTCTCGCCGGCCGCTCGGCTCGGAGGCTACGAGATCGAGCTGGCGGTGGCCGGGACGCAGGCCGGCCGCTCGCCGGCGGACGAAAACCGCGAGACCGTCGCCTCCGCCTCCTTCCGCGTGGCGGCCTACCGCAAGCCGGAATACCAGGTGGATGTGGCCACGGACAAGCCCGACTATCGGCAGGGTGAGACGGTCCGCGCCGAGGCCTCGGCCAGCTACTACTTCGGCGGCCCGGTCGCGGGCGCTGCGGCGACCTGGCGCCTGATCCGCGACGACTACTTCTTCAGCCCCGAGGGCTTGGAGGGTTGGTGGGACTTCATCGACTACGACCTGATCGAGGAACGCTTCAACGACGCCCAGGGCGAGGTGGCCAGCTCGGGCGAAGGACGGACCGACGCCGAAGGACATTTTGACTTCCAGATCGCGGCGGATGTCAGCGAGCAGCCGCTCAGCCAGGTGTTCACCGTGGAGGCCGAGATCACCGATCCTAGCCACCAGGTGGTCGCCGTGCGCGGCTCGGCGGTAGTCCACAAGAGCGAGCTGTACCTGGGGCTGCAGCCTCGGGAATACATCGGCAAGGCGGGGGAACCCCTGGCCTTCAACGTCATCGCCCTGGATCCCGCCAGCCATCCGGTGGCCGGCGGCAAGGTAGACCTGGCCTTCTATCAGCGCAGCTGGTATTCGGTCCAGGAGAAGCGCGAGGACGGCGAGTTCTACTGGACCAGCCATTACACCGACACCCTGGTGACCAAGAGCCGGGTGACCACCGATGCCGAGGGTCGGGCAACGGCGTCCTTCACCCCCAAGACCGGCGGCGTCCACCGTCTGGTGGCCACGGCCAAGGACAAGAACGGCAACGCGGCGCGCTCGGCCACCTACGCCTGGATCAGCGGTGGCGGGGGCACCATCAACTGGCGCCAGGAGAACAACGACCGCATCGCGCTGGTGGCCGACAAGAAGGAATACGCGCCGGGGGAGACGGCCGAGATCCTGATCCCGGCGCCCTTCGCCGGCGCTCAGGCCCTGGTGACCGTCGAGCGCGGCAGCATCCGCGATGTGCGTCGGGTGACGCTCGCCGGCAACAGCGAGACGATCCGCGTGCCCATCCGCTCGGACTACGCGCCCAACGTCTACGTGTCGGTGGTGCTGGTCAAGGGCATTGGGCCCGACAGCCCCTTGCCACAGCTGCGCCTGGGCTACACCAACCTGATGGTCTCCACCGGCGAGAAGCAGCTGGACATCCAGGTGCGGCCGGACAAGCCGGACTATGCGCCTCGCGAGAAGGTGCGCTATGCCATCGCGGTCAAGGACCATGCCGGCCGGCCGGCGCAGGCCGAGCTCTCGCTGGCCCTGGTGGACAAGGCGCTGCTGGCCCTGGCCGACGACAGCGCGACGCCCTTGATCGATGCCTTCTACGGCCAGCGCATGCTGGGCATTGCCACCTCCGCGTCGCTGACCGAATCCGCCGATCGCCGCAACCAGCAGCTGCCGGCGGAGAAGAAGGGCGGCGGCGGCGGTCTGACCGAATCCGGCACCGTGCGCCGCCTATTCCGCGACACGGCCTACTGGAACGCCGCGGTGGTCACGGGCGAGGACGGCAAGGCGCAGGTGACGGTGGACCTGCCGGACAACCTGACCACCTGGAGCCTCAGCGCGCGGGGCGTCACCGGCGCCAGCACGATCGTCGGCGCCGCTGAAAACGAGATCACCAGCACCCTGGCCGTCCTCGTCCGCCCGGTGCTACCGCGCTTCCTGGTGGTGGGCGACACGGTGCAGCTGGAAACGGTGGTCAACAACCGCACGGACAAGGACGTAGACGTGAAGGTGGCGGCTACGGCGAAGGGCCTCAAGCTGGCCAGCATCGAGCCGCAGGCGCTGACCGTGCCTGCCGGCGGAGCGGCCAAGGTGGTGTGGCAGGCCACGGTGCCACGCGAGGGCCTGCTGCCGGGCAGCGCGCCGGAGGCCCTGGGCGCGGCCACGGTGCGCATGGCCGCGGACGGCGACGGCTACAGCGACGCCGCCGAGCTGACCCTGCCGGTCTATGCCTTCGCGGCGCCGCAGATCGTCGCGACGGCGGGCCGACTGGCGGCCGATCAGGACGAGTTGACCGAGCAGATCAAGCTGCCGGCGGATGCGGATGCCACGCGGAGCGAACTGACGGTGGACCTGAGCCCGTCCCTGGCCGCGGCGGTGGTCGGCAGCCTGACCTGGCTTGAGGGCTACCCCTACGACTGCAGCGAGCAGACGACCAGCAAGTTCCTGCCCAACGTGGCCACCTACCTGGCGCTCAAGCGGCTGGACCTGGGCGGCGTGCGGCTGGACGAGGTCCGCGCGGGTCTGGAATCGGCGCTGCCGCTACAGCTGCAGCGCCTCTATACCTTGCAGAATGCCGACGGCGGCTGGGGTTGGTGGTCCGGCGACAGCCGGCCCTGGCTGACGGCCTACGCCCTGCACGGCCTGCAGCTGGCCCGCGAAGCCGGCTTTGCGGCTCGCCCGGACGCGCTGGAGCGCGCGGCGGCCTTCCTGCTGGACGACCTGGACCGCCCCATGGACGCCCTGTCGCCATCGGACCCCAACGAGCGCGCCTACACGCTCTGGGTGCTGGCGCAGGCTGACGCGGTGCCGGTCAGCCGCGTGCTGACGCTCTACGACCGGCGGACGCAGATGAGCCACTTCGGTCGCGCCTTCCTGGCCCTGGCCCTGGACAAGGCCGGCGGTCCGGAGCAGGCGGAGCGGGTGCAGGGCCTGCTGGCCGACCTGGGCGGCGCGGCGCAGGTGAGCGCGACGGGCGCCAGCTGGACGGAGAGCCAGCGGGATGCGCGAACGATGGGCAGCGACACCCGTACGACGGCGATCGCCGTCCTGGCCCTGAGCCGGCTGGATCCGGGCAACGTCAACCTGCCGGGCGCCATCCGCTGGCTGATGACCCAGCGCCGCGAGGGCCATTGGGACACGACGCAGGAGACGGCCTGGGCGGTGTTGGGCCTGACGGAGGCCATGGCGGCCACGGGCGAGCTGAAGGCTGACTACCGCTACACGGTCACCCTCAATCAGTCCGAGCTGGGCCAGGGATCGGTGACCTCCCAGAGCGTGGACCAGTCGGTGACCTTGCGGGCAGCGGCGGCGGACCTGAAGGCCGGGCAGACCAACCCCCTGACCATCCGCCGCGAGGGTGAAGGCCTGGTCTACTACGACGCTCACCTGCGCCTGTATACCCCGGCGGACAAGGCGGAGCCGGTGGCGCGTGGCATCGTCATCGGGCGGCAGTACCTGCTGGCGGACCCCGCGACCTTGAAGCCCGGCGTCAAGGCCGTGGACAGCTTCAAGATCGGCGACGTGGCCCAGGTGAAGCTGACGGTCATCTGCGACGAGCGGCGCGACTACGTGGCGGTGGAAGACCCCATCCCCGCGGGCTTCGAGATCATCGACAGCAGCCTGAAGACGGCCAGCGCCGCCGCCCAGGGCGCGCAGATGGAGGAGGTCCGCGAGGACGGCAAGGATCCCTCCGAGCTGCCCTGGTGGGAGCGCTCCTGGTGGAGCTGGTGGGTGGATTCGCAGCTGCTGGACCACAAGGCGGTCTTCTTCGCCACCGAGCTCCCGGCGGGCGTCTACGAGCTCACCTACATGATCCGCGCCCAGCTGGCGGGCAACTTCCTCGTCGCCCCGGCGCGGGCGGAGGAGATGTACTTCCCGGAGGTCTTCGGGCGCAGCGCGGGCGGGATGGTGACGGTGGCGGGGGAGTGATGGGATTGAGCGACACCGAGCTGCAGAACCTGCTCGGTGCCGGCTTCATCGCTGCAACCCTGGTCTGGATTGCCTGGCGGCGGTTGCGGATGAAGCCGCTGATGAAGCGGCTGGTTTCCGTGCCGGTTACGAGGCTTGTCGGCGGCGACGATGGAGAAATCGTCCGCGTCGTAGGGACCATTCAGGGGCATGGTATCCGCTTGCGTGCGCCCTTGACCGGGCTGCGTAGCGCCTGGTACCACACCGGCGTCTACGAAAAGGAACAGGTCGGCACATTCATGCATGGGAAGTGGACATACTGGAATCCTGTGCTGCGAGAGCAGCACGGCTTCGACTTCTTCCTCGACGATGGAACCGCCGTTGCCAGGGTCCATGGTGACAGGTTGCGGGTGCTGAGTTCCGCCGACCTCGA
>JBGAUA010000055.1:0-416 GCA_044228875.1 Anaerolineae bacterium
AGACCAAGCAAGGCCGCCCCGAGCTGGATCAGCTTCGGGGCGGCCTTGCTTGCGTCAGACCGATCAGAACCTGAGGCTAGGCGTTCAGCTTGACGTGGGAAGTGCGATACGTCGGTGGCTGGATCGTCACCTCGGCGACATCGCCCCAATGCACCGGGGCGTACGGGTCCACAGTTGACGGCGGCACTTCCCAGGAAAGCACCGCCCGGACCTTGGCCGTGCGAGCTTCATTGCACTTCGACCAGCTCAGTTTCCAGGGCAAGCGGGCGCTGTAGCAGATGCTCGATGCCTGGTCGCGGCTGATGTCATGCACCGACAGCTTCACGACGTCCAGGAAGGTCCAGTCACACGTCTCGTTTTCGTCCAGCCAGAAGGCCACGTATTCCGTCGACCCGGCCTCGCAAAGGTCACCGGAA
>JBGAUA010000055.1:426-19178 GCA_044228875.1 Anaerolineae bacterium
GGAATAGCCCCACGGCAGCTTCACTTCGACCTGGGCCAAAAGGTGCCAATGCTTGGAATCCCAACCCACGCAACACAACGACTCGAAGGCGGTGTTCCAGGTCGTGTCGATGAGTTGGGTGGCGGCTTGGCTCCAGTCCAAGCCCAACGACTGCCAATGCCGCAATCCTTTCTGCGCCATCGCGGGGTTGCCCTTGGCCCGCGCCAACTGGCTGAAGCCGGCGCGGTACGGCGGGATCGGCTTCGCCTGGCGACCGTCGCCTTTGTAGCGCCGAAGGAGTTCGCCCAGCGGCACGGGATCCGGGCCGGGGCCCGGCGGGCAGGGCCAGGGCTGGGGGGGGAAGGGTGGCCAAGGAAGCGGGCCAGGAGGAAAAGGTGGTGGAACGGGAACCGGAGGGAACTCAAGGTCCAGGTCGGCGGGGATTTCCTGGCCGGGAACGGTCGGCAGATCTTGGGGCAAGTGCGTCAGGCTACAGTCTCGAACGGGCATCTGGACCGTGCATTCCCGAGATTCCCCCCAGACCGGAATGTGGTCGGGTGTGTTCGGCGGCGGAACCAGTTGCCAGGAGAGTATGGCGCGCACTCTGGGGAGCAGCGGCCGGTCGCAGCATTGATGGCGAGGATCGATCTTGAGCGCCACCGCAAAGGCGATCGGCTTGTTCAGCTGCTCGCGGCAATCGTGACGGTCCGGTAGATCATGAACCGTCAGCCCCACCGCTCCTTGGTCATCCCAATTCCCGTCGTTCAGCCAGTCGACGAAGAAGCGCAGGTACTCGGTGGAACCTCTTTCACACGGCCCGCCCATGTAGCCATAGGCCTGACGAACCTCGACCACTGCGTTCAAGACGGAGTGATCCGGGTCGAACGACACGCCGCAGAGGCCTTCGAAAAAGGTGTTGCCGCCAATGTCGCCGGACGGCTCGTTGAGCAGGGCGGCCGGCGCGCTGCCAACGGCATCGGGATTGATGAGCGCCTGCGCCACGAGGGCGCGGCGAAGGGCAACGAGTTGCTCGGGATCCGGCCGCGATGGTACTTTGGATGCCACTTGCTTCATGCTGATTCCCCTTCGTGTTGGGTGCTGGCGACAGGCGCGGCGTGGGCCTCACCCCGTCGCCAACGTGTCGAGACTGCTCACCGACCGACTACGAGACAGCCACGTCCCCGTCGTGGAACGCCGGCACATGCGGGTTGTCCGTGACCACCTTCAACACCAGCCGCATCGAGTTGCCGTCCAGGGCGACCGGGTTGTGCCAGTAGCGGTTGCCGCTGCGGGTCAGCGCGCCTTGGTGGGTCACGCCGTTGCCGGTCAACGCATACCAGACGCGGGCCGGCGACCTGACGATGAGCGGCCTCTGAGCGCCCTGGGCGTTCTCCTCGACGAGCTTCACCGACGGCCGCACCAGTTGCGGCAGCTGCTGGTCCCGCTTGATGCTGGCGGTTGCGACTTTGGGCGTCCAAGCCATGGTTCGGTCTCCTTTCCGAGACAGGTTGCGATTCGACGTGAGGCAGCCAGCATAGGGCGCCCCGGCGCCCGGCGACGCCCGAACCGTGCCGAGAGCGGAACACAATCGGACGCTTTTCGGACCTCCGGCCGGGCGTGCGGTCGCCCGCGCCGTGGCGCGGCGTCCGCGGGCTCGCCCATGCGACGGCAGGAACGGGCCTTCTAACAGGATCCTCATGCGCCGCGGAACCCCGCCGCGCCGCGCCGTTGTACAATCCTCGCTTCCTTACGCCGCCGGACGATCCCGCGGCGCCACCGTCGACTCCGCCATCTCCAGGATCCCCACCATGGACCTTGCCGCCCTCGAAGCCATGAACGCCCGCGTCAGCGAGGAGAGCCGTTTCGTCGGCCTGCTCAGAGACGCCATCCGCCGCACCGTCATCGGGCAGGACCACCTGGTGGACCGTGTCCTCATCGCCCTCCTGGCCGACGGACACATCCTTTTGGAGGGCGTGCCCGGCCTGGCCAAGACACTCCTGGTCAAGACCGTGGCCGCCGCCATCGACGCGCCCTTCAGCCGCATCCAGTTCACCCCCGACCTTCTGCCGGCCGACCTCGTGGGCACCCTCATCTACAACCCCGCGGCCATGGACTTCCGGGTGCACAAAGGCCCCATCTTCGCCAGCATCGTGCTGGCCGACGAGGTGAACCGCGCCCCCGCCAAGGTGCAGAGCGCCCTCCTGGAGGCCATGCAGGAGCGGCAGGTGACCATCGGCGACGCCACCCACACGCTCGATCCCCTCTTCCTCGTGCTCGCCACCCAGAACCCCATCGAGCAGGAGGGCACCTACCCCCTGCCCGAAGCCCAGGTGGACCGCTTCATGCTCAAGGTGCTCGTGGGCTACCCCAGCCGCCCCGAAGAGCGGCAGATCATCGACCTCGCCGCCGGCGGCGAGATGCCCGCCGTCAGCGCCGTCGTCCATCCCGACGCCATCCTCAAGGCGCGGCAGTCCGTGCGCCAGATCTACGTCGACGACAAGGTGAAGGACTACGTCCTCGATCTCGTTGCCGCCACGCGGCGCCCCGCCGACTACGGCCTGCCGCAGCTCGCGCCGCTCATCGCCTTCGGAGCCTCGCCGCGCGCCGGCATCTACCTCGTGCAGGCCGCCCGGGCGCGGGCCTTCCTCGGCGGCCGGGCCTACGTGACCCCCGAGGATGTCAAGGACCTGGCGCCGGACATCCTCCGCCACCGCGTCATCCCCAGCTTCGAGGCCGAGGCCGAGGAGCTGACCAGCGACCAGCTCGTGGCCCGCATCCTGGAACGCGTCGACGTCCCGTGAGGCCCCCGCGCCCCCGTCGCTTGCCGAGCGTACCAGCATGATCGCCCGCTTCCTCGACCGCCTCCAGCCCCGGCCCCGGCCGCCGGAGCCGCCCGCGCTGCATGGCCCGGTCAGCGCGGAGCTGCTGCGCCAGGTGCGGCGGATCGAGATCCGCACCCGCCACCTCGTGGCCGAGAGCTTCGCCGGCGCCTACCATGCCGTGTTCAAAGGCCAGGGCATGTCCTTCGAGGAAGTGCGGCCCTACCAGCCCGGCGACGAGGTGCGCAGCATCGACTGGAACGTCACCGCGCGCACCGGCGAGCCCCATATCAAGCGCTTCATCGAAGAGCGCGAGCTCACCGTCATGCTGCTCGTGGACCTCTCCGGCTCGCTGGACTTCGGCAGCCGCGGACGCTTCAAGCAGGCCCTGGCCGCCGAGCTGGCTGCCGTCCTCGCCTTCGCCGCCACCAGCAACCAGGATCGGGTGGGCCTCCTGGCCTTCAGCGACCGCGTCGAATGCCTCATCCCGGCGCGCCGCGGGCGGCGCCACGTGCTGCGCATCGTGCGCGACCTCCTGGCCCTGAGGCCCGCCGGCCGCGGCACCGACCTCGTGCTGGCCCTGGACACCCTGCGCCACCTCCTGCACCGGCGCGCGGTCGTCTTCCTCATCAGCGATTTCCAGGGCGCGGCGCGCCCGTCCCTCATCGGTCGAGCCCTGCGCGCCGCGGCGCGGCGGCACGACCTCATCGCCGTGCAGCTCGGCGACCCGCTCGACCAGCATCTGCCTCCCTCCGGCCTCCTGTGGCTGGAAGACGCCGAGAGCGGCCAGCGGCGATTGGTGGACACCGGCAGCGACGCCTGGCAGGCCGCGCAGGCCGCCCAGGCCGACGCCCAGGAGGCCGAAGACAGGCAGGCCCTGCGCGAAGCGGGCGTCGACCGCCTGGCCGCCCGCACCGACGAGGATTACGCGCCGGCGCTGACCGCCTTCTTCCACCGCCGCTCGCTGCGGCTGCGGAGGGGGCGTTGAGGCGGCCTGCCGACCCGCGGCGGCTGGTCGCCCCGCGCCGCGCCCTGCGGCTGGCGGCCGTCGCCCTGATCCTCGCCGGGTTGGCCCTTCTCTGGCCCTTGGCCCGCCTGGCCGGAGCCCAGGCGCCGGACCCGGCGGCGGAAGACGCGCCGCGCTGGCTCGTCCAGCCCGTGAGCCCCACCGTCGGGGATACCATCACCCTCACCCTGTCTCTGGTCCACGGGGCCGGCGAGCGCCTCGTGGCGCCGCGCCTGCCCCGCGACTGGGGATCGCTGGAGGTCTTCGACCAGGACGCCGTGCGACGCGAGGACGGCCCTTCGGGCATTGCCTCCAGCGTGCGCCTCCGGGCGCGGGCCTTCGTGACCGGCAGCCTCGCCACGCCGCCCCTGGCCCTGAGCCTCGTGAACGATGCCGGAGTGAGCCGCGCGGTGGAGGCCCCCCCGGCCGTCGTGCAGGTGCGCGGCACCCTGCGCGCCGGCGATGGCCTGCCGCGCGACCTGCGGCCGCAAGCGCAGCTGCCGGGCCGCAGCCCCTGGCCCGGCCGGCTGGCCCTGGCGGCGGCCCTCGCGGGAGTGGCCCTGGCCCTGGCCGGCGCCCTGGGCCTGCGGCGGCTGCCGCCCCCGACCCCCGAACTGCCGTCCCCGCCGCCCGATCCCCAGGCAGCCTTGCGCCGCGCCCTGACCACGCTCGACGAGATCGATGCCATGGGACTGGTGGCCGCCGGGCGGCTCAAGACCCATTACGCCCTGGCCACCGACACCCTGCGCGGCTATCTCGCCGAGCGCTGGCGCATTCCCGCCCTGGACCAGACCAGCGACGAACTGCTGGACGCCGTCTCCGGCGCCGGCAGGCCGCGCGGCGCCGCCCCCTACCTGGCCCCTCTGCTCCGCGAGGCCGACCTGGTGAAGTTCGCCCGCCTCAGCCCTGACGCCGAGCGGGCCGCGGGGCTCACCGCACGCTTGCGCGAGCTGCTGCGGCATTGGGAGGCCTTGGGGTGACCTCCTTCCGCCTGGCAGCCCCCTGGTGGCTGCTCGCCCTGCCCCTCTTGGCCTGGCTGGCCCTGCGGCTGCGCGGCAGGCCGATCGCGGCGCTGCGGCACGGCGCGGCGGCGGCGCTGGCGCCGACCCGCCGCGGCCTGCGGGCGCGGCTGGCCGGCCAGTTGCCGTGGCTGCGCCTGGCCGGGCTGCTGCTCGTGCTCGTGGCCCTGACGCGACCGCAGACCGGCACGTCGCGCCGCTCCGTGACCGGCGACGGGGTGGACATCGCCTTGGCCCTGGACATCTCCGGCAGCATGGCGGCGCTGGACTTCCAGCCCGACAACCGTCTGGAAGCCGCCCGCGCGGTGATCCAGGCCTTCATCGCGGCCCGTCCCTACGATCGACTGGGCCTGGTGGTCTTCGCCAGCGACGCCTTCAAGCAGGCGCCCCTCACCGTGGACCACGGCGTACTGGAGCGGCAGCTCGAGCAGGTGCGGCTGGCCTCCGAGCTCAACCTGCAGGACGGCACGGCCATCGGGCAGGGCCTGGCGGCGGCGGCGGACCTCCTGACCCGCAGCCCCGCCAAGGGACGGGCCATCATCCTCTTGACCGACGGGGTGAACAACGCCGGCGACATCGACCCCCTGACAGCCGCCGAAGCCGCGCGGGCGCTGGGCATCCGGGTCTACACCATCGGGGCGGGCAAGCCGGGCCGGGTACCCTTTCCCGTGCCCGGCTTCTTCGGCAACGAGGTGCAGTACATCGAAAGCGAGCTCGACGAGAAGCTGCTGAGCGACGTGGCCGAACGCACCGGCGGCCGCTACTTTCGCGCCCAGGACGCCGAGGGCCTGGCGCGCATCTACGGCGAGATCGACCGCCTGGAAAAGTCACGTTACGAGGTGACCCGGGTGGACCGCTACACCGAGCGCTTCGGCTGGTTCCTGTTTCCCGGCCTGGTCCTGCTCGCCCTGAGCTGGACCCTGGGCGCCGGCTGGCTGCGGAGCCTGCCATGATCCGCTTCGCCTCCCCTTGGTGGCTCTTCGCCCTGCCCTTGGTCGCGCTGCTGGCCTTCTGGCTGGAGCGCGACCTGCGCCGCCGCGCCTTCCTGCTCGCTCGGCTCGCGGATGGCGCGCTGCTGCGCCGTCTGGGCGCCGGCGGCGATCCGTCCCTCGCGCGCCGCCGCCGACTGGCGCCCCTGACTCTGGCATTCCTGCTCCTGGCCCTGGCCCGGCCGCAGCTGGGACAGCAGGCGACCCGCAGCCAGAGCGAGGCCGCCCAGATCATGCTGGTCTTGGACGTGTCCGCCAGCATGCTGGCCGCGGACCTGGCCCCCAACCGTCTGGAGCGGGCCAAGCTGGAGATGCAGGACCTGATGGCGCGCATGGAGGGCGACCAGTTCGGCCTGGTGCTCTTCGCCGGCGCGGCCTTCGTGCAATGCCCGCTCACGGTGGACACGGCCATGGTCCAGGACTTCCTGGACCTGGCCGAACCGCGGACCATCAGCCGGCCCGGCACGGCCCTGGCCGCGGCCGTCGAGGCCGCGCTGGGCGGTTTCGACGCCCAGCGCGAGAGCCAGAAGGTGATCATCGTCTTCACCGACGGCGAGGATCCGGACAGCGATCCGGCCGAAGCGGCCCGCCTGGCGGTGGCCCAGGGCGCCCGGATCTACACCGTGGGCTTCGGGACCGCTGCCGGCGCCGCGGTGCCCGAGCTGGACCAGAACGGCCAGGCGACGGGCAACATCCTGGACGAAGGCGGGCGACCGGTGCTCAGCCGCCCCGACGAGGCCCTGCTCACGCGGCTGGCCGCGGAGGGGCAAGGTCGCTTCCTGCGCGCCGGCGCGGTGGGCCAGGCCGCCGCGGCCCTCGCTGCCCAGCTGGCGGATCTGCGCCGCGACCCCCTGGCGGGCGCCGGGGCCCGCCAACCCATCGAACGCTTCACGTGGCCGCTGGCGCTGGCCTTCCTGCTGCTGCTCGCCGCGGAATGGTCCCCGACCAGAGGGAGAGACGCATGAAGATCGCCTTGCGCCGCCGGGACCTCGCACGCATCGTCCTGGGTCTGGCGCTGGCCCTGGCCGCAGGCTGGTCCTGGGCCCGCAGCCAGGCCGCCTCCGCCATCGCCCGGCAAGTGGAAGCCGGCGACCGAGCCTTCGCCACCGAGGCCTTCGCCACGGCCGGAGCCCATTACGGCACGGCCGTGGCCGCCGGCGCGCCCTGGCCGGGCCTGCGGTACAACCTGGGCAACGCCGCCTACCGCCAGGCCGACGTGGCCGGCGCCCGCTCCGCCCTGCGCCAGGCCTTGGAGGACGGCGACGACGCGCTGACGCGGGCCGCCTGGTTCAACCTGGGCGACCTCGCCCTGACCACGGGCGACCTGGACGCCGCCGAGGAGGCCTTCAAGGCCGTCCTCCGCGCGGACCCGGCCGACGCCGACGCCAAGCACAACCTGGAGCTGGCTCAGGCCCTGCGCCGGCAGACCGCCAGCCCCAGCCCGGCCACCAGCCCCACCGCGGGCACGCCCAGCCCCGGGCCATCGCCCACGGAGGGCGGCACGCCGACGCCGGAGGGCAGCGGCACCCCCGGCGGCTCACCGACCCCCGGCGGGAGCCCCAGCCCCGGCGCCTCGCCGAGCCCGGGCGGCAGCGGTACCCCCGGCGGCTCGCCGTCCCCCGGCCCCGGAACGCCGACGGCCGGCGCCAGCGGGACGCCCGGGGCCGGGCAGGGTACGCCCGGCTCGCCCACGCCCGGTACGGGCACACCCGGAGGCCAGCCGCAAGGGCGGCCGACCGGCGGCGCCACGCCACCCGCGGGTCGCCTCAGCCAACAGCAGGCACGGCAACTCCTGGAAGCCATCGGCCGCAAGACGCGCACCCTGCAGGAGCAGCTGGGCCAGATCTACGTGGTGCCGGGTCCAGCGCCGCGGCAGCGGTGGTGAGGGGATGACGATGACCACAGTCCAGCGCAGCCGCTCCCGGCGCCGCGACAGATCGCGGTCGCTTGCCTTGTGGCTCCTGGCTCTCGGCGCCCTCATCCTGCCTGGCGCAGCACCCGCGTCGGCCCAGCCCCAGGTGGAAGCCTCGGTAGACCTGGACCGGCTCAGCACCGACCAGCGCCTGACCCTCACCCTGCGCGTCCGGGGGGCGAGCGAACTGACGCCGCCGGACGTGGAGGCCATCCCCGGCTTCGCGGTGGTGGGCTCGTCCAGCGCCAGCCAGTTCAGCCTGGGCACCGGCGGCTTCGAGGCCACCAGCATCCTCACCTACCAGCTGCAGCCGACGCAGCTGGGCAACCTGACCATCGGCCCCCTCGAGTTGGTGGCCGACGGCCAGACCCTGCGTACCGCAGCCATTGCGGTGACGGTGCTGCCCGGCACGCAGCCGACGGTGGACCCGGCGGCGCGCGCCCCGGCTCCGGGCGGCCCCTTGCCGGGCCGCGCGCCTCAGGACCGCGACGCGCCCTACACCCTTCCCGCCGAGGCCTGGCCGCTCAATCCCTACCAGGGCGAACAGGTGGCCTACACCCTGCGCGTCTTCCAATGGTCGGAGACGGGGGTGCGCGCGCGTTACCAGGCCCCGGACTTCGCCGGTTTCTGGAACGCCTCGCCCGAGCCGGAGCGCAGCCAGACCGTCCAGGACCAGGGCGGCAGGCCGGCCCGGGTGACCGAGTTCAGCAGCATGCTCTTCCCCACCCGCTCAGGGCCGTTGACGATCGGGCCGGCCGGCCTCGACGTCCCGGCCAGCTTCTGGGGCGCGGGCTTCAGCGTCGAGAGCGAGCCGATCAGCCTGAACGTGCGCCCCCTTCCGGACGGCGCGCCGCCTGAGTTCGACGGCGCCGTGGGCCGCTTCAGCATCGGCGCCAAGGCCGATGCCGCGCAGGTTGCGGCTGGCGAGCCCTTGCGCCTGGTGGTGACGGTGGCCGGGCAGGGCAACATCGAGACCCTTCCTGAGCCCCGTTGGCCCGAGCTGCCGCCCGGCTGGCGCTGGATCCCCGGCCAGTCCAACGCCCAGCAGGACGCCAAGGGCAAGTCGGTCAACGGCAGCCGCAGCATCGAGCGCTTCGTGGTGCCCGCGGGCGCGGGGGCCGCGAAGATCCCCCCCATTCCCTTCGCCTACTTCGATCCGGGCCTGGAGCGTTACCAGGTAGCCCGCACTGAGGCCATCGCCTTGAGCGTGCTGCCGCGGGCGGACGGCGGCGCGTCGCAGGAGGCCGCTCCGGCCGCAGCGTCCGTGGCACCGGCGGCGGCCGCGCCCTGGCAGGCTCCGGAGCGGCTGGACCTGGGCCCCCTGGCAGCGACCTCGGCATTGGCCAAAGCGGCCGCCGAGCGCTATGCCGCCGGCGATCGCGCCGCCGCCGTCGCCGCCCTCGAGAGCCTCCTGGCGGACGCTGGAGCGAGCGGCCGCACCGAACGAGCGATCGCCCTGCGCAGCCTGGGCCAGGCGCTGGCGGCGCAAGGCGTCGGGCAACAAGGACGCGCTCGACTGGCCTGGGAGCGGGCCCAGCGTCTGTCGCCCCGAGACCCTGCCCTGCGGGCCGACCTGAGCGCGCTGGTCAACACCCTGCCGGAGCCGGCGCGCAGCGACGGGCCGGGCCTCGCGTCCATGCTGCAGCGCAGCCGCGGCTGGCTGACCGATCGCGAGCTGGCGCTGGCCGCGGCGGCGACGGCGGCCTTGACCCTGCTTCTGGCACTCGCCGGGCGCCGCCGCGTGGCCCTGTGGGACGCGGCGCTGTTGGCCGGTCTGCTGGCCACGGCGCTGCTCGGCATCGGCGGACTGCGCCGCTGGGAGGACCGCTTCCATCCTCGTGCCCTCGTGCTGCGGCCGGACACGCCGCTGCTGGCGGCGCCCGGTCCAGCGGCGCAGGTGGACGCCCTGACCACCCTGCCCGAAGGCCTGCCCGTGCGCTTGGGCGAGCACCGCGCGGGCTACGTGCGGGCCGAAGCGCCGGGACTGGAGCTGAGCGGTTGGCTGGCGGAGGGCGACGCCGCGGCGGTCGGCGCTTCCGTCAGCGACCACTGACCGCCAGACGCGGCGGTCGCCCGAAACGATTGGGGCCGTCGCGTCCCATGTGCCACAATAAGCCTGGGGCCGAGCGCGACGCCGCCCGACCCTCACGGCAAACGACCGTCGGCAAAGGCCCCATGACCGGGCGCCAACGCAGGAGAGGATCGCATGCACCGTACGCTGATCGGCACGCAGGAGCTCGCCGGACACCTGGAGGATCCCCTGTGGCGCGTCGTCGACTGCCGGTTCAGCCTGCTGGACCCTCCGCGCGGGCGGGGCGACCATGCCCGCGGCCACGTGCCGGGCGCGGTCTACGCCCATCTGGACGAGGACCTCTCGGCGCCGGTCCAGCCAGGCCGCACGGGCCGGCATCCCTTGCCCGATCCCGACGATCTCGCGCGACGGCTCAGCGATTGGGGCATCGATAGCAGCACGCAGGTGGTGGCCTACGACGACGGCGGCGGGGGCATCGCGGCCCGGCTCTGGTGGCTGCTGCGCTGGCTGGGGCACGACGCGGCCGCCGTCCTGGACGGTGGCTGGGCGGCCTGGACGGCAGCAGGACTCCCAGTGGACGCGCGGCAGCCTTCGCCGCCGCGGCGCCTGTTCCGACCCGCGCCACGGCCGGAACTGCTGCTGCCGACCAACGAGGTCGCCGCTTGGGCCGCGGACGGTCGGCATTGCCTCCTGGACGCCCGCGAAGCCCCGCGCTACCGCGGCGAGGCCGAGCCCATCGACGCGGTGGCGGGACACATCCCCGGCGCCCTGTCGGCGCCCTACCTGGACAACCTGGGGCCGGACGGGCGCTGGCTGCCGGCAGCGGCGCTGGAAGCACGTTACCGGAGCATTCTCGGCACACGAGCGGCCGCGGACTGTGCCGTGTACTGCGGTTCAGGCGTCACCGCGGCCCACGACGTGCTGGCCATGGTCCACGCCGGCCTGGGCGAGCCCCGGCTCTACGCCGGCTCCTGGTCGGAATGGATCACGGATCCGTCCCGAGGGGTGGCCACCGGCGGCTGAGGCGCAGGGGGTACCCGGCGCCCTACGGGCCGCTTCAGCAGAGGTGACCCCACAAGCCCCCGCCTACGCCCAGTAGCCGCCTACGCTCAGTAGCCTAGGTGGTGCGGTTCTAGCGGCAGCTGCCGATCAGCGACCAGGCGTTGAGCTGACCGGAGTCCCCTGTGGCGTCGTCGACGACGCTCAAGGTCCAGTTGCCGCGCGCCGACTTGCCGTCGAAGGCGTTCAGACCGCTGCCCGACTCCGTCTTCCAGGTCCCGCTGGTGCCGCCCCAGGTGTCGAAGGGGAAGGGCGGCACGGGCGCCGTGCAGGGCGCCGCGCCCGCGCCGAACGCGGCGTCGTCGTCCAGCGTCGTCACGTAGCTCCAGTGGATGTCCTGGCTGCCGCAGAGGTCGCTGAACATCTCGCTGCTCGCCACGGCGCCATGGCTCAAGTACATGTCGATGTCGGCGAAGAAGGTGTGGGAGATGTCGAAGGAGATGTTGAGGTCCGTCACCTTGCAGACGGCGGGGACATCCAGGAACAGGGTGTCGCTGGTGCCAAGGTTGTCGCGGATGGGCTTGCCGGGCTGGCTGCGCAGGTTGAAGGTCACCTCGCCGGTGAGGGGATCGTTGAACACGGGCTGGCCAGGGCAGCGCGGCACGAAGGGGCCCGGGCACCAGTCCACGCCGATCTCCTCAGAGGCGAAGGGGATGCAGCGGTCGCCGGCCGCCTCGTCGCCCGGAATGTCCTCGCCCAGGCGCGTGCCGGTGCGCTCGACCATCACGCAGCCCAGGCCGACCAGGTTGCGGACCATGGTGCCCGTGCCGGCGAAGACGTCATGCTCCCAGAAGGTGGCGGAGACGATCGCCGAGCCCTTGAAGCCGTTGCTCACGTAGCCCCAGGTCTGCAGGTCGATGTACTCCACCTGCCGGTCCTGTAGCTTCTGGCAGACGAAGTCCAGCAGCCCGTTCTGGTCGTAGATGTAGATGGCGAAGTCGGTGAAGCCCGGCTTGGCCACCAGGTTCATGATCGCCGTCTCGCTCGTCACACCGGAGCCGTCCAGGTCCTTGAGCAGGCTGGGGATGGCCAGTAGCCCGACGCCGGAGCCCAGGCCGCCGGCCTGCTCACCGACCTGCCACAGGTAGCTCTTGTGCTCCGGCAACAGGTTGTAGGCGATGGCCTGCTGGGTCTCGGTGCGGGCCACGTCGCCGTACTTCATGAGGGTGGCCACGCCGACCACGTAGGGTGCGGTGACGGCGGTGGTGCCGGGCGTCCACCAGTCCTGGCTCTCCACCCGCAGGCTGCCTACCCAGGTGCCCGGGAGGTCGGCCACGATCGGCAGGAAGAAGGTCTGCGAGCCGCGCGGGCAGATCCAGTCCACCAGCGTCGTGATCACGTCGCCCGAACGGTCCAGGAAGTACACCTTCACCTTGGCGTTGACGGTCTGGCTCAGGTTCATCACCTGCACCCCGGTGTCCCAGCCCTGGTACTCGGAGTAGATCAGCGGGCCATAGGCCACCCGCTCGCCGGTGGTGGGCGTCACCTCGCCCGTGCCGTCCTCGCGCTGGAAGTTGTAGGGTTCCGGCTCGCCGATGTAGGTCATGAGCACATCGCGGCCGTAGATATCAACCGCCACGCCCATCGGCTCGGACGCTCGGATCCAGGTGGCGCCCTGCCAGTCGGGGCCGACGCAGTCCGAGGCGTCGAACTGGTAGGTCTCGCCCGGGGCCAAGGTGGACACGTCGCAGATCCGGGCGCGCAGGCAGTCGTCCTGCGCCTTGAACCAGATCTCCAAGGACGAGCATTCCAGGCCGCCGTTCTGGATGTAGAGCACCGTGTTCAGGCCCGCCTTGTTGGCATAGACCAGCGGCACGTAGTAGCCGAAGCCGCCATAGACCGGATCGTAATGGCCGAGGTGGCTGCCGGCCACGCCGATGTACTTGGAGCTGACCTCTACGCCCGGGGTCACGTCGCCCGGGCAGTGGCGCAGCACTTCAACGGCCAGGAAGCCGGAGCCCATGGCCAGGCCCTGGTTGATTCCGGCGAAGTCCAGGCCCTCGTTGTAGGCCTTCTTGAAGCGACGGTAGTCGTCGGCGTCGCCGACCACGCCGAAGAACAAGGTCTCGCACATCAGGTCGGCCACGACGTCGTCGAAGCCCAGGTCGATGCCCACGTCAGAGAGCTGCTCGGCGGTGAACTTGAAGAGCATGCCGCCCTTGGAGCCGGTCGGGATCTGCGCCCCCATCATGATCCAGGACGTGCCCGGGTAGAGCAGGCCCGTGCACTCCACCTTGAGCGGGCCGGCGGCTTGCGGCGGGCAGAAGCCCGGCTCGCCCCAGGTGACCAGGATCGCCTTGGAGGGGTTGCAGCCGAGGTATTGCACCTCGATCATCGTGCGGCAGACATCGTCCTGGCCCTGGAAGTTGAGGATCGGCAGGTGCACCTGGCTGCCCAGCTGGCGGTTCGGGTCCACCACCGGCGGCGAGATGAAGGTAGGGCGGGCGACGCCGGGCGGCAGGAAGTACACGGCGCGCGGCTGGACGGCCAGATAGCTCGCGTTGCAGCCGTAGACCAGACCGACGGTGCCGCTGTTGTTCTCGATGCCGGTGGTCGCGCTGCTGCCGCCCTGGCTGACCCGCGCGAACTGGATCTCCGCGATGCCGTTGGCCCAGAGCACGATCTGGAAGGTGGCCGTGCCGCCGCCACCGAAGTAGGGCACGGCGTTCCATTCGGCGATGAAGCAGGCCTCCGAACGCAGCCCCGGACACTTTCCCGCGGCGAAGGACTGCGCGATGACGTTGTTGGTGGCGTTCGGCAGCAGGTCGTCCCAGAGGCCGTGGATGGCGGCGTTCGGGGTCAGGGTACTGGGGAGGGGGCAGTCATTGGAGAAGTCCGTGGCGATGGAGCCGAAGGTGAGGTAGCCGTTGGAGGCCACGTCGACGCTGCCGCGCGGCTGCCCGTAGAACGGAAAGGCGAAGGGCAGGGCCTGGGTGGACGCGGTGTCATCGCCGAGATTGAGCGGCGTCCCGAAACCGCGAATGCTGGCGAAGTTGACGGGGAAGTTGGTCTCATCCGAATCGGCATAGCGATAGCCGAATCCGTCGGGGCCGCCCACGGCGTCGGTGGCGGCGCCGCCTGCCGGCGCCTCGGCGCCGGCCAGCCGCCCGCCCGCGCCGGGTCCCGGACGCGGCATGACCCCGCGGCGCTGGTAACCGATGGGCAAGAGCTTCTTGCAGGCGCTGCTCGCCAAGACGGGATAGAAGCTCCGCTTCTCCTCCTTTGCCAGCAAGCCGTCGCCATCGAGATCCGCCAACGGCAGGCGCGATTCGAAGGCCCGCTCCCACAGATCGACATCTTCAAGCGACACATAGCCGCTGCGGTCGACGTCAAAACGCTCCAGGTCGCAGGACTGCGCGCGGGCCGGGGCTACGGTCGACCAGGCGTCCGCTGTCAACGCCGCGAACACGACCGAGGTCACGGCAATCACCCCGCGTGTGATGTGCTTCATGGACTTTCCTTGCCTGGGACTTGGATCTCAACGTTCGCGATGTGATCACGAACGGCATGCGAACGGCATGCAGGCGCATAGACAACGCACTGCGATACGCTCAGGAATCTTAACGCTCCGCCTGCGATGAAGATACGGCTGCGGCCATGGGCCGGAGGCCTGGACCAGATTGGCACCGACCTCCGCGGCCTGCCGGCTGGGCGCGGCGCCGCGGAGCCGCCGCGGCGGTCTGCGCGACGCGTGCGATCACTCGATCCCGGGCATGAGCGGATCGTCCGGAGCCCAGAGTTCGCGCGCCGGCTTGCCCGCCTTGTACAGGTCCAGGAAGTAGGTCAGGCTGGGCTCCAGGTCCTGCCGCTGCTCGGCCAAGGCCGCGCGGAGCGCCTCCGCCTGCAGCGCCTCGGCCTCCGCGAAGCGACCCAGCTCGGCCAGGGCCATGGCCATGGTGACGCCCGCGTTGAGGTCCGCGTTGGCGGACATCAGCCGTTCGGCCAACGCCATGGCCTCCTGGCCGTCGCGCCGCGCGTCCTCCGGGCAGGCGGCTCGCAGGCGAGCCAGCATCTCCACCAGGCGCGGGTGGTCTGGTACCGCGGTGGCGGCGGCGACCACGTCGGTCTCGGCCGCCTCCCAACGGCCGGCCTTGATCTGCATCAACCCTACCAGCAGGCGCGCTTCGGCGTTGTTGGGCTGCAGATCCACCACCCGCTGGTACTGCGCCAGGGCTTCGTCAGCCTGGCCCGCGCGCACCAGGGCGTTGGCCAGGTTGAAGTGCGCGCCGGAATGGGACGGGTCCAATGCCACCGCGCGCTGCAGGCTGGCGATGGCTTCGGCGCCCTTGCCCAGGCGGGTGTAGATGGAACCCAGGCTGAAGTGGAGCGACACCCGGTTGGGCTCCAGGGAGATGGCCTTGCGAACCACGACCTCCGCTTCCTGCGGACGGTCGAGACGCGTCAACACCACGCCCAGGTTCTCATGGGCCGTCACGTTGGCGGGATCCTCGGCGATGGCCTGGCGGAAGGCCTTCTCGGCCGCGGCCAGATCGCCCTTCTCGAAGGAGGCGTTGCCGGCCTGGAGCACCACGGCCGCACCTTCAGCGAGCCCTTTGACATCGGCATAGACGGGATCCACCAGCTTGACCTTCACGTCACCGCGGGCGGCCACCAGCGGCTGGGCCTTGTCCTCCTGGCCCAAGGCGCGGTAGGCCATGCCCAGGGGGTAGTTGATCTCGCTGGCGCTGGGCTCCAGAGCCCGCGCCTTTTCCAGCAGCTCCACCGTTCGTTGCAGGTCGCCTTCCTGCTGCAGGATGCGCGCCAACGCTACCAACGCCGCGGCATGGTCGGGCTCGTCGGCCAACAGCGCCTCGTAGCGCTGCTTGGCGACGTCGAGCTTGCCGGCCGCGGCCCAGCTCTGTCCGCTCCAGAAGCGCACGGCGCCCTCCCGCTGGCGCAGTTCGGCGGCCAGGTCGAAAGACTCGGCCGCCGCCTCGTTCTGGTTGCCCTCGCGCAGGGTATGCGCCAGGAGATAGCGCCATTCGAAGGCGTCCGGTGTCAATGCCAGGGCATTGCGGTAGGCCCGCTCGGCGGCGGCCAGCAGTTGGTAGGCCTGGTAATGGCGCCCCAGCTCGCCGAAACCGGTGGCCAAGGGCACGGCGGATTCGGCCGTGGCCTGCGCCAGCGCGGCCTGGGCTCCGGAAACCTGGGTCTGGGCCTTGACCGGCAGGCGCGAGAGATCCACGGCCGGCAGCGGCTCGACGGACTCGCCCTTGGCGCAGCCGGCCAGCGCCGTCAGACCCAGGACACATACGGTCACGGCGACGTGCGGCCGCCACGAAAGACCATGCCCCCGGCGGGGCTCAGGGCAAGGCTTCACCGCTTCCCTCCTTCAGGTCGACGATGGACTCGGTGGCACGGCCCTCCCAGGTAAAGCGTTCACCGCTGCCGTCCGGCCAGCGCACGTCCACCGTCACCGGGCTGTCCTCGCCCAGGCCCAGCAACAGCCGCGGGTCGCTCACGGACAGGTAGCTGCCGTCATAGGCCGCCCGCCGCGTCAACTGGCGTCCGCTGGACGTGGTCACGGTCGCCAGCGCCCCCGAAGCGGCTCGGCCCTTGCGGTCCAGCAGGGACAGGCCCAGCCAGCGCTCGGGGGGGCCTTCCTGGTTGATCAGGACCATGGCCGGGCCGTTGACCCGCGTCATGAGCAGGTCCGGATCGCCGTCCAGGTCCAGGTCGCCGGAAGCCAGACCACGGTGGATGTCCGGCACCTTGAAGGCGTCGCCCGCCATATCCGCGGGGACCTCCTCCCAACGCCCGGCGCCCAGCGCGCGCATCAGCTGGTTGCGCTGCCAGAACTGGGCCAGCGGCTGGGCGGGGTCGGCCTGGCCGCTGGCGGCGGTGTCCACCGTGCGCACGCCGCCGTTGGCGATGGCCAGATCCTGCCAGCCGTCGCCGTCATGGTCCAGACCCACCACCCCGAAGCTGGTGAAGGGCAAGCTGGGGCTACCGAGCCCGGCCGCCTCGGTACCATCGCGGTAGAGACCCGCCCCGTCATCGACATACAGGGTGTTGGTCTCGCCGGTCAGGTGGGTGAGGAAGATCTCGAGGTCGCCATCGCCGTCCAGATCGTCCGCCACCACGCCCATGCTGGCTTCCGGCTGGCCGCCGCCGTCGAGCGCGGCGCCCGAAGCGATGGCCTGGTTGCTGAAGCGCTTTCCCTGCTCGTTGATCCACAGCAGGTTCTCCGTGCCGTCGTTGGCCACGTAGACGTCTGTCCAACCATCGCGGTTGAAGTCGGCGACCGCGACGCCCAGCCCGGGAAAGGCCGCCTCACCGATGCCCATGGCGCCGGTCACGTCGCTGAAGCTTCCGTCGCCGTTGTTGCGCAGCAGACGGTCGGCATAGGCCGGATAGGCGGAGGGGCCGCAGTAGTCCACAGCCCCGCTGGGAGCGTAGCAGGCCTTGTGGCTGGACAGGGTGAAGCTCACATAGTTGCTGATGTAGAGGTCCAGCCACCCGTCGCGGTCGTAGTCGAGGAAGGCGGCGCCCATGCTCCAGCGCTCCTCTTGGGCACCGGCCTCGTCGGCGACGTCGGTGAAGGTCCCGTCGCCGTTGTTGCGCCAGAGGGCATTGGGGCCGAAGTTGGTGACATAGACATCCAGGTCGCCGTCGTTGTCGTAGTCGCCCGCGGCGAGGCCCATGCCGTAGCTGTCCTCGCGGATGCCGGCCGCCTCGGTCACGTCCTCGAAGCCCAGCTCGCCGGTCTCCTTGAGCAGGTTCCGGTACAGGCGATCGGTCTTGGGCCGACCGTCCTGGGGCACCGACGGCGCCACCTGCCGGCCCGCCGCGCTGCCCTGGACGAACCAGAGGTCCAGGTCGCCGTCGCCGTCGTAATCCAGCATGCCGCAACCGAAGCCGGCGATCTCCATGAAGTGGTACTCGCCGCTCAGGAAGGCGTCATGCTGGAAGTCGACGCCCAGGGTGACGGCCTGGTCGACGAAGATCGGGCCGGTGGATCCGACGCGGCAGGCCGTAAGGATCGAGCCGAGGCCGATCACAACCAGGCCCGCCAACAGCCGCGAAAGCAGGCGGCGTGTCATGAGCTGTCTCCGAAATCACGGGCGCGTCTCGCGCCGGCCTGCCCCCCCCGCCGCATCAGGCGGAGGAAGCGCCGAGACGCCGATTCAGTCCGGCCTCAGGTCGCCGGGAGGCAGAGGATACCATGCCGGCCGGAAAAAAGAACCAGGCCCGCGAGGCGATGCCTCGCGGGCCTGGGATTCAGCGTGGACCGGAGCGGCGGGCGCCGCACCGATGGGCCGTTCCGCAGATCAGGGAGTGAAGATCTTGCGGACGGTGATGGTCTGGCAGGTGCCCGCCAGGCTCCAGCTGTTGAGGCTGCCGTCACCGAACCCGAAGCCGCCGAAGACGTTGCTGACACGCAGCGTCCAGGTACCAGCCGCCAGGCCGTCGTCGAAGGCGTCCAGGCCGCCGGCGTCGGTCTTGAAGTTCTGGCCCAGGCCGTAAGGCTCGGTGCAGTCCGGGTTGTCCGCCAGTCGGACCGCCGCGTCGTCGTCGAGGATCGCATCGACGTTGAAGGGAGCGCAGAAGCCCCAGGTGGTGCCGTCGTAGAGCGTATTCGTCGTGCCCTTCGTCAGCTCGACCAGGTTGGCGTGACCGAAGGTGTCGGTCTCGTTGACCCGTGCGTTCACGTCGGTGATCTTGCAGTTGGCCGGGACGCCGCCGATGACGATGTCCGACAGGGCCTCGTACGGCGCGACCGTGTCTGAGACCACCAGCCGGGTGTTGTTCGCCCCGCCGAACTGGAAGTCCTCGATGATCGTCTCGACGACGATCACCGGCTGGCCCGGGCAGATGGGCCGTTCGCCGCCGGGGCACCAGTTCTTGCCGAGCTCGGCGGCGGCAAACGGAATGCCGCGCGCGCCCGCGGCCTCGTCGCCGGGGATGTCCTCGCCCAGGCGGGTGCCCGTGCGCTC
>JBGAUA010000056.1:0-19056 GCA_044228875.1 Anaerolineae bacterium
GGGCGCCGGTGTCGCCTTGGGCGCCTTTGCGCCCGGCTTCGCCACCGCGCTGGACCGCATGAGCGTCGGCACCACGTCCATTCCCATCGCCATCGGCCTCATCCTCATGATGGTTCCGCCGCTGGCCAAGGTGCGCTACGAGGCGCTGGGGCGGGTCTTTCGCAACAAGCGCGTGCTGGGCCTGTCGCTGCTCCAGAACTGGGTCGTCGGGCCGCTGCTCATGTTCGGTCTCGCCGTCCTCTTCCTGCGCGACAAGCCGGAGTACATGCTCGGCCTCATCCTCATCGGCTTGGCGCGCTGCATCGCGATGGTCATCGTCTGGAACGACCTGGCGGAGGGCGACAGCGAGTACTGCGCCGGGCTCGTGGCCTTCAACGCCATCTTCCAGGTGCTCTTCTTCCCGCTCTACGCCTATGTCTTCGCGACCTGGCTCCCTGGCCTGCTGGGGCTCGAGGGGGCGGTGGTGGACATCAGCATCGGCCAGATCGCCGGCAGCGTCGCCATCTACCTGGGCCTGCCCTTCGCGGTGGGCTTCCTCATGCGGCGCCTGCTGATGCGGAGGAAGGGGCGCGACTGGTACGATCGCGTCTTCATCCCGCGCATCAGCCCCATCACCCTGGTGGCCCTGCTCTTCACCATCGTGGTCATGTTCTCGCTGAAGGGCGAGTCCATCCTGCAGCTGCCGCTCGACGTGCTGCGCATCGCCGTCCCGCTGCTCATCTACTTCCTCATGATGTTCGCCCTCTCCTTCTTCATGAGCCGGAGGGTCGGTGCCGACTATCCCCAGACCGCGGCCCTGTCCTTCACCGCCGCCTCCAACAACTTCGAGCTGGCCATCGCCGTCGCCGTGGCCAGTTTCGGCATCCGCAGCGGGGTGGCCTTCGCGGCGGTCATCGGGCCGCTCGTCGAGGTGCCCGTCTTGATCGGCCTGGTGAACGTGGCCCTTTGGCTCCGCCGGCGCAGCTTCCCCGGCGCGGCGACGCCGTCGACCGCGTCCCAGGGTTGAAGCCATGACCGACCACCGCTCCGGCCTCCTCTTCCTCTGCGTCGCCAACTCCGCGCGCAGCCAGATGGCCGAAGGGCTGGCCCGACAGACCTTCGGCGACAGCCTGCGGGTACAGAGCGCTGGCAGCGAGCCCGCAGGGTTGAACCCCTACGCCGTCCAGGTCATGGGCGAGATCGGCGTGGACATCGGCGCCCAGTGGTCCAAAGCGGTCGCGACCATCGATCCGGCCACCGTCGACACCGTCATCACCCTCTGCGCCGAGGAGGTCTGCCCGGTGTTCCTGGGCGGAGCACGGCGGCTGCACTGGCCCATCGCGGACCCGGCGAGCGACGACCCTGCCTTGCCACGCGAGGCGATGCTGGCGCGCTTCCGGGCGGCGCGGGACGCCATCCGCGAGCGGCTCGAACAGTTCCGGCAGGCGGAAGGGCTCTGAGGCCCGGACTCATCCGCCGCCCGCCAGCATGCGCGCGATGGCCTGTCCCAGCAGCACCGCAGCGAAGCAGGCGAGGGTGGTCGCGCCGAAGTTGAGCAGCGCCGCGCCGCGCGCGCCGTCCTGCGCCATGAAGGTCGTCTCGTAGGCGAAGCTGGAATAGGTCGTCAGGCCGCCCAGGAAGCCGGTGGTCAAGGCCAGTCGCAAGGTGGGCGGGAAGCTGGCGACGCCCAGGGCCGTCTGCATGACCAGGGCGATGAGGAAGCAGCCGGCCACGTTGACCATCAGGTTGCCGTATGGGAAGTTGCCGCCCAGCTTCTGGCCGGCCCAGAGCCCCACCAGATAGCGCGTTCCCGTGCCGAAAGCTCCCGCCAGGCAGATCCAGAAGAACCGGTCCATGCAGATCCCCATCTTTCGAGGGCGGCGACCGCCGTCGCCGAACGAGCGGCGGAGCTTGCGCGCGCGGGACGGCCCTGTCAAGGCCGCCGCTTTGCCCCGGTCCTGGACGCCACTATACTCGCCTTGCCGATGCGGCCCCCCCGGGGGGGGAGGGTCGGTGGTCGGCGGATCCTCTGGTGGACCGACATGACCGACCGGCCGTCACCGCCTCCGTCAGGGAGCCAGCCCATGAATCCAGCGTCACGATCCACCGTCCTTGCCCTGCTCTGGCCTTTCGTCCACCTCATGGCCGCCTGCCAGGGCGCGGCCGACCTGCCGTCCCTCCGCGGCGCGGCGACCGCCACGCCGCCGCCGATCGCCGTCGCGCGCGCCGAGCGCAGCGGCACAGGCGCGGGCGATATCGTCTACGACGCCACCCAGATGGCCGAACTGCCCTGCCACAGCATGGACTTCACCATCATGGGGCGCTGCGGTGACGACGAGGTCCAGCGCGTGGCGGCGGAGATCCGGCGGCGGGTGGATGCCGACGTGCCGGTGGGGATCATCGAGGCGCGCAAACTGCTGACGCCTGCCGCCGGCACGGGCGACGCCGGGAGTGAAGCGGCCCCCGCGGGTCCGGCCACCGACACTGACGCCGATACAGACGCCGACGCCGACACCGAACCGGGCGCCGCCGGCGCCGCTGGAGCGGCCATCGGGTCGGCGCCCGGGCAGGATCTGGGCGACGGCGTCCGCTACGACCCCGAGGCCATGGCCGAGTTTCCCTGCCATGCCATGGGCGACACCATCATGGGGCGCTGCGCGGCGGATGACCTGTCGCGGTTCAAGGCCGAGCTGCTGGACAAGCGCCGGCTGGCGGCCGGCCGTCCCACGGCCCTGCCGGACATCCTGCCCGGCGACGCGGCCGGGGGCGTCGCGGCGATGGCCGACGCGGCGATGGGCGGAACCAAGGCGGCGACCGCCGGTTCCAGGGCTCGGGTCCCGGTGCGGGACGGGCGCCCCGTGAAGCTCGCCGACGGCGGCCGCACCACCATCCGCGCTGAGCTGGCGCGCTGGACCATCGACGGGGCAGACCTGCCCGCCTATGCCTACAACGGCCAGATTCCAGGGCCGCAGCTGCAGGTGCGCCAGGGCAGCAGCGTCGAGGTGGCCTTCGAGAACGCCATCGACATGGACACCACCATCCACTGGCACGGCCTCAGGCATGCCAACGGCTCCGACGGCGTGCCGGGCGTGACGCAGCCCGCGGTGGCGCCCGGCGGCCGCTTCACCTACCGGCTCACCTTTCCCGACCCGGGCCTCTACTGGTACCACCCCCATATCCGCGAGGACATCCAGCAGGACGGCGGCCTCTACGGCACCATCCTCGTCACCCCGGCCCGAGAGGATTACTGGTCGTCGGTCGACCGCGAAGCCGTGCTCGTCCTGGACGACATCCGCATCGAGGACGGGGCGGCCGTCGGCTACGGCGCCGCGGAGGCCAACTTCGCCATCATGGGGCGCTTCGGCAACAGGATCCTGGTCAACGGTCGGACCGACCACCGGCAGGTGGTCGACGCCGGCTCGGTCGTCCGCTTCTACCTCGTGAACGTGGCCAACGTGCGCCCCTTTCGCCTGAGCTTTGACGGCGCGAAGATGAAGAAGGTCGGGGCGGACCTGGGGCGTTCCAAGGTGGAGGCCTGGGTGGACGAGGTGACGCTGGCGCCGGCCGAGCGGGTGATCGTGGAGGTGGCCTTCGACGAGGCGCGGCGCTACCGCATCCGGCATCGCAGCTCCCGGGTCAGCCATGACCTGGGCGAAGTCGTCGCCCTGGACCAGCCCAAGGGACCCAGCCTGGCCCGCCGGGCTTGGGATCGCCTGCGGGTGGACGGCGGCATGAGCGCCGACGTCAGTCGCCTGAAAGCCTATGCGGACCTGCCGCCGGTGATGGACCTGGAATTGACCGTCGACATCCCCGATCTGGTCGTCGGGGAACGACCGTCGGTCGGAGGCGAAGGTGGTGGCGCCGGCGACGTCGCAGGATCCGCAGCAACTGCCGGCGATCCGACCACCAAGACGGAGGGTGCGACCGCGCCCGGCGCGGACGCCGACGGGCACGGGGCGGAGGCGGCGCACGGCCCCATCGAATGGGAAGACGAGATGCTGGCTGTCAACCGCGCCTCCAACACCGCAGGCGTGCATTGGATGATCCGCGACCGCGCCAGCGGGGCCATGAACCACGACCTGGCCTACACCTTCCGTGTCGGCGACATCGTTCGGGTGCGCCTGCGCAACCTGGGCGACAGCGTCCACCCCATGCAGCATCCCATCCACTTCCACGGACAGCGCTTGATGGTCCAGTCCCGCAACGGCGAGACGGAGCATAATCCGGTCTGGAAGGACACCATCCTGACCACCCCGGGCGAGACCGTCGAGCTGCTGATGGAGGTCACCAACCCCGGCGCCTGGATGGTCCACTGCCATATCGCCGAGCACCTGGAGGGCGGGATGATGTTCCAGTTCCAGGTGCTGCCGGCGGACGAGACCACCACCTGAAACAGAGGAGCACGACCCCCATGACGTTCCACCCCAACACCCTGCTGCGCTCGGCGCTGATCCCGGCCGTCATGGTCGCGCTGGTCGCGTGCGGTGCTCCGGCCGCCACCGACCAGCCCCTTCCCACACCGGCGGCGCCCACCGCGGCCGCGGCCGGCGCCGCCGGCCAGGAGAGCGCGGTCGATACCGGCCCCGTCGAGGTGCGGATCAAGATGACCGAGTATGTCATCGAATCCTCGCTGACAACCTTCCAGACCGGTGTCCCCTACCGCTTCGTCATGGACAGCGCCGGCGTCCTGGCCCATGATTTCCGCATCACCCCGCGCGGCGAGTCCCAATCCATGATCGGGATGCAGAGCGATGGGCATGCGCATGAGCACGGCAATGAGCTGATGGTGGTCAAGGAACCGGACCTGCCGCCGGGAGCCCATGTCATCAAGGACATCACCTTCAACCAGCCGGGCGAGTACGAGTTCGCCTGCCATGTCGCCGGCCACCTGGAGGCCGGCATGCTGCTGCCCATCGTGGTGGCCGGCGACGTCGTCGTCATGCCGACACCCATCGATCCGGCCAGCATCACCTTCGACGCCGACATGATGGCAGGCATGGCCTGCCATGCCATGGGGCTCACCATCATGGGCGATTGCACGCCGGAGGATGTGGAGCGCATCAAGGCCGAGATCCTGGCCAAGGACGCCGAGAACCTCCGCAAGCTGGGCGGCGGCGCCCAAGAAAGCGGCGCCCCGGCCGATGCCACGGCGGAGCCCGATGCGCACGATGACGATGACGTGCACGAGGCCACGCCGACGCCGGCCGGCTGATCCGACCGTCGATGCGGCGGCGCCCCGTCGCGATTGACGGGCGCCGGCCCATGACCTATCGTAGGCAGGTTGAGATCGCCCCCCAGGCAAGGGGGGCGATCGGAACGTCGGAAGCCCCCGTCCGTCCCTCACCCATCAGACAGGCCAGCACCGCCCATGGGCATCCCCACGAAGTCCAAGGAACCGATGACGCTTGAGCTGACCGCCGCCAAGGCCGCCCCACCGGCCACCGTGCAGCGTCTGAAGAGCATCGAGGGCCATGTGCGCGGTATCGTGCGCATGATCGAGGAGGACGACGCCTACTGCGTCGACGTGATCAACCAGATCCGGGCGGTGCAGAAGGCCTTGGACAAAGTGGCGGAGCTGACGCTCAAGACCCACCTGGACCATTGCGTGGTGCGTGCGGTTCGCAGCGACGATCCCGCGGCCCGCGAGCGCGTTCTGGCGGAGATCCACGCGCTGTTCCGCACCACCTGATTCCGCGCGTCACGGAAAGGCCTCTCGATCATGCCCCCAAGCAAGCTTCGCGCCTATGGCCTGGCCTTGGCGGAGGCCGCCCTGCTCACGGCGGCCTGGACGGTTCCCCTCTTGCTCAACCATTACGGCTTCCGCGTCGCGGACCTGCCCAAGAGCGCCCTGCTCCTGGGTCTGGCCGTGCTGGGCGGGCTGGGCGCCGCCATCACCCGCTTCGAGACGGGCGGCGGCGCCGATCGCCGCCTCTTCCTGCGCAATCCCCTGGCCCTGGCGGCCATGGGCACCGCCGCCGCCGCCGTCCTGGCCACGCTCCTGGCCCAGCAGCCGCGGCTCAGTCTGGTGGGCAGCGCCGAGCGATCCATGGGCCTGGTGGGCGTCGTCGCCCTCCTCGCCTGCTTCGCCGCCGCCTTGACCATCGGCCGGGACCGGGAGCGGGCGGAACGCCTCGTCGTCGCCCTCTGCGCCGGCTCGGCCCCGGTGGCGGTCTACGCCCTCACCCAGTGGCTGGGCCTGATGCCCGTGCCGGGCAAGGTGGAGAGCGCCAGCCGTGTCTTCGGGACCTTGTCCAACCCCATCTTCCTGGCCGCCTACCTCATGCTGCTGGCCCCCCTCACCCTCCGGCTGCTGGGTCGGGCACGCGCCGAAGGTCGGACCGGGGCCGCCCTGGGCTGGGGGCTGCTGCTGCTGCTGCAGCTGGCGGCGATGGCCCTGAGCCAGAGCCGCGGTCCCATCCTGGGCCTGGCCGCCGGGCTCCTGGTGCTGCTCCTGGCCGCGGGCATCAGCCGCGGTCGGCGCGCCTGGGGCTGGCTGGCCCTGGGTCTGGCCGTCGGCGGCATCGCCTTCCTGCTCCTGCTGAACCAGGCGGGCGGTCCACTGGAGCCCTTGCGTCAGGCGCCGATCATCGGCCGCTTCGGGCAGATCTTCGACGCCGACCGGGACTCCTCCAGCGCGCGCCTGCGCATCTGGCGCTCGGCCCGTCGCCTCCTGGCCGAGGAACCCGGCATCCTCGTCCATGGCCGCGGCCTGGAATCCTTCAAGTACGCCATCCTGCCGCATGGTGAGACCTACCTCGCCGGCCTGGGCCAGAAGGACCGCCTGGTGGATCGGGCGCACAACGTGCTGTTGGACGCCCTGGCCATGTCCGGACTGCCGGGCGCTTTGGCCCTGCTGGGTCTGTACCTGGCCTGGCTGGCCACCGCCGCCCGACTGGCGGGGCTGGCCCCCGATCCCGCCGCGGCGCGGAGCCTGCGCCTGTGCCTGGGCCTGGGTGCCCTGGCCGGCCTGGGCGGCTGGTTCGTCGGCCCGGCCACGGCCGCGCCCGGCGTCTATGCCGGTGCCATCACCCTGCTGGGGCCGGTGCTCGGCCTGGGGCTCTGGTTGCTGTGGCGCCTCCTGCGTGCCGCCGACGCCACGACGGCCGACGGCGCGGCCGATGAGGCCCCCGCGCGGAGCCTCGGACTGGCGCTGCTGGCCGTCGGCGTCGCAATGGTCGTGGAGGCCGCTTTCGGCATCCAGACCGTCGGCACGGAGCTGGTGATCTGGAGCCTGGCCGGCCTGCTGGCCGCCGCCGCCCAGGGCGCGCGGACGGGAGCCGACGACACGCCGTCGCCCGCAGCCGTCATCCGCCGTTCACGCCGCCCGGACCCGGCGCTCGGGGGCCGCGCGCCGGAGACGATCACCCTCAGCGCCCAGCCCACCGCCTTGGCCTGGGGCCTGGCCCTCGGGGCGGCGCTCTCGGTACTGGTCTATGCCCTCGTGCTCTATCAGGTGCCCGCCACCGCCGATACCTGGCTGGTGCTGGGCTCGACCGGCCTGGCGGTCATCGTCTGGGGCGGCCTCGGCGGTGCCGAGCTGGAGCTGGGCGGGCTGGCCGCGGCCCTGACGGGCGTCCTCATCGCGGCCGCCTACACCCTCCTGCGCTTCCTGGTCCTGGCGGCCGGCCGCGACGCCTCGCTGCTCTGGCTCGTCACCGCCCTGTGGCTGCTGGCCATCGCCGGTCTGGCCGCGCTCTGGCTGCGGCCGGCGGCATCCGGTGAGCTCAGCCGCCTCGGCCCGGCGGCGATGCTGCTCTACCCCTTCCTCCTGGTGCCGGGCATGGCCCTGGTCTTCGCCCTGGGTCTCCTCCGGGTGCGGTCCGACATCACCTTCCAGTCCGCCTTGGCCACCTTCGACGCCGCCCTGGCCTCCGGCAGCGACCAGGCGCGGGTGGACAGCCTGTTCCTGGCCGCCAACCAGCTCTACGATCGCGCGGTGGCCCTCAACCGCTTCGAGGACAGCTACCCACTGCTGTTCGGGGAGCGCTACATGGCCCTGGGCGCGGCCGCCGGCGGCAACCTGCAGGCGGCCGCGTTGGCCTTCGGCAAGGCCCAGGAGCTGGTGGCCGAGGCGGAGCGGCTGGACCCGCAGATGCCCTTCCACAAGGTGAACCGCGGCCGGCTGCAACTGCTCTTCGCCCAGATGCTGCAATCCAGCAGCCCGCAACAGGCGGTAAACGCCGCGGCAAACGCTGAGCTGGCCCTGCAGGAGGCCTTTGCCGTCGTGCCCTACGACCCCGCCGTCGTCAACGAGCTGGCCACGGCCAAGATGATGCAGGGCAGCGAAGCGAAGCTGCGGGAGGCCCTGCCGCTCCTGGAGGTGTCGCGCGACAGCCTGGACGCCGAGAACCCCCAGACGATGCGCCTTCTGGGCCAGGCCTACCGCGAGCTGGATCGGCCCGCAGAGGCCGCGGCGGCGCTCGCCGCCGCGCTGACGCTCCTGCCGCCGGGCAGCCCGGAGCGCTCGAGCATCCTGGTGACCCAGGCGGAGCTGGCGCGCGAGGAGGGCAGGCTTTCGGAAGCCGAGGTCCTGTATCGCCAGGCTTTGCAGGGCGGCACGGCCGATTGGCGCCTGCTCTTCAACTTCGCCCTGATCCTCCGCGAAACCGACCAGCTGGCCGAGTCCGCCGCCGCCTTGCAGCAGGCGGCGAGTCTGGCGCCGGCCGAAGCCCGGGAGCAGATCCAAGCGGCCCTGGAGCAGGTGCTGGAACGGCAGAATCGCGGGGCGGCGCCGACTTCCGGCGCTGGTTCCGCCCCGGTCGATCCGGCGGGCGCGGGCGCGGCGCCATAGGGGGACGCCGCCGCGCCTGGCGGGCGGCACAGCGTCGGCCGCACCGCGGCATGCGCCTGCCGAGGCCGACCGTCCGGCCGACGCGGGGGACTTTCGGTTGTCCGCGGCGCAAAATGTGCCCCGCCGCCCCTTCCCCGTGTATCCTTTAAGGTCGCGGCGGGCGGCAGCCCGCCACCCAGAGCCTTGGGATTCGAGCGAGGTGAGAACCATGCCGCGCCTGGTGAAGAACACCGTCATCTACCTGACCATCGTGCTGTTCCTGCTGCTGCTCACGACCCGGCTGGCCAACGTGGGCGGCGCGCCGCAGCAGAAGGACCTGTTCCCGGATGTCGTCGCCCTGATCCAGGAAGGCCGGGTCCAGAGCATCGCCATCGACCCCAACAACCAACAGACCCTGCGGGTGACGCTGAAGCCCGAAGGCCCCGAGACCGAAGCCGTGCAGGTGATCAGCATCAAGGAGCGCAACCAGGGCCTGCGGCAGACCTTGTTGGATTTCGGGGTCACCGATGCGCAGCTGGCGGACGTCACGCTCGAGACCGCCGACCCGCGCACCTGGGACCGCGTGCTGTCCGTGCTGGTGCCCGTTGCGCCGCTGCTGCTGTTCGGCATCCTCTTCCTCTTCCTCTTCCGCCAGGCCCAGGGCGGCACCAACCAGGCCATGGCCTTCGGGCGCAGCCGTGCGCGGCTGATGACCGGCGACACGCCGACGGTCACCTTCGGCGACATCGCCGGGGTGGACGAGGCCAAGCAGGAGCTGGCGGAGGTGGTCGAGTTCCTCCGCGAGCCGGAGAAGTTCCTGGCCCTGGGGGCGCGCATCCCCAAGGGCGTCCTGATGGTCGGCCCGCCTGGCTGCGGCAAGACCCTGATGGCCCGCGCGGTGGCGGGCGAGGCCGGCGTGCCCTTTTTCTCCATCTCCGGCTCGGAGTTCGTCGAGATGTTCGTCGGCGTCGGCGCCAGCCGCGTGCGAGACCTCTTCGAGCAGGCCAAGAAGCACAGTCCCTGCATCGTCTTCGTCGACGAGATCGACGCTGTGGGGCGGCAGCGCGGCGCCGGTCTGGGCGGCAGCCATGACGAGCGGGAGCAGACGCTCAACCAGATCCTGGTGGAGATGGACGGCTTCGACTCGGACACCAACGTCATCGTCATCGCCGCCACCAACCGGCCCGACATCCTGGACCCCGCCCTCATGCGCCCCGGCCGCTTCGACCGCCGGGTGGTCATCGATCGCCCCGACCTGCGGGGGCGGCGCTCCATCCTGGGCATCCACAGCAAGGGCAAGCCGCTGGCCGCGGACGTGGACATGGACGTGGTGGCCAAGCAGACGCCGGGCTTCTCGGGGGCGGATCTGGAGAACCTGGTCAACGAGGCCGCCATCCTGGCCGCGCGGCGCAACAGCCGGGCCATCTACATGGAGGACATGCAGGCGGCGATCGAGAAGGTGATCGCCGGGCCGGAGCGCCGCACGCGCCGCCTGAGCGATGAAGAGCGGGAGATCGTGGCCTACCACGAGGCCGGCCACGCCCTGGTCATGAACGCCCTGCCCAACTGCGACCCCGTGCACAAGATCACCATCGTCTCGCGCGGCATGGCCCTGGGCTTCACCATGTTCCTGCCGGGAGAGGACCGCACCCTCATCCAGCGCACCAAGTTCGAGGACGACATCGCCGGCCTCCTCGGCGGCCGGGTGGCGGAGGAGATCATCTTCAACGAGGTGACCACCGGCGCGGCCAACGACCTGGAGCGGGCCACCGGCATGGCGCGCAGCATGGTGACCCGTTATGGGATGAGCGAGAAGCTGGGGCCGGTGATCTTCGGCGAGCGGGAGGAACTGGTCTTCCTGGGCCGCGAGATCGGCGAGCACAGCAACTACTCGCAGGACATCGCCGAGGAGATCGACAGCGAGGTCCGCGGCATCATCATGAGCGCTCACGAGCGAGCCACCACCGCGCTCAAGGCCAACATCAGCCGTCTGCACGCCCTGGCGCGGCGGCTGATCGAGGTGGAGACGGTCGATCGTGTCGAGTTCGAGGCCATTCTGGCGGCCTCGTAACGACGTGATCCCGCGGCCTCGCCATCAGGACGCCGCAAACTCAAGGCATTACAGCCTCGAGGGACAGGCCTCAAGCGATACAGCCCCCCAAGGCATATCGGAGCGCGCATCAGGGTCCATGCCAGGCCTCGGATCGGCCCTGCATTGAAGCCGCGATCCGTGACCGACCTGAACCGGCGGGCGGCGAACGCCGTTATTAGGGACGCGGAGAACGGTTGACAGGCCTTTCAGCCCTGCGATACAATGCAGGGGCCGTGTATCCCTGTCGGAATGGACCCTGGTCCGAGGAAGCCGACACCCCCCCGAACCCGCTGGGGAACCTGGCGGAACCGTTTGATTACGGAGGAGCAACGTCCTATGAAACGAACCGCAACCTTGTTGGGCTCTCTGAGCCTGGTTGCCCTGCTGGCCGTCGGCTGCAAGTCCGAGGCCCCGGCCCCGGCCGAGGAGCCGACCGCCGCCGTCGAGTCGATGCCGAGCGAAGAGCCGGTGGCCGAGACCGCCAGCGCCGATCCGATGGCCTTCGAGCCGGCCGCCAAGGGCGGCACCCTGGTGATCGGCCAGACCCAGGAGCCGGAGACGCTCTACAGCCTGGGCGGCAGCATGCTGGCCGCCAGCCACGTCCTCAACGGCATCTACGACGGCCCGATCGAGGGCATGGACTACGACTTCCAGCCCGTCATCCTGGAGAGCCTGCCCAAGCTGGAGAACGAGGGCGCCACGATGGAGATGGTCTCCGTCGAGGCCGGGCAGCAGTACGTCGACGCCGAGAAGCAGGAGGTCGTGACCGCCACGGCCAAGGTGGACAACCTGCCGCAGCTCATGGTCACCTTCAAGATGAAGCCGGGCATCACGTGGCAGGACGGCACCCCCGTCACCGCCGCCGACTCGGTCTTCGCCCAGAAGCTCTCCTGCGACCCCGAGACGCCCACCAGCAAGTACACCTGCGAGCGTACGGTCAAGTACGAGGCCGTGGACGACAGCACGGTGGTGTGGCAGGGCATGCCCGGCTTCACCGACCAGACCTACTTCACCAACTTCTACTCCCCGCTGCCGCGCCACCAGACGAACGCGGCCGGCGTGAAGATGGAAGAGGTTCCCGCGGCCGACATCCTCAAGGACGAGGTCTTCACCCGCAAGCCGCTGTCCTTCGGTCCCTTCCAGATCGAAGAGTGGGTGGCCGGCGAGAGCATCAAGCTGGTGCGCAACGAGAACTATTGGCGCGCTTCCGAAGGCCTGCCCTTCCTGGACGAAGTGATCTTCAAGATCATCCCCGACTCCGCGTCGCTGGTGGCCGCGATGAAGAGCGGCGAGGTCGACGTGGGCACCCAGACCGGTCTGGACCTGGACCAGTTCGACGCCCTGACCGAAGCCGAGACCGCCGGCGAGATCGTCAACCACTTCGTGGTCGGCACCGCCTGGGAGCACATCGACTTCAACCATCAGCCGCTGGATGACAGCCCGGCCTTCGGCGCCTGCAAGGAGTTCCGCCAGGCGGTGGGCTACGGCACGGACCGCCAGGCCATGGTGGACACCATCCAGAAGGGCAAGACCAAGGTGCAGGACACCCTGGTCCCGGACACCCACTGGGCCTACCCGCCGGCGGGCACCCTCACCACCTACAGCCTCGACATCGCGAAGGCCAATGGCCTGCTGGACGGCCTGGGCTTCACCGACAGCGACGGCGACGGCGTTCGCGAGGCGTCCAAGGACATCACCTGCACGGTGACCACCGGCCTGGACGGCGCCACCAAGGATCAGGTCATCAAGCAGGGCACCAAGCTGGAAATGACCCTGAACACCACCAAGGGCAACAAGATGCGTGAAGACGCCACGTTGCTCTTCCAGGCCAACATGAAGGACATCGGCGTCGGCATCAACCTGGAGTACCAGGAAGGTGCGGTCCTCTTTGGCGACGGCCCGGACGGTACGCTCTACGGCCGCAAGTTCGACCTGGGTCAGTTCGCCTGGCTCACCGGCGTGCAGCCGCCCACGAGCCTCTACTGGTGCTCGGAGATCCCGAGCGAGGCGAACTCCTGGGCCGGCCAGAACGAGACCGGCTGGTGCAACCCGGACTACGATCAGGTGGCCAAGCAGGCCGACAACACCCTGAAGCGCGCCGAGGCCCTGCCGATGTACCACGAGGCGCAGAAGATGTTCACCGACAACCTGCCGGTGCTGCCGCTCTTCGCCCGCGTCAAGGTGATGGCCACCGCGCCGGACCTGGTGAACTTCAAGCCCAACCCGACCGTCAACAGCGAGACCTGGAACATCGAGACCTGGGGCTACACGGAAGTGCGCCCCACGCAGTGATCCTGTCGGAAGGCCGCGGCGGGTCTGAACGCCACCGGTCGGCCTTCCGCCCCGGTTTCGCCCGTTGTTGACCAACTGGCGTGTCTGAACAAGGGGGCCGGCCCCATGCGGCCGGCCCCCTGCCTTCCCGACGATCGCGCTGAACCGAGTCCCCAACCCTTGCCGGCCTGGCCCGCGCGTCCAGCGCGCGGTTGGCGATGCCCGCGAGCGATGGGGATTGGGAAGCCTGACCCTACGCCCCCCGGAAGATCCGCGACGACGCAGGAGTCCCCACCATGTCCGCGTACCTCATCCGACGCATCATCCAGATGTTCCTCGTGCTCCTGGTCTCCTCCATGGCCATCTACGGCCTGCTGCTGGCGGTCCCCGGTGGGCCTCTGGCCGAGCTGCGGCATCAGGCCGCGGACAAGAAGAGCTCCTTCAGCGCCGAGCAGATCGCGCGCATGGAGAAGATGCTGGGCCTGCACCTGCCCAAGCACCTCCAGTATGTGGCCTGGCTGGCCGGCGACGACTGGATGGGCCGCATCGACCCGGACTACGCGGGTGATCGCAAGGGCGTCCTGCGCGGTGACTTCGGCGACTCCTTCAAGCAGCATCGGCCGGTGCTGGTCATGATCCGCGAGCGGCTATTCAACACCGTCCGCCTCATGGGCGCCTCGGCCATCATCTCCCTGATGATCGCCATCCCCGTGGGCATCTACTCCGCGGTGCGCCAGTACTCCAAGCTGGACTACGCCTTCACCTTCGCCACCTTCTTCGGCATCGCCATCCCCGGGTTCTGGTTCGGACTGATGCTGATCCTGCTGTTCTCCAACCAGTTCCAGAAGTGGGGGCTGCCCTTCTTCCCCGGCTCCGGGACCATCAGCACGCGCATTCGCCCCGGCAGCATCGAGGCGTATCTGGGGATCACGCGCGGGTCCTGGGGGGACATCTTCACCCACATGGTCCTGCCCGTGCTCAGCCTCTCGCTGCGATCCATGGCCGGCTGGGCGCGCTTCGTGCGCTCCAGCATGCTGGAGGTGCTGCGCCAGGACTACGTGCGCACCGCCCGGGCCAAGGGCCTGACCGAGCGGGTGATCATCGCCAAGCATGCCTTGCGCAACGCGTTGATCCCCCTGGTCACCATCATCACCTTCGAGATCCCCGCGCTCTTCGGCGGCGCCATCCTCACCGAGAGTGTCTTCGGCTATCCCGGCATGGGGCGGCTGTACCTGGACGCCTTGGGCGCCAAGGACTTCCCCGTGGTCCAGGGCTTCCTGATGATCTCGGCGCTCCTGGTGGTCATCGCCACCCTGCTGAGCGACGTCCTCTACACCGTCGTCGACCCGCGCATCCGCTTCTCCTGATCCCAGCCCAGTTTCGCAAGGAGCAGACCTCATGTCAGTCGCAGAGCTGAGCTTTGGCGCGGAGACCCTGGCCGCCCCGCAGGAGGCCGGTCGCGGTGCGCTCATCTGGCGGCGCTTCAAGCGCCATCGCCTGGCCGTCGTGGGCCTGTGGATCGTCGCCGCCCTCTTCCTCTTCTCCTTTCTCGGGCCTGTGCTGTCCCCCTACAGCTCGACCTCCATCCCCACCGCGGACCTCATCCGAGCCCGCGACCTGGATCCCGGCGGCAGCTGGACGGACCGCGCCGGCGTGACCCACACCCATATCCTGGGCACGGACAGTGTCGGCCGGGACTACCTGACGCGCCTGATGGAAGGCGGCCGGGTCTCCCTGTCCCTGGCCATCATCGTCATCCTGACCTCGATGATCATCGGCATGATGATCGGCGCCACGGCCGGCTACTTCGGCGGCTGGGTGGATGCGGTGATCATGCGTGTGGTGGACTTCATCCTCACTTTGCCCGACCTGCCCATCATCATGGTGCTGTCCGTCATCCTCGCCGACTATGTCCAGGACATTCCCGGGGGATCGGTGACCATCCTGGGCATCATCTTCGTCGGCTTCGGCTGGGTGGGCGCGGCGCGCCTGGTGCGCGGCATGGTCCTGTCGCTCAAGACCCAGGAGTTCACCGACGCGGCCAAGGCTCTGGGCGCCTCCAACCGCAGCATCATCCTCCGGCACATGCTGCCCAACTCGCTGGCGCCCATCCTGGTGGCCGCCACCCTCGGTGTGGGCGGCGTGGTCGTGGGCGAGGCGGCGCTCTCCTACCTGGGCTTCGGGGTGAAGGCCCCCTTCCCCAGCTGGGGCAACCTGTTGCAGAACGCGCAGCGCGACGTGATGTCATCGCCGTTCCGCGTGTTCTACCCCGGCTTCCTGATCCTCTTGATCAGCCTCTCCTTCAACTTCATCGGCGACGCCTTGCGCGACGCGCTGGATCCGCGGCTCAAGCTCTAGCCGGCGCTTGACGCGGCGGGGCGAATCCGGACAATCCACAACCCCATCCAATCCATCCGGACCGGAGGTCGGTGCTGCATGAGCAAGACAACGGGCCAGGGCGCGCTCCTGGACATTCGCGGGCTGAAGACCTACTTCTTCACCGAAGGCGGCGTGGTGAAGGCCGTCGATGGCGTAGACCTGACGGTGCGCCGCGGGGAGACCCTGGGTCTGGTCGGCGAGTCCGGCTGCGGTAAGAGTGTGACCATGTTCTCCGTCATGCGCCTCATCGGCCAGCCCGGGCGGCTGGTGGACGGCGAGGTGTTCTTCGACGGCAAGGACCTGACCAAGATCAGCGACGCCGAGATGCAGGACCTGCGCGGCAACCGCATCTCGATGATCTTCCAGCAGCCCTTGACCAGCCTCAATCCCGTGTTTCGCATCGGCGATCAGGTGGCGGAGGTGTTCGAGATCCACGAGGGCCTGAGCCGCGAGGACGCGCGCAAGAAGGGCATCGAGATGCTCCGCCGTGTGGGCATCCCCGATCCGGAGCGCCGCGCGCAGTCCTTCCCGCACGAGATTTCGGGCGGTCAGGCGCAGCGGGTGATGATCGCCATGGCCTTGGCCACCAATCCGGAACTGCTCATCGCCGACGAGCCCACGACGGCCCTGGACGTGACCATCCAGGCCCAGATCCTGGACCTCATGCGCGAGCTCCGCGACAAGTCCAACACGGCCATCATCTTCATTACCCATGACCTGGGTGTGGTAGCGGAGATGGCGGAGAACGTGGCCGTCATGTATGCCGGCCAGGTGGTGGAGTACGCCGACGTCAAGACCATCTTCGCCCAGCCGCGCATGCCGTACACGCAGGGCCTTCTGGCCTCCATCCCGGTGCTGGGCGAGGTCCGCGAGCGCCTGGCGGTCATCCCGGGCACCGTGCCCAACCTGGTGGACCTGCCGCCGGGTTGCCGCTTCGCCGGCCGTTGCGCGTCGCGCATCGAGTACGGCCTGTCCATCTGCACCCAGGAGGGGCCGGAGCTCCTGCCGGTGGAGGAGGGGCACCAGGCCCGCTGCTGGTTGTACCACGACCATCCGCCTTCAGGCTTCAAGGCGCCCTTGGCCACCGGCCGCGCGCGCGATGAAGCCGGGCGCCATTGGACCGGCCGCGCCGGCTAACCGGCGGCGCAAGGGGCCGGAGCCCCGCGGTCATCGTCGGCGACGCCTTCGGCCGCCGCCATCCGCCACCATACCCAAGTGGGAAGGATCCTCATGACGACGAACGGCAGCACCCATAGCGAGGACATCCTCCTGGATGTCCAGGGCCTGGTCAAGCACTTCCCCGTGCGGCATGGCATCCTTCAGCGCGTGGCTGGTTGGGTGAAGGCGGTGGACGGCGTTTCGTTCCAGATCCGCCGCGGCGAGACCTTGGGCCTGGTCGGGGAGTCCGGTTGCGGCAAGACCACCGTGGGGCGCAGCATCCTGCGGCTGATCGAGCCCACGGCCGGCAAGGTCTACTTCCAGGACAAGGATGTGGCGCATCTGGACAAGCCGGAACTCAAGGCCATGCGCAAGGACATGCAGATCATCTTCCAGGATCCTTTCAGCAGCCTGGATCCGCGCATGCCCATCGGCACCAGCATCCAGGAAGGCCTCAACGTCCACGGCATCAAGGGCGACGAGGCGGACACCATCGTCCGGCGGGTGCTGGAGGAGGTGGGGATGCATCCCGAGCATGCGCGGCGCTATCCGCACGAGTTCTCCGGTGGCCAGCGGCAGCGCATCGGCATCGCGCGCGCCCTGGCCCTCCGGCCCAAGCTGATCGTCTGCGACGAGCCGGTCTCGGCCTTGGACCTCTCGATCCAGAGTCAGGTGCTCAACCTCCTGGACGATCTGCAGAAGGAGCATGGCCTCACCTACCTGTTCATCGCCCACAACCTCAGCGTCGTCGAGCATATCTCCGATCGCGTCGGGGTGATGTACCTGGGCAAGCTGGTGGAGCTTGCGGATCGCAACGAGCTCTTCGCCAACCCGCTTCATCCTTACACCAAGGCCCTGATCTCGGCCATCCCCATCCCCGACCCCAATGTGAAGCGCGATCGCGTCATCCTGGAGGGGGACGTCCCCAGCCCGCTCAACCCGCCCAACGGCTGCAACTTCCACCCGCGCTGCCCGGTCGCCATCGCGCGCTGCAGCCAGGAGGAGCCCGAGCTGCGCCGGGTCGCCTCGGCGAGCACCGAGCATTACGTGGCCTGCATTCTCGTCGACTGAGGCCTGTTCCGGCCGCCTTCAAAGGCCGGTCGATACGCGATGCGCAAGGGGCTCCCGCCGACGGGGGCCCTTTGCTGTCGGCGGCCCCGCCGCGCCACCGCCACCAGCCGTTCGTCATGCCCTCCCAAAGCTGACCAGTTCCGGACCTGCTTGACGCTCCGGAGGTTCTGCGGTACATTCGGCGTCACACTTCAGCCGGAAGGCAACCACCCATCACAGGTTCATGGATGCGGGCGGCTCGTCAAGCCGTTGGCGTTCCCAGGAGGATTCAGTGAAGCGAGCGATCATCTTCGGTGCCGTCCTGTGCACCACCCTGAGCGTGGCGCTGGCCTTGGGGCGCCCGGCGGCGCAGGCCCAGTCGGGCGGCGCCGGCAAGGCGCAGGGTACCACGAAGGTCACGTTGAACCCGGCGGCGGACACCTACGTGGCCCGCGGCGTCAAGGAGCCCCAGGGCTCGACGCGCTTGCGCTCGGGGGTTCGGGTGGGCGTGCCCTACTTCAGCTTCATCCGCTTCGACTTCCCGGCGACCATGGGCGCGGGGGCCAAGATCACCAGCGCCAAGCTGCGCATCTTCTGTGTGGAGTCCATCCTGGACTCGGACAAGACGCCGGGCTTCAAGCTGAGCGTCGTGCGCCAGGAATGGGACGAGGCGACCTTGACCGAGAAGGACCAGCCACAGTCGGAAGGGCCGAACCTCACCTGGGAGTTCGACGAATGCCCGGCCACCGGCGAGTGGAAGGAGCTGGTGGGCGACGCGGATTTGATCGAGGTCGTCCAGAAGTGGTTCGACGGCGACAAGAAGAACCATGGCTGGGAGCTATCCAAGAAGGACGACCGGGCCGGCCTCTACGTCTTTGAGAGCGTGGACACCGGTGGCCGCTACCCCCTGGGGAAGGGCCCGCAGCTCATCCTGGAGTTCACGGGCGGCGCCACCATCACGCCCACCGTCACCTCCACGGACACGCCGTCGTCCACGCCCACACCGTCCGACACGCCCGAGCCCACCGAGACCCTGACCCCCTCCGTGACCCCTCCACCCTCGGACACGCCGACGCCCAGCGACACGCCCGAGCCCACGGACACGGCCACGGTCACCCCGACCGCCAGCAGCACGCCGACGCCTGGCGACATCTACCTGCCGCTGGTGCTGTTCAACCACTCGATGGGCGGCGCCGCCGCCGCGGGTCAACAGCTGCGCCCCGCCGCCGCGGGCGGCGCGCCGTACCTGCCGCTGACGCGCTGGCTGGGCAGCCGGCGCTAGCGGCTATCGCGCCGCGGCTCCGCCGCGCAGCGATGCCCTTCAGAAACCTGCTCAAGACCATCTGAAGCGGTACCG
>JBGAUA010000057.1:0-19016 GCA_044228875.1 Anaerolineae bacterium
ACCCGCGGTCGAGCGGCCCTCAGCCCTTCCAACGCGCTCCGCAAGCCTCGATTTTTCAGCCCAGGCGGCCCACGCAGGGCATGCGCGCCACCGTTGCCAGGCCGTGGGGTGCGTCGTCCAGTTCCGCGCTCAGGTCCTGCCCCGCCCAATGCAGGCCGCGGTGCAGGCCGTCGCGCCATTCGGGGCTCGCGGCCACGTCGTAGACCAGGCCGGCGCAGGCAACCCAGGCCTTGCCGCCGCTGCCGTCGGCGCGGCGCAACTGGGCCGGGCTGATCAGCGGCAGGTCCGCGCCGGGCGTCGGCCCTCCGGCGCCCGGCGGCGGGCTCACGGCAGGACCGGGCCCGGATCGCCGGCGGGCCGCGCCCCGGGTCCCTCGTAGCGCGCCATGGCGATCACCGCGTTCTGCCCGCCCAGGCCGAAGGAGTTGGACAGGGCGATTTGGATCGGGACGCGGCGCGCGCGGTGCGGGACGTAGTCCAGGTCGCATTCCGGATCGGGGTGGTCCAAGTTGATGGTGGGCGGCAGCACGCCGTCGCGTAGGGCCAGGAGCGTGGCCAACCCCTCGACGGCGCCGGCCGCGCCGAAGAGGTGGCCGATCATGCTCTTGGTGGCGCTGACCGGAACCTGATAGGCGCGGTCGCCCAGCACCGTCTTGATGGCCTTGGTTTCGGCGATGTCGCCCTGGGGGGTGCTGGTCGCGTGGGCGTTGATGTAGTCCACCTGCTCCGGACCGATGCGAGCGCTGCGCAGGGCGGAGCGGATGGCCCTGACGGCGCCGGCGGCGGTCGGGTCGGGGGCGATGCGGTGGTAGGCGTCGTTGGAGGCGCCGTAGCCGAGGATCTCGCCGTGGATCGCCGCGCCCCGGGCCAGGGCCAGGTCCAGCCGCTCCAGCACGAACACGGCCGAGCCCTCGCCGCCGATGAAGCCGTCGCGGTCGATGTCGAAGGGACGGCTGGCTCGCTCAGGCTCCTCGTTGCGGCGTGAGAAGGCCCGGATGACGGAAAAGGCGGCCACTGACAGCTCGCAGAGTCCTGCCTCGGTGCCGCCGGCGATCATGATGTCGGCGTCGCCGCGGCGGATCACGTTGGCCGCTTCGCCCAGAGCCTGGGTACCGGCGGCGCAGGCCGTGACCACGGTGTTGTTGTAGCCGAGGGCGCGGAAGGTCTCCGCCACGTGGTAGGCGGCCATGTTGCAGGGCGAGGTGACGATGTAGGAGGGCGAAACGCGCATGCCCCCCTTCGACCGCAAGACGTCCATCGCGTCTACGGTCACGTCCAGACCGCCCACGGCCGTGCCCAGGAGCACCCCGACGTCGAGATCCTGCAGGCGCTCGGGCAGGCCGGCGTCCGCGATGGCCTGCCGGGCGGCGTCGAGGGCGAAGACGGAGAAGCGGCCCATGTGCCGGATCTCGCGCCGGTCGATGAAGTCCGGCGCCTCGTAATCCGGCAGATGGCTGGAGATCCAGGTAGGGTAGATGGTGCCTTGGTAGCGGTCGTGGACCTTGATGCCGCTCCGGCCGGCGACGATGCTGGGCCAGAAACGGTCCACGCCGACGCCGACGGACGAGACCACCCCCACCCCGGTGACGACCACGCGCTCCTCGGTTGGGCGCGGCCGGGTGCCCCGCGCGTCACCGGCGGCTGGATCAGATGTCATGCAGCTCTCCCTGTCGGGCCAGATCTACGGGTACGCCGCCCGCCGCGCGGGCTTCGGCCAGCACCCGCGGCCCCAGCTCGGCGAAGTAATGGGTGAGCAGGAGCCTGCGGGCGCCGGCGCGCTCCGCCAGGCGCCCGGCTTCGGCCCCCGAGAGGTGGCCGCGCTCGGGCCCTTCCGCTTCGGCCTGCGACTCAAGGAGCGTCGACTCGAGGATCAACAGATCCGAACCCGCCGCGAAGCGAGCCATGACCTCGTCCGGTCCGCCGTCCGCGCCAAACACCAGGTGTGCGCGTTCGGTCCGCGCGCCGAGGGCCAGGCAAGGAATGTAATGGCGGGTCCAGGCGAAGTCGAGCGACCAGGGCCCGATGTGCTCCGCCCGGTTCGGGCTCACCTCCAGGAAGCGACAGTAGCCGTCCCAGTAGGCGCCGTCCGGGCCGGCGAAGACCTCCCCGAGTGCTTCCAGGGTGCTGATGGTCGCCGCCGAGGCCAGCACGGGCAGGGGCTGTTGCCGCCGCTCGGAGGGCACATAGGCCAGCGACTGACGGATGTTGACCAGATCCAGGCAATGGTCGGGATGGGCATGAGAGATGAAGACGGCGTCCAGGCCGGGCAGGGTCGCGTGGCGCAGCAGCTGCCCGAGGACGCCGGTGCCGCAGTCGACCAGGAGGGAGGCGGAACCTGACTGGACGAGATAGCCCGTGCAGACTCCGCCGGGATTGGGACGCACGGGGCTCGCGCCCAGAACCGTCACGCGCACGCTGCGGATCGCTTCAGGGCGCGGCTGCCGAGGCCGCAGCCGGGTTGGCCGCGCCCCAGAGCTCCGGCGGCCACACGGTCAGCCAGGCTTCGCCGACGATCTGCGTGACGGCAAGGGCCGCGCCGACACCCTCCCAGCGGCGCGAGTCATTGCTCACGCGGCGGTTGTCGCCGAGGACGAAGACGGTGCCGGGCGGCACGGTGTAGGGACCGAAGTCCTCAGCGTCGAAACGCGGACTCCAGGGCTCCGGCAGCAGGCGCTCGTCGATGTAGACCCGGCCCTGCCGCAGCCTGACCTTCTCGCCGGGCAGGGCCACGACGCGCTTGATGAAGTCCTGCCCCGGCTGGTCGGGCGCGTGGAACACGATGACGTCGCCGCGCTCGGGCGAATGGTTGCGGTAGGACAGCTTGCTGACGAGGAGCCATTGGCGATCGACGAAGTTGGGCTCCATGCTGTCGCCTTCCACCACCGTGTTCTGCAGGCTGTACTGCAGGGCGAGGAAGAGGCCGACCGCCAGGACGGCCGCCTCCAGGACGTCGCGGACCAAGGCGCCGAGGCGGCGGCCCAGCGATCGGGGATGGGGCGGGTGCATGGACATGGGCGCCGGATTATACGGACGGGCCGTCGGCGGCGCCAGTGTGGCCGGCCGAGGGAGCGGGCGCCGCGGCTTCGGGCACCGCCGGCAGGAGCTTCCCGCAATAGGGACAATGGCTGAAGCCCAGCTCCAGGACGCTGTTGTTGCAGCCGAAGCAGACGCGCAGCGGGGGCCCGTCGTCGGGCGGGTCGGGGATGAAGCCGTAGCGCAGGCGGGCCAGCCTCACCAGGCTGCGCATCAGCAGCCAGACCGGTGCCACGATGACGAGGAACATCAGGAGGAGCTTGCCCAGGCCCCAGGCGGTCGCCGGATCCATGTCCCTGAGCATAGCGGCGCGGACGCGCTCGGCCAAGCGCGTGGCAGCCGTCGGGTATAATGGCCCGGTGAATGCCCTGCAGCGCTTTGAACGGTGGATGCACGAGCTCATCGAGGGCCGGATGATCAGCCTGCTCGGCGGTCGCCTGCAGCCTGCCGACCTGGCCCGGCGTCTCGCCCAGCACATGGAGGACCAGCGCCGTGTGTCGGCCGGGCGGGTGCTCGCGCCCAACAGCTTTCGTGTGTTCCTCTCACCGGCGACCCTTGCCGGATTCGGTAGCTTCGAGCAGGGTCTGGAGGAGGAGCTGGCGAGCTTCCTGATGGCGCGGGCCGAGGAGGCCGGCCTCAGCTTCGTGGGGCGGGTGCGGGTCACCTTGCTGGCCGACCCGGAGCTCAAGGGTGACCGCTGCCGGATGGCCTCCGACCTGGTGGATCGCCGCGGGGTCATCATGGGCGACGCCTACCTGACGTCGCCTCTCGTCGCCGTCGAAGCAGGCGAGGACGTCCCGCCGGCCATGGTCCTGGTGGTGGGATCCCGGTCGGTGGCCCTGGCGCCCGTCCCGCGCCTCAGCCTCGGCCGGGCCCTGGGCAGCGACATCGTCCTCGACGATGCGTCGGTGTCCCGGCGCCACGCCCTACTTTCCCGCCGCGGCGGCAGCTGGCTGTTGGAGGACCAGGGCAGCACCCACGGCTGCTTCGTCAATGGCCGGCGGGTGCAGGCGGCCATGCTGCGCCCGGGAGACAACCTCCAGCTTGGCGGGGTGGTGATGCGCCTGCAGCTGGCCGGCGACCCTCTCGGCGACCGCTGAGCGAGGCCGGGACCGTGGACCCTCTGGAAGCCCAGCTGCTCTTGATCCGGCTGCTTTTCCTGGCGCTGACCTACGGATTCCTGGCCGCCGTCGGCTTGCTGGCCTGGCGCGAGGCGGTCGCGCAGCGACCCGCGGCCCGCCGGTCGGCGGACGCCCCCGGGCCGCGCCTCATCGTCATCGAGGGCGGTGCCAGCGATCGGGCGCCGGGCTCGGCCTTCGTCCTGGACCTGGTCACGGCCGTCGGTCGCGACCTGGACAACCAGGTGGTGCTGCAGGATCCCACGGTCTCGGGGCGCCATGCGGTCATCCACCACCGTGACGGCGCCTGGTGGGCCGAAGACCTGGACAGCACCAACGGCACCCGGATCAACGGCCGTCCGGCGGCAATCCTCAAGCCTGAGCTGTTGCGGTCCGGCGACCTCATCCAGTTCGGGTCCGTTCGCCTGCGCCTGATCTCGCCGGACCTGTGAACGGCCCGTCGGCGCCCGGCATGCCGGCCCGCCCCCTCTTCGGGCTTCTGCTGCTCGCCTGGCTGCCCGCGCTGGCCGCGGCTGCTACCGGACAGGCGGCCGGTGCGGACTTCGCCGGCGCGGCCTTGATCGGGCTGGCGGCGCTGGGTCCGGCATTCGCGCTCCTGGCCGTCCTGGTCCGCCGTCGGCTGCGGGTCGCCGATCCGCTGCTCCTGCCGCTCGTCTGTTTCTTGATGAGCCTCGGCCTGGTGCTGCAGGCCCGCCTGGCGCCGGCACTCTTCCCCCGGCACCTCTTCTGGTCCGTGGCAGGCGTCGCGGCATTGGGTGCCGGCGCCCTCCTGCCGCTGCCGCTGCGCCGTCTGGCGCGCTACCGCTATACCTGGGCACTGTCGGCACTGGCCCTTGTGGCCGTGACCTTGGTGGCCGGCAAGGAGGCGGCCCCCGGGGGCCCGCGCCTGTGGCTGGAGGTCTTCGGGCTTTCCTTTCAGCCGGCCGAGCCCTTGAAGCTGGTCCTGGTGATCTTTCTGGCCGGCTACCTGGAGGACAAGCAGGACCTGCTGGCTCGCGGCAGCTGGAAGATCGGCCCGCTGCGATTGATTCCCTGGCCCTACCTCGCGCCCCTGGCCATCATGCTCGGCGGCTCCCTGCTGCTTCTGGCTGTGCAGCGAGATCTCGGGGCCGCGCTCCTGCTCTACGGCATCGGCCTGGGCCTGCTCTACGTGGCCAGCCTGCGCCCGGCCTACGTGCTGCTCGGAGGGGGCGCCTTCGCCGCGGGCGCCGCGCTGCTGCATTCCCGACTGCCCGTGGCGCGAATCCGGCTCGCCATCTGGCTGGATCCTTGGGCAGATGCCCAGGGCTACGGCTACCAGCTGGTGCAATCGCTGATGGCGGTGGCTGGCGGAGGCTTCCTGGGGAGCGGTCTGGGCCTCGGACAGCCCACGGTGATTCCGGCCGTTCACACCGACTTCGTCTTCGCCGCCATCGCCGAGGAGTTGGGTCTGGCCGGCGCGGCGGCCGTGGTCCTGGTCTATGCGCTCCTCTGCCTGCGCGGACTCCGCGGCGCCATGCGCGCCACGGGCTTCGCCGCCCTCCTGGCGGCCGGTATCAGCATCGCCCTGTCTCTGCAGGCGCTCATCATCATGGGCGGCGTGATCAAGCTCATCCCCCTGACCGGCATCACACTGCCTTTCCTGTCCTATGGTGGCACCTCGCTGATCACCAGCGCCGTCATGCTCGGGCTCCTGCTGCGCTGTGAGGCCGAGCGGTGAGCCGCGAGGCCTTCCGGCGCGCGGTCCTGGGCCTGGCGCGGGTGCTCCTGCTGGCCCACGCGCTGCTGCTCCTGGCCCTCGGCTACTGGGGGGTGGTGCGCGCGCCATGGCTGCTGCAGCGCGGCGACAACGCCCGCTGGCAGGCCTTCGAACGCGGCATCGCTCGCGGCCGGATCCTCGATCGGCAGGGGCGGGTGTTGGCGGAGACGGTCACGGACGCGTCGGATCTCCCGCTGCGTCGCTATCCGCATCCCTCCGCCGCCCACGTGGTGGGCTACCAGGCCTGGCGCTACGGCAGCGGTCAATCGTCCAGCTACGGCTCGGCGGGGGCTGAGGGGGCCTATGACGCGGCCTTGCGCGGCGATCTGGGCCTGGGCCTGCGCGGCCTGGCGGCGGCGCGCGTCCTGCACCGGCCGCAACTGGGTCACGACCTGCGGCTGACGATCGACGCGGAGCTCCAGGATCTGGCCGCGGCGGAGCTGGCCGGCCGCGAAGGGGTGGTCGTCCTCCTGGACGTCGACGACGGCGCGGTGCTGACGATGGCCAGCCTGCCGGCCTTCGACCCCGCCACGCTCGACAGCGCGCCGCCCGACCCAGCTGATCCGCGCTCGCCGCTGCTCAACCGGGCGACGCAGGGCCTCTACCCTCCGGGGTCGGTGTTCAAGGTGGTCACCCTGGCCGGCGCCCTCGAGGAAGGTCTCGCGGGGTTGGACGAGCGTGTGGACGACGGTGATCGGTCCGAACGGCTGGAGGGCGTCGAGGTGGCCTGCGGCAACAACCCGCCCGGGGTGGTCAGCTTCTCCTTGGAGCAGGCCTTCGGCTGGAGCTGCAACCTGACCTTCGCCCGTCTGGGGGCGGCGCTCGGGACGGAGCGTTGGGCGCGGCATGCCCTGGCCTTCGGCATCGCCGACGCGCCCCCCTTCCCGTTGCCGGCTGTCGCCGGCAGCCTGGGACCTGACGATGCGCCCTCCGGCGCGGAGCTGGTGGAGGCGCATCGCCGACGACCAAGGCAGCTGGCGGCGCGCGCTGAGCCCCGGGGGCGCCGAGCAGCTGCGCCGGGCGATGGTCTGGGCCGCGGCAGAAGGCTGGGCCCGGCCGGCCCGCGATGCGGCCGACTTGCCGTTGGGCGGGAAGACCGGGACGGCCCAGTTGGACGGTGCCAGCGCGCCGCATGCCTGGTTCGTCGGATTCGCCCCGGCGGAGCGACCGCGGGTGGCGGTGGCGGTGCTGGTGGTAGGCGGCGGCGAAGGGTCGAGCGTCGCGGCGCCGGTGGGCGGCCGAATGCTCGCTGCGGCGCTGCGGGCGCTGGAAGCGGAGCCCGCTGGGCCATGACGCGTGTCCAGTTCACCGTCGGGTGCTCGGTGGACCTGCCGGCGAGGGACCGCCACCGCCTGCCCTGACGTCGGGCGCCGCGAGCGGCAGTCAGCTCCGGCGCCGCCAGCGTCGGCGAGCCTGGGCCATGGTGAAGCCCAGGTGCCGGATGAACATGGCACCGCGGCGCCCTTCAGCGGCCAGGTCCGGGTAGCGGTCGGCGAGCAGCTCGGGCGGCGGCAGCAGGATGCTCCGCCACACGGTGAGCCTCTCGGCCCCGCGCTCGGGCCAGATCCTGGGGATCTCCAGCAGGGAGCGCGCGGCGGACTCGCGGCCCGGCCAGCTGAGGCGGTCCAAATCTTCGGTGTCCAGCCATTGCCGCAGTCTGGCCGACGCTGCCGACGCAAGGTCCGGGAGGAGCCGCAGCACGCCGGGCGATGGCGCAAGGCGGGCGGTGAGCGCCAGACTGGGCCATAGGAAGCGCGCGGCGCCGGGGCGCGCGCCGATGCCCGCGGCCTGGGCCAGCGCGTCGTCGTCCAGCCGCTCGGCCAGGGTCGCCAGGTCCAACAGCTGCACCAGGCGCAGGCGCCGCTCCAGCATCGCCACCGTCGCGTGGGCCGCCAGATGCGCCAGGGCCACGCCCGGCGGCAGCGGATGCGCGGGCCGCAGCGGGTGGAGCGCCCATCCGAGATCCAGGCGCAGGCCGCGGAAGCCCTCGCCCAGCCACGGATGCAACTCGACGCAGCGCGGGTTGTCGGGATGCTCGCCGCGCAGGTCCACCAACCGGTGGTCGGCGTTCTGCCAGACCACGTGCTTCCAACTGCGCTGCGCCGCCCGGTAGCCCAGCGCCCGCAGCGCATCGGTCGCCCTGGGCCAGAAAGCCTCGGGCAGGTAGAGGTCCAGGTCGGCGCGGGGTCGGGCCGCCGGCTCGGCGTAGCATTGTTCGCCGGCCAGCCAGCTGCCCTTGAGCCAGGCAAAGGGTAGGTCGCACCGCCGCAAGGCCTGGTCCAACGCGGCCTGCTCCCGTGCCAGCCGCCACCCGCGGGCCAAGGTGCGCGCAGCGGCGTCCTCCAGGCGCGCCAGGGAGTCGGCCACCTGGGAATCCGTCGTGTCGGCCTGCTCCCGCGCGGCGGCGATGACGAAGGCGGCCACGCCATGGCCCTCGGCCAGGGTCGGCAGATCGCGCCATTGGGCGGGAGCGAGGCCGGCCGGACGCGGCGTCCGCGGCTGAGCCGCGGCGGCCCACCAGAGCCAGGACAGCAAATCCTGGCGTCCGGAGCGGTCGAGCGTGGGCAGAGGATGGCGGGGCAGGGATTCCATGGGCAACGACAAAGGGGCGCTCGCCTGCAGCGAGCGCCCCTTCAAACGCGGTCTCAGCCGAAGACGGTCAGCGCGAGTAGAACTCGACGATGAGGTTGTCTTCGATCGGGAAGCCGATCTCGTCGCGGGTCGGCCAGTCCAGCACCCGCACTTCGAGATCGCCGCCGGTCAGCCAGCTCGGGCGGGTCACTGTCGGCGACTGCCCGGCCCACTGCACGTCCGGCATCTTGGTCGCCGTGCGATCCAGCGAGATGGACATGCCCGGCTCCACGAGGAAGGACGCGATGTCCACCCGGCGGCCGTTGACCAGTACGTGGCCGTGGCTGACCATCTGGCGGGCCATGGGGCGGCTGCGAGCCAGGCCGCCGACGAAGAGGACGTTGTCCAGCCGCCGCTGCAGGAGGCGCAGCAATGCCGTGCCGGTCTGGTCCTGCTCGCGACGCGCCAGGTTCAGGAAGCGGCGGAACTGGCCCTCACGCATGCCAAAGATGCGCTTGACCTTCTGCTTCTCGCGCAGCTGACGGCTGAAGTCGGAGGGGCGGCCGCGCTGCGGCTTGGCTCCGTGCACCCCGGGCGGGGTATCGATACGGCGCTGCAATTGCGAGCCGCCAGTGCCGAAGAGGTCGATACCCTCCCGGCGGGAGAGCTTGTTTTTGGGGCCTCGATAGCGTCCCATGCGTTCTCTTTCCTTCTCAGGTCCGGAAGTCAACCCGGCGATATTAGCACGCGGCTGATGGGGGTGCAAGCCCTGGACGCCCAAGTGCTATCGTTAGCCTTCGCCCGATCCCCGGGGAGCGGGACCATCCTTCCCTTCACCGCCATGTCAGGACCCCAGCCATGCCCCGCGCCCTGCCCCTCGTCGCACTGGTCGGAAGGCCCAACGTGGGCAAGTCCACGCTGTTCAACCGCATCATCGGCGAGCGGCGCGCCATCGTCGAGGACCGCCCCGGGACCACCCGGGACCGGCATTACGGCCAGGCCGAGTGGAACGGCAAGACCTTCAGCATCGTCGACACCGGCGGGCTCGAGGTGGATGACCGCGGTCCTTTCTCGGCGCGCATCCGCAACCAGGTGGACGTGGCCTTGGCCGAGGCGGCGGTCGTCGTCCTGGTTACCGATGCCATGACCGGGGTCACCGCAGACGACGAGGACGTGGCGCGGCTGCTACGCCACACGCGCAAGCCGGTGATCCTCGCGGTGAGCAAGACGGAGCGGAAGGAGAACCTCCAGGCCGCCAGCGAGTTCTGGCAGCTGGGCCTGGGCGAGCCGATTCCGGTCTCCGGCATCCACGGCAGCGGCAGCGGCGACCTGCTGGACGCGATCACCGCCGCCCTGCCCGACCCCCTCGAGGAGGAGGAAGAGGACGAGCGCCTCGGGGTGGCGGTGGTGGGGCGGCCCAACGTAGGCAAGTCCAGCCTTCTCAACCGCCTGCTGGGCGCCGAGAGGATGATCGTCAGCGACATCCCCGGCACCACCCGCGACGCGGTCGACACGGTGCTGCAATACCAGGGCGAGGAGATCGTGCTGATCGACACCGCAGGCATCCGGCGGCGGGGCAAGGTGGAGCCGGGCATCGAGAAGTATGCCGTGCTCCGCGCCGACCGCGCGGTGGAACGGGCGGACGTGGTTGTGCTGGTGGTCGACGCCGCCGACGGCGTCACCGCCCAGGACGCCCACATCGGCGGCTTGATCTCCGAGGCGGGCAAAGGGGCGATCATCGCGGTTAACAAGTGGGATCTCGTCGACAAGGAATCGGTCACCTTCGAGGACTACATCAAGCAGGTGCGCGGCGAGCTCAAGTTCCTGGAGTTCGCCCCGGTGATCACCCTCTCGGCGCTCACGGGCCAGCGGGCCACCAAGGTCCTCGACCTGGCCATGGAGGTGGACGCGGCGCGCAAGGTTCGCGTGCCGACGGGCGAACTGAACCGCTTCCTGCTTGAGCTGCAGGCCGGGCACAGCTTCAGCCGCCACGGCCGCGAGCTCAAGTTTCGCTATGTCACACAGGTGGGGATCGAGCCGCCGACCTTCATCTTCTTCGTCAACGAGCCGGACCTGGTGCACTTCGCCACCGAGCGGATGTTGATCAACCGGCTGCGGGAGCGCTACGGCTTCGTGGGCACGCCCCTGCGCCTGTTCTTCCGCTCCAGCAACCAGGAGAAGTAGGCCGGCGGATCAAAGCAAGGTGCCGCTGAGGATCCAGCGCGCGATCAGGAAGTAGATCACCAGGCCCACCACGTCGACCAATGTGGCGACGAAGGGCGCCGACGAGGTCGCCGGGTCCTGGCCCAGGCGGCGAAGGATGAAGGGCAGCATCGAGCCGGTGAGCGTGCCCCAGAGGACGACGCCGATCAGCGACAGTCCCACGGTGATGGCGATCAAGGCCCAATGCGGCCCGTACTGGTGGGTGGCGGCCTGCCATAGGCCGATGCGCAGCATGCCGACCGTCCCCAGGATGAGCCCCAGCGTGAGGCCGCTGAGGACCTCGCGGCGCATCACCGTCCACCAGTCGCGCAGGCCCACCTCGCCCACCGCCAGGGCGCGGATCATGAGGCTGGCTGCCTGCGAGCCGCTGTTGCCTCCGCTGGCGATGATGAGCGGCATCAGGATGGCCAGCACCTGGGCCTTGCCGATCTCGACCTCGAAGAAGCCGAGGGCCGTGGCGGTGAACATCTCGCCGATGAACAGGACCACCAGCCAGCGGGCGCGCTTCTGGATGAGGGTCCCGAAGGGCGTGTCGATGTAGGGCATGTCGAGCGCCTCGAGGCCGCCGATCTTCTGCATGTCCTCCGTGGCCTCCTCCTGCGCCACGTCGAGCATGTCGTCGATGGTGACGATGCCGATGAGGACCCCGCCGGCGTCGGTGACCGGCAAGGCCACCCTGTCGTTCTCGCGGAAGGTCTGGACCGCGAGCTCCTGGTCGTCGGAAGCATGCAAGGCGATGAAGCGCTCGTCCATCAAGGCCGCGACGGGCGTGTCCGGTTCGGCCAGCAGCAGCTCGTGGATGCGCAGGTCGTCCAGGAGGCGCCACTTGCGGTCCACGACATAGACCACGCCGATGGTCTCCGACGACTTGCCGTAGCGCCGCACGTGGCTGAGGGCCTGGCTCACGTTCCAGCCCGATTGGATGGCCACGTAGTCCGGCGTCATCAGGCGTCCGACGCTGTCTTCGGGATAGCCCAGGAGCTGGACCGCGACCTTGCGCTCTTCCGGGCTCAGGAGCGCCAGCATCCGCTGGGTCACCTCGCCGTCCATAGACTGCAGCAGGTCCGTCCGGTCGTCCGGCGGCAGGTCGTTGAGCAGCCGGGTCAGGCGTGGAACCGTCTGCTTGCTGTGCGACCAGGCGTCGACCAGACCCACCTGCTGTTCCATGGGCAGGAAGGGGAAGGCCTCGCTGACCATGGCCTCCGGCAGCCGATCGATGACCGAAGCCGCCACGTCGTCCTCCATGTCACCCAGGAGGGTGGCGACCTCTGTCGGCGACCAGTCGGCGAGGTGCAGGGCGATCGCGGCGACGTCCCGGTCCGCCAGCCATTGGTCCAACACGGATTCCAGCTGCTCGAGGCCCTGCGCGTCGTCGTTCATGGCAGGCTCCTGGGTGGCGGGTCGCCACAGGAATAAAAAGAACCAGCCCCATCAGGCTTGCTGCTGGGGCTGGTCCGTCAGGGTCGGTACAGGGGCCGGAAGGCCCGCGACGCGGCGCTCAGGGCGAGCCCTATGGCGAGCGCGGCGTGGCCGTCGCGCAGGCCATGGTGCTGACCACGATGGTACTGGGGAAAGGCGAAGTGAGTTCGGCCGAATCGCCGTCGACCTCGTTCCAGCGCGGCGACTGGGTCCAGAGCTTGTTGAGACGGTCCTCATCACTCGGCGCACCGCCGCCGCTGTGGATGGTGAGCACCTCACCCGGCCGCAGGGACAGGGCGTCCTTGATCTTGTAGACCTCGCCGCCCTGGGTAGACCGGACCGTCCAGTCTTCGAGCTCCAGCGGCTGCTCGGAAGGGTTGCTGACCTTGACCCATTCGTGGCGCCCGTAGCATTGCAGCTCGCTGACCAAGGGCTCCGGCTTGCCGGGGGTGGGGCTGGCGGCTACCGTCGCGGTGGGGCCGACCGGCGGAGAGGCCGTCGGCGATGCCGCCCGGGTGGGCGCGGCAGTTGCCGTGGCGGTGGCCGACGGCGCCGTGGGGCTGGCCGGCGGCGGTGTCAGCGAAGGTGCCACGGGCAGGTCGGCCTTGGCGGCGTTGCGGACGGTGAAGGGCAGGAAGGCCATCTGGTCGGGCGGCCGCGTGGGCGTAGGGGGCGGACCCGTGCGCAGCCTTGCGCCCTGCACAGCGGCCTCGCTGCGCTGCTGGCCGGTGGTGTCGGTGAGCAGGGCACCGGTCACGCCGATCTCGGCCGCGTTGCCCTCGTCCAAGGTCAGGCGCACGGTGGCCAGCACGCCGCCGCCCGACGCGCCGGGGCCTGCCCCGGTGCTGATGGCCACGAAGGTCATCTTGCCCGGCTCCACCAATGGTGGGAAGCTGCGCGGGGCGCGACCGGTGGACCCCAGAAAGGCGCCCAGCTCGGCGGAGGCGAAGGACACTGTCTGCGGAAAGGTGAGGGTGAACTGGAAGGCGGCGAGATCCTCCACCTCGCGGATCCGGACGGTCAGCGTGGCGGGGCTCCCCAGGCGAACCTGCTGGTCCGGCGGGTCCAGGTAGACCGTGGCGCCGCCCTGCGCCTTCGCCGGAGGTCGCCCTCCGGCGAGAACCGGCGCCAGCAGGAGCATGGCCAGGACAGCCAGGCTGAGCCAGGAGCCCGGGCGCCCGGGCGTCGCCTTGGGTCGCGTCATGGTTGCTTGCACGTCGACCATCTCCGATGCTGCCGGTCCGCGGCGCCGGCTACTTCGCGTCCAGGAGCTCGACCGTGAACATCAGCGGCGAACCCGGGGGGATGTCCGGATACTGCGTGCTGTCGCCGTAGGCCAGGTCCGCGGGGATGCCGAGCTTGCGCTTGCCGCCCACCTTCATGCCGGCGATGCCTTCTTCCCATCCATCGATCACCCGGCCCTGGCCCAAGGTGAAGTTCAAGGGCTGGCCGTCGTCCAATGAGGTGTCGAATTGATAGCCGTTGATCAAGGTGCCGGTGTAATGGACGGAGATCGCCTTACCGGCCACGGCTTCAGCGCCATCGCCGACGACCTCGTCCAGGATGCGCAGGCCGTTGGGCCTGACCTCTTCGCCCTCGCCCAGCGACGGCACCTCGCCGACCGCGGCGGCGGGCTCGGTCGCCGCGACCAGCTCGACGGTCGGCTGGTCGGTGGGCTGGGCGGCGCTGTCGGCAGGCGCTTCGGCTGGGGCCTCCGAGGCGGTGTCGCCGCCGCAGGCGCCGAGGGCCAGGGTCAGGCCGAGCAGGCTGGCGAGAATGGGCTGCTTCATGGAAATCACTCCTCAAGGGGGCCGCGCGCCTGACACCGGCATCCAGGCGCCGAACAGAATCGACCGGCTCCTCGCCGGCCACCGACCAAGTCTATGCCGCGGTCCGGTGGCGGTCAATCGAGAGCGCGGGCCGGCAGCACCTCGCCGACGCATTCGCCCAGGCCCACGCGGTATCCGTCGCCCTGGCACCAGCCACGGATGACGAGGCGGTCGCCATCGGCCAGAAAGCTCCGCGTCTCGCCGGTGGGCAAGGTCACCGGCCGGCTGCCGCGCCAGGCGATCTCCAGCAGCGAGCCGCGCTCCTCCGGCGTGGGTCCGCTGATGGTGCCGCTGGCCAGCAGGTCGCCCGGGCGCAGGTTGCAGCCGCCGACGGTATGGTGGGCGATCTGCTGGGCGATCGACCAGTACATGTGCTTGAAGCTGGTGCGGCAGAGGCTCAGGTAGGCGCGTGCGTCCTGATCGCGCATCGCCGCGCTCTGCAGCAGCACCTCGAGACGGATGTCGTACCAGGCTGGCGTGGCTGCGCGTAGGTAGGGCAGGGGCATCGGGTCGTCCTGGCCTGGCCCGGCGACCCGGAACGGCTCCAGGGCTTCCAGGGTCACGACCCAGGGGGAGATGCTGGTGGCGAAGTTCTTCGCCAGGAAGGGGCCGAGCGGCACATACTCCCAGCGCTGCACGTCGCGGGAGCTCCAGTCGTTGACCAGCACGAGGCCGAAGACATGGTCCAGCGCCGAGCCCGCCGGAATCGCTTCGCCCAGGGGATTGCCCGGGCCGATGAAGGCGCCGACCTCCAGCTCGAAGTCCAGTTCCCGGGTGGGGCCGAAGCGCGGCGCCGGGTCCGCGGCCTCCTTGACCTGGCCCAACGGGCGGCGCACCGGCGTGCCACTGACGACGATCGAACTGGCGCGGCCGTGGTAGCCCACCGGCAGATGGAGCCAGTTGGGCATGAGCGCCTGGTCCGGACCCCGGAACATCGTCCCGACGTTGGTGGCGTGGTCCCGTGATGCGTAGAAGTCGGTGTAGTCGCCGATCGTGGCCGGCAGCAGCATGGTCACCGCGTCCTGCCGCAGCAGGGCCGCGGCCGAGAGGGCGGCGTCGTGCCGCAGCGATCCGCTGCCGTCCGCGGCCAGCAGCTCGGTGACCCGGCCTCGGACCTCCCGCCAGGCCCGGCCGCCCAGAGCCATGAAGGCGTTGAGCGAAGACGCCTCGAAGACCGGCTCGCGTTCGACGGCCGTGCCCGCGAATGCCCCCGCGCGCCAGAGGGCGGACAGGTCGAGGACCTGGTCGCCGATGGCCACCCCGACGCGGGCATCGCCCGCTGGCGCCAGGAAGACGCCGTAGGGCAGGTTCTGCAAGGAGAAGTCGCCGTCCGGGGCGACGGGGATGAAGCTCTGGCGACGGGGCATGCGGGAGTCCTCCATGGCACGCTGCGGCCAGGAACATGCCGGCCGGCCGCGCAATCCTAGCCCCGGCCTCGCGCTCGTCCAAGCCGGAGCGCCGGTCGCCGGCGAACGCCCCGAAGGAGAGTTGCCCATGCGGATGGGCTGCCCTAAGATGGACCGTCCCCAACGGGGGCGGGCATGAAGAAGGAGCGAGGCCATGTGTGGGGTTGCCGGTATCTACGCGCCGGGCCAGGACGTGCTGGCGGACATGATCAATGGCCTGTTCCAGATGCAGCATCGCGGTCAGGATGCCTGCGGCATCGCGCTTTCCGACGGGGAGCGGGTGCGGCTGCACAAGCGCTTGGGCTACGTGCGCAAGGTGTTCGCCAAGCGGCCGGCAGACGACTTCAAGGGCTTCGTGGGCTGCGGCCACGTGCGTTACCCGACTCAGGGTTCCAACTCACGGGCCAATGCGCAGCCGCATATCGTCGAGACGGTCGCCGGCCCGCGGATGGCGCTTTGTTCCAACGGCGACATCACCAACTACCACAAGGTCCGTGCGGAGCTGGAGCAGCGCGGCGTGTCCTTCGCCGGCAGCAACGACGGCGAGCTGATCCTGCGCCATATCGCCTGGAACCATTTCCAGGCCGGGATGCCGCTCCTGGATGCCATCCGCCTGATGCAGGCGGAGGTTCACGGGGCCTACAGCGTCTGCCTGATCACCTTGGACCGCATGTTCGCCGTGCGCGACCTGCACGCCATCCGGCCGCTCAGCTTCGGCGGCTCCCATGGCCGCTGGGTGGTCGCCAGCGAGACCAACGCGCTGGATATCAACCGCGTGGACCTGGTCGGCGAGCTGGAGCCGGGAGAGGTGGTCGAGTTCGGCCCGCAGGGCATGCGCCGGCATCCGCATCCAGATTTGTCGGCGCTCCGCGGCGACTGGGACGGACCGGCACATTGCGTGTTCGAGCATGTCTACTTCAGCCGGCCGGATTCCATCGCCTTCGGGGAGCGCAGCTACGACGTCCGCAAGCGATTCGGCGCCTGGTTGGCAGAACATGACACGGTGCGGGGCGATGTGGTGGTGCCGGTGCCCGATTCCTCCAACGCGGTGGCCCTGGGCTACGCGCAGGCCAGCGGCCTGCCCTTCGAGTTCGGCCTGATGCGCAACCACTACATCGGCCGGACCTTCATCAGCCCGGACCAGCCCCTTCGCGACGACGGCGTCAAGCTGAAGTTCAACCCGCTGCGCAGCGTGTTCAAGGACAAGAAGGTCATCCTCGTCGACGATTCCATCGTGCGCGGGACCACCAGCCGCAAGCTGGTGCGCATGGTGCGGGCGGCCGGCGCGGCGGAGGTACACCTGCGCATCGGCAGCCCCATCACGCGCAATTCCTGCTTCTACGGGGTAGACACCCCCAGTGCCGACGAGTTGATCGGCAACCGGATGGGCCTCGACGAGATTCGCGAGCACCTGACCGCCGACAGCGTGTTGTACATGTCCGTCGAGGGCGTCCGCGAATGCGTGGCCAACGGACAGAACTTCTGCATGGCCTGTTTCGACGGCCGTTATCCGGTGCCGATCACCGAGGCCAAGCAGCGGCCCGGCTGTTGACCGAGGGCCGGCCGCCAATCGGCGGTGTCTGAGACGATCCGCCTGCCTCAGCGTCGGGTCTGGCCCGCGACCTCGCGGTACTGGTCGGGGGTGGCGGTCGCGGTCCCGCCCCGGGGGGCGGCCGCCGCGCGGCGGCGCGCCGCCGCGCCCAACGCGCGCCGCAACGGGGCGTCGCCGTGCAGGCGCAGGAGCCCGGAAGCGATCTCCGCCGGATGCGCGCTTTCCAGGATCAGCGCCGCTTCGGCGTCGGCCAGTTCACCGAGGGCGCCGCGCCCGCTCGACAGCACCGGCAGACCGAAGCCCATGGCATCGAGCAGCGCCAGACCAAAGCCTTCGTGTAGTGACACGGCTATTGCCAGCTCGGCCAGTCGATACAGCCCGGAAAGAGCGAACCGCGGCAAGAAGCCCGTGATCCGCACCCAGGGGGAGAGCGACAGCCTCGTCACCGTCTCTCGCAATCGCGCGCTGTCAGCACCTTCCGGACCGGCAAGGACCAGGGTGGGGAGGTCCGCTTCGCAGCATCCGGCCCGACGCAGCGCGTGGATGGCTTCCGCGTGCGCCGCGACCAGGGACGGCAGGCGCTTGCGCGGCTCGACGGCGCCGACATGCAACCAAACTGGAGAGCCAAGGGGCAGATCAAGTCGCCGGCGAAGCGCTTCGGCGGATTCGGCCGGATCGGCGGGTGACAATGTCGGGCCCTCAGGGATCACCTGCAGGCGCGCCGCCGTGGTCGGAAACATGGCCGTGAGAGCCCGCGCCGTATCCGCTGACACGGCGATGACGGCATCTGCCTCGTGGACCCCGCACCTCAGGCCCGGCGCGGTGAGCCAGCGCTCACGGCGCGGCAGCCCACTGCCCGCCAGCAGCGGGCTCAGGTCATGAACGGTGATCACCATCGGTACAACGGTCCTGCGCGGCGCCCGGCCGGTAGGGTAGTGGACCACCTCCGGGCGCAGCTCGGCCGCCTGGCCGCGTGCCCGCAGCGCCAGCCAGGCCGCGGTAGGGCGCAGGCGCCGCACAGAGGCCGCGGGGTGACCGACCACAGGCCGATTGCTGAACGGCAACGGCTCGATGCCTGTAGCCGTCAGCGCGCGCAGCAGCTGCTCGACATAGCGACCGATTCCGGTGCGCCCGGTCCGCAGGGCGCTGGCGTCTACGGCGACGCGGAGCCGCCCATCGGGGGCGGGGTGGTTCACGGCCGACGAATGATGACCACGCCGTTCTGATCGGCGATCACCGCTTCGGTCGCCAGCCCCAGGAAGAGCCCGCTGTCGATGATGCCTGGGCGCAGCTTCAACTGCATCTCCAGCAGCTCCGGATCGTCGATACCGCGCTCGAAGCGGCAGTCCAGGTGGTAGAGGCCGTCATCGCTCAACAGCGGGCCGCCGTCCGGCCCGCGGCGAAGTGCGGCTTCGGCGCCAAGCTCGGCCAGGAAGGGCAGATGGCTGCGCCAGGCGAAGGGCAGGACGGCCACTGGCAGCGGTGAACGTTGTCCGAGAGCGGCCACCCGCTTGCCGGCGTCCGCCACCACGACGAAGCGGGCGGACGCGCCGGCGACCAGCTTTTCGCGCAGCAGCGCGCCGCCCAGGCCCTTGATCAGGTCCAGCCGCGGGTCCACCTCGTCGGCGCCGTCGATGCACAGGTCAATCGGCGGCAGGTCGGCAGGATCGACCAGCGGGATGCCCAACTCCCGGGCTTGCTGCTCCGTCGCCAGCGACGTGGCCACGCCCCGTACGTCGCGCAGGTCGCCGGCGGCCAGCCGCCGGCCGATGGCGGCGATGGCGTGGCGCACGGTCGAACCGGTGCCCAGACCCAGCACCATTCCGTCTTCCGCCCAGGTCGCCGCGGTCTCACCCGCCTCGCGCTTCAGCGTCTCGATGTCTTGCATGGCTGCCCCCCCGTTTGGGCGGATTGTAGCGCAGTGCGTGCTGCGCCGCGCTCGCCGGTGTTGGCCGGTCGCGGGAGGCTGGTCCGTCCGCCGGCCATCGGGTAGACTCACGGCGCGGCGAACCCGGCCGCGGCGAACCCGGCCGCGGCGAAGCGGCGGCCGGGAGGCGGCCGCTAGCCCTCGCGCCAGCCGGGGGCAGCCGACCACCGGGAGGGACAC
>JBGAUA010000058.1:0-18558 GCA_044228875.1 Anaerolineae bacterium
CGATGCCCGGAGGGCCGGATGCGGCGATCGCCACGAGGCCGGCCTGGCAACGGGCGACCCTGGCCGGAGCAGCCCTGACGCTCCTCATCGGCCTGGCATGGTCCCGGGTCCCGGAGGCCTCGCCTCGGCCGACCGACCGAACGCCCGACCACCTGGCCGCTGTGGACGCCCGGACGGACGCCGTCCCGCCCGCGGCGCGCGCCGGGCGGCATCTGCCCGCCCAACGCCCGGACGGCGGCGGTGTCGCCGCGCCGCCGGTGGGCGAGACTGTCGCCAGCCGGTCGATGGCGGCCCGGACGGACCCACGCGCCGGCTCGGCCGCCGCTGCTCGCGCCGATGACCGGGCAGAACCAGGCGCGGCGTTCCCTGGGCCCACGGCGACTCCGGAGCCGGCGCCGCCAACGGTGGCGGAGGACGCCCCGAGGGAGCAGCCGCGGGAGGCGCCGAGCGGAGGATCAGGGAATCCCAGCATCGGCGGCGGATCACCGCAGCCGTCGACGCCTGAAGCCACCGTTGCCGCACCGACGGCCACGACGCCGCCGATCGAGCCGGTTACATACGCCTTGATCGGCACGGTGGAGGATGACCTGGGCCGACCGCTGCCGGGAGCCTTCCTGCAGATATGGGCCGAGCCCTCGGGATCGGCGGGTCCCTTGGCCTACCTGACCGAATCGGACGCCGGAGGCCGCTTCAGCCTGGCACTTCCCGCCGGCGTCTACCTCGTCCATGGTGAAGCCCCAGGCCACGAAGCGGCATGGTTGGGCGGCGCTGATCGCGCCGGCGCCCTTCGACTGAACCTCCCCGCCCCGGCGGACGCTCCCGCGGCGCGGCTGGTCCTGCGGCGACTGTCGACCGCCACGCCCGCGCCGCTGACGACAGCTCCGACGCCGGTCATCACCATCACGGCGACAGTCACGGCGACGGTCTCGACCGACCCGGGGCCGACGGTGAACGCGTCGCCGTCCGCGGCACCTGCAATCGCCGAGCGTCGCGGTGGGTTCTTGGACCCGGCCGCCCATGCGCGGGCCGGCGGAAGGGCGCCCGGCGGGGGATGACCCTCGCGCCGGCGACCCGCCGGCGGCCGGGCCGCCTTCCGGCCATCCTGCTGCTGGCGGCGACCCTCGTCCTGGCCCTGTCCGGACAGCGCCCACCGCGAGCGCAGCAGGCGGCGGCCGATCCCGCGGAGCCTCTCGATCTCCAGCTCCTGGGCCAGGCGGGAGGGCCGGCGAGGGCGGTGGCAGTGGAGGCCGCGCGCGGCCTGGTCTCCCTGGGCGCCGGAAGCGCCGTTTCCGGCCTGCAGGACAGCGGGCGCGAGGGACTCGGCCTCATCGGGCGCGGCGAGCCGCTGGAGGGCGCGGTGGCCGGGCTGACCGCGGGCAATGCGTGGCTGGCCGCCTGGACCGAGGCCGGCGACAGCCTGGTTCTCATGGACACCGGCGATGCCGCTCGGCCCGTCGTCACCGCACGGATCCAGGATCTCCCCGGGCCGGTGACCCATGCGCTGCGCGTCGGCGACCGCCTGTACCTGACCCTGGGGGCGGCAGGGCTGGCCGCGTATCAGCTGGGCGACGGAGCGCCGACGGCCCTGTTTCGACTGCCTCTGCCCGGATGGGCCGGACACCTGGCGGCCGTGCCGATCAACGGCCGGCAGACGGCCTACGTGGCCCTGGGCGCCGCCGGACTGGCCGTGGTCGACGTCGAGGACGGCGCGTCACCGGTCGTCCTCGCCACCATCGCCGGCCATGTGGAAGGCGTGGCCGCCTGGGGCAGCATGGCCTACCTCGCGCAGCGCGAGGCGCTGCCGGGAGGCGGCGTCGGGGCGACGCGGCTGGCCATCTACGACCTCTCCCGCCCGACGCAGCCCCGGCGAATCGTCGAGCCGCGCCCGGACTTCAGCGTGGGCCCGCGTCCGGTCACCGACGGGGTACTGCTCTATTCCTGCGCCGGCAACCCGGCGGTCCTGGAACCCATCGACGTCCGTTCGCCGCAGCAGCCTGTGCGCCGCGGCTTCCTGAGCGATCCGCCGCTGCCGCCGCGCTGGCTGCAATGTGCCGCGGTGGCCACCAACGGTGCCCGGGTGTACGTGGCGTCCTGGTCCGACGGCGCCTTGCGCCCGGAGGACCGTCATGGCGGGATCGCCCTGTACCAGCGTCAGGCCTCCAGCCGCCTGGCCTTTCAGCAATCGGTCGACCTGCGCGGCAACGTGGGTCGTCTGCTGGTGGACGGCGGGCGGGCCTGGCTGACCGATGGCGCGGCGGCAGGCACACCCAGCACGGGCCTGCGGGATGTGGACATCGGCGATCCGCGGCGCCCCCTGTTGGGCTCGCGCTACAGCCTGGAGGCGGCGCCTTCGGCCGCCGCACCGGGCACCCCCACGCCGTTCGCGCCGGCAGGCGACCTGCTGGCCGCACCGGATTGGGTTCACGTGGCGACGACCGGGCGCTACCACCGCCTCGAGCGGGCCGGCAAGGGACTGGTGCCCGAATCGCAGCTGACCCTGCCCTTGACCGATCCGGTCGACGCTCCGCCGCGCCTGGCGCGCTGGCCGACCGGCATCACGCTGGCCCTGGCCGGTGTGGATCCCGGCTACCTCCTGCGCATGGCGCCCGAGGCCGGCGGACCACCGGCGGTCGCTCACCAAGGCGTCCTGCACCGCAGCGGCCTGGTGACCGACCTGTCGCCCAGCGACGCCGGCCTGCTGGCCACCGTTCGCCAAGGGGGGCTCAGGGTCCTCGATCCCGATGCACCGGACGCCGACTGGGAGCGAGCCAGCCTGGCCCTCCCGGCCGAGAGCCTGGCGGTAGAGGCCGACGGGTCGCTGGCCTTCGTCGCCAACGGCGATGCCGGGCTGATCGCCGTCGACCTGAACGACCCGCCGGCTCCGGTGGAGTTGAGCCGCAACCTCTGGCACGACGGGCTCGCCGCCCCCGCGGCCATCGACCTGGCGCTGGACGGCGCCGCGGCCTGGAACGGCGGTCGGCGCGGCCTGGTGATCTTGGAGCGGGAGCAGGATCCCCGTGTCGGCGCGGCAGTCGGCCAGCTGCGCCTGGTGGATGCCGGCGACCCGCGTCTACCGCGCTCGCTGCTCTCCCTGGCGGTCCCGGCGGCACGGGCCCTTGTCCTCAGCGGCGACCTGGTGCTGCTGGCCAGCGAGGACGAGGTACTGGAGGTCTATCGGATCAGCGGTGTCGCGCAGAGCCCCACGCCGAGCCCCACGCCGTCGGCAAGCCCATCGGCCAGCGCCCCGTCCCCCACGACATCGCCCACGGCCACGCCGCCGACCGCGAGCCCGACGGCAGCGCCGACGAGATCGACGACGCCGGTCCGACGCCGATCGGTCTGGCTGCCTGTACTGAACCTGCGATTGGATCGGCGGAGAGAGCTGTACCTGCTGATGGATGGTCATCTGTCGGCCGCCGCGGAAGCGGACTGGATGCTCAGGCTGCAGCTGGCCCAGCGGGCGCTGGACGATCTGGGCACAGACAACGCCGCGGCCGCGCTTTTGCGCTTCGATGGCGAAGGCGCGACCCTTGAGGCCCTGGGCGGTCGGGACGACGTAGGACGACGGCTGTCCGGCCTGGTCGCGGCGCCCGGCCATGGCGGCCGGCTGGACCTGGCGCTCGCTGGGGTGGACACGGCCGGCGGACTCCTGCCGCCGGCGCCCGACCGCCGCGACCGGGTCATCCTCATCCTGGCCGGTCCCGACGCCGCGTCGGCTGGCTCGGCTGCCGGCCACGCGGCGGTGGCACGCCGCCTGGCCACCCTGGAAGCCCAAGGTGCCCGTGTCTTCGCCCTCGTCGACCCAGCCGATGCCGTCGAGGGCTGGCGGCGACTCGTGGCTCCCGATCGCCTCGCGTCGCGCGCCGATGCCAGAGCGGCCTGGGCCCGGCTGGAAGAGTGGGCGGCGCGGGGGTGGTGGTGAAGGGATGACGCGAGGGTAGGAGGCGCTTGTCGCGCAGGCGCTTGAGGATCGTGTCGATCGCCTTGGGCTCCTGGATCAGCCCGATCTCCCGCATCGTGCCACCGCATTTCGGGCAGACCAGCGGGTCCACCACCTGCACCCCTAACGATGCGGTGTCCACCAAGACGGGTCAACTCCAGGCAGGACAGGTCGAGCGGCACTGGCGGAAGACGCGCGAATTCTGGATCTGGTTGTTCGCGACGTGGGAGCGATTGGGCAAGGTATAATCCCTAGCGAGGTGGCGACATGGCGGTTCAGACAAAGCCCGCGCTTGTTCGTAGGTCTCAAGCGCGGTCAGGGACGCTGGGAGCGGGGCAGGACGCGCGACCGTACTTCTTCTGGGACAGGCGCATCACCGTCGCTGAGTTGCGCGATGCTATCGCAGCCACCGATCACCCGGAGCACTTCGATCTGCTCGCCCATCTGCTGCGCGAAGCCAGGCCCGACGAGGTGTGGCAGTACGTCACGCCGCAGCAAGTGGCGGCGGAGTGGCCGAGCCTTGCCCCGCGCCTCGGCCGGCGGAGTGACTTCTGGGCATGGGTGATCCAGAGCTGGAGGGAGCTTGGCTTCCTCGACCCCCGAACTTAGTCGCCTTCAGCGCGCGCTGATCGAGGGGCTTGCCGGTGGCACCGAGTTCTACCTCACCGGCGGCGCAGCGCTGAGCGGATTCTATCTGCACCACCGCCAGTCCCAGGACCTCGACTTCTTCGTAGTGGACCCGGCCGAACTCGACGCATTGGAGCGACGGCTGGAACTTCTGTGCGCCGAGCGCGGTTGGTCGATAGAGGAAGTCCGGCGATTTCCCGGATTTCGGCGCTTCATCGTGCGCGACGCCTTCGACGAAACGGTCGTCGACACAGTCCACGAAGCCGTCGCCCAACTCGTTCCGCTGGCGGAGAAGCCGATTCACGCGGGGTTGCGGGTCGACGCGCTGGCCGATCTGATCGCCAACAAGATCTGCGCGCTGCTCGGCCGCGGCGACATCAAAGACCTGGTCGACCTGTACTTCCTGGACCGGGCCAGAGTGGATGTGCTCTCCCACCTCGACGCCGCCAAGACCAAGGACGGCGGGTTGGAGCCGCTCACACTATCCTACGTGCTCGGAAGCATGTCGACCGACCCAGGTCGGCTCATGCTCGTCGATCCCGTCTCGGAGGCGGATATCGCTGCATACCGCGATCGGCTTGTCGAGCAGCTGTTGACCCTGGCATGGCCGGAACAACCTCCTTCCGCCTGCTGATGTCCCCCACTTGTGCCGCTGCCGGGGATCCGCCGGCTCAACCTTGCGGCGCTCGCCGCGCGTGCGGTTGGCGTAGTAGCCGTCACACCGTTGCAGCACCTGGCCCTTGACGGGGATGTGAGCCACGAGCCTTGCGATGAAAGCCGTCGCCTCGAACGTGTGCTGACCAGCCGTCGGGCCGTCGGCCTTGCTCGAGATGTAGGTCGCCGTGCCTGTCTCGGCGTCGTACGCCATCCGCGCCAGCGCAGTGAGGCCAACAGGCACCAAGTGCTATGGCGCGCGTTCCAACCGCGGCAGGCTCAGCCGGCGGGTCCACCCGGGGCCAACTGTCGGCGAAGGCGTGCGCGTCCGCGTCGGTGACCTGGTCGCGGTGGGGCGTCGGGTTGGCGTGTCGGACGGAGTCGGCGTGATCGTCATTGTGGCGCTGGGCGTGAACGTGGCCGTGGGCGTGGTGGTGCAGGCGCTGGGCGGTGGGAAGTCCGGCGGTGGCACACCGCGGCGGTTGTTGACCTCCGAGCCTTCGCGGACAAGGTGCTGGGGATCGATGCGCAGCGCGGTCAGGCCGGACGGCGCGAAGCGCGGCTCGCCGCAGGCGTTGACGGCGGGATCGATGTCCCAACTGAGTCCCGGGGGCTCGGACACCACCTGGTATGCGACGCCGGCCGCTGGCCCGCGCGTGAGGAGGCAGGGCCGGACCTGTCGACGGCCGGTCAGACACTCGCGGGTCCAGGTGACGTCTGCGAAGTAGGCATCGGGGAGAACCGAAGGGAGCGAGGTGGGCGGTGGAAGAGGGGTCGGCGTCCGGGTCGGACTCCGGGGCGGCAGCGTGGGGATGGGGGTGCATGACGGCTGGGGCCAGGACCACAGGACCGGATTATTTCCGTGGAGGCTGTTGTTGTTCTCCACAACCTCCTGGACCTTGTTCTCAGGATCGACAGCGTCATAGGAGTCGTTCCACTGTGCCAGATTGATGATGACCTTCTGGCCTGGGGCAAGCGCGGGAACGGGGTAGCGCAGGCCCAGCACCTCAAGGTCCGTGGCCGATGCTCCACTGAGCCCCTGATTGCGGACGGCGAGGCGAGGCAACCCCGTGTCAGGCCCAGGGCAGACTTCATCAAGAGAGGCTGGGTAGACAATCAGGTCCGCCGGCTCTGACGTGGACATGGCACGGGGGCGATAGCCAGGGGTTGAGGTGGCCGCGCTGCCGGACTCAAAGGCGCCGATGTCGCAGGCCGCGGTTGCGCCAGGGCGCTGGGAGTAGGGCCGCGCTCGGCCCCGCGCGTCCACGGCCAACACCGGATCTGACAGGCAGGAACCATCGGCTGCAGCGTCGACGGCAGTCGAGTCATCTAGCGGGATCAAGGCGCGGAGCAGCCCGGATGGGTCGCGTTCCTCCACAAAGGAGACCGGCATCGTGGACAGACTCTCGCCGCAGCTGTTGCCCGGGAACTGGAGGTTTCCGCCTCCATCGATGATGCCGCCCCAGCAGTTGGCGGGGTGGTTGCCGATGATCAGGCTAGCCACCAGGCGGGTCTGCTGGATGCGCTCGTTTCCGAAGTAATAGGACACTGACTGATGCAGGGCACTTCCCTGGTCGCCGTGCAGCACACCATTGCCAGCCACTGTGCAGTGAATCAACCGCAGCCAGGCGCGGCTGTCGATTGCCGCTGCCTCCGGATAGGGTCGCGGCCCATCGACCACGTTCTCGGCGATCAGGCAGTTGTCCATGACGGCGTCATTCACGATGGCGGCCGAACCGTTTTGACCCGCACGATTACCCGTCAACAGCGAACGGCTCATGGTCAATGGGGCCTCCAGGTGCAGTCCGCCGCCAAAGCTCCCCGCGCGGTTTCCCCGGATCACTGTGTCGCGGATGGTCACGCGATGCCTGCTGCTGATCGCACCCCCTGCATACTCGGCCTGATTGCCCTCCACAACCGATCGAATCAGCGTCGTCGATCCCACAGGACCAGATCGGCCATCTCGCGGACCCTCGTCGCTGGCGATGGCCCCGCCGACCGACGCGCTGTTGTTCAACAGGCGGCAATCCTCGAGCTTCAGGTCGCCATTGGCCTGCAGGATGGCAGCCCCCCTCCACCGCTTGCCGTTCTGAAGCGCCAGCCCGCGCAAGGTCAGCGCTCCTGCCTGATGTTCCAAGATCCCGGTCGTTCCCCGGCCGTCCAGCACGATGGCGCCGCCGCCGTCCACGGTCAGGTCCCTGCTGACGACCAGGCTGGAGGACAGCAAGATGGTGCCGGTGATGGCGAAGGTGATCCGGTCGCCCGCACCGGCGGATGCGATGGCCTGCCGCAGGCTGCCCGGGCCGGCGTCCGCGAGGTTGGTGACGGCAAGGGCATTGCCCTGCGCTTCACTTGGACGAGCAGCAAGGAAATGCAGGAAGGCCATGACCAGCACCAAGGCCATGCCGACAAGGAACGCGCATCGACGCAACACAACAGGCCTCTTTTCTGGGGTTGGGCATCTCATTCACGACCGCCGGAGTCTATACCCCTACCTCCTCCCCGAGCAACCACCCCGCCCCAGCCGACCCTCGCCCCAATGCTCAGTCACGCCCTCAGCCGGCGACGCTCAGGCTAGGCCCGGCCTACGCGATGCGCATCCGCTCCAGGGCCAGCATGGCCGTCACCGCGCCGACAGCAGCCAGGGCGAAGGTCGGCTGGAAGCCGACGGCATCGGCCAACCAGCCGCCGAGGATGGGCGCGCCGACGATGGCCGGCGCCGTGAGGGTGCTGGACAGGCCGATGTACACCGAACGGCTGCGGTCGTCGCCGAATTGGACGTTGATCGCCAACGGAAAGGTGAAGATGGCCACCACCGCCACTCCGGCCAGGGCCATCGACAGGTAGAGCAGTTGGGGCGACTGGGCCAGCGTGGCCGCGACCGCTCCCAAGGCGGATGCCGCGAGCCCCAGCTGCTTGGGCCCGCGAAAACCCCAGCGGTCCGCGGCCCAGCCCATGACCGGGTTGGCCAGGGTCTGGCTGAGGGCGAAGACCGCCGTGAGCCGAGCCACCACCAAAGGTCCGGCGTCGAAACGCTGGATGGCGTACACCGCGTAGAAGCCGGCGGCCATGTGACCCAGCTGCGACAGGGCGCGGGTGACCAGGTACCAGCGGAAGCGGCTGTCGTCCCTGAGCAGCGATCGGGCCGAAGGCAATGGGGGAACGACATCGGTGGCCCGGACCTGAGGAACGAGCGCCGACGAGGACTTCGTTGCATCCACTTCCACCGCCGGCTCGGCTTCGCGATCCACCACCGCAGCCTCACGGGTCCGGGACAGGAAGATCCAACTGGCCACCGTGGCCCCGGAAGCCAGCAGGAAACAGAGCGCAAAACGCCGCGGCGACGCGGAGCCCTCCAGCAATCGACCGGACAGCTCGGCCCCACCGGCGATGAACAGGTTGGCGACCGCGGCCTTCAAGCCGTAGAACACCGTGCGGCGGCGCGCCGGGATGATGCGGGCCACCATGGCCTGGAAGGGCGTGGCGGTCAGGCCGCCGCCGATGCCGATCAGAAAGACGAGTCCCAGCACCGCGGCCACCAGCACCGCGCCGTCGATGCGTCCCGGCGCCGCGCCTTCCAGCCAGGCCAGCGCCGCCAACGCCAGAAAGGGCAGGCGCTCCAGGGTGGTCATGGCCATCACCATGGGCATGTAGCGGCTGAGCCGCGACACCAGGGGCGCCGTGGCCAACTGCGGCAGGTGCCAGCCCAGCAGATGGATGCTGCCCAGGGTGCCCAGCACCAGGGCGGATTCGGTGTGGCGGTGCAGGAACAAGGGTAGCACGGAGCCGAAGGAGGCCAGGCCCAGCGCGAGGCCGAAGAAGCCGGCGTCGATCGAGTGGACGATGACGTTGTGGCTCAGGTCGCGCTCGGCCTCGGTCCGGGTACCGCCGACCATGTCAGGCGCGGTCGGCCCGGCGGCGCGCGGCCTTGCCGAAGGCGGCGGCATCGACGGCCTGCATGGCGCCCCAGAACGCCAGCGCGAGGCCGGCGGCCGGGCCACGCTCGACCATCCCGGCGCCCGGCCACAGCTGCAGGGCGATTGCCGCCGCGAGCAGGACCGCGTCGCCGAGGGCGCGCGGCCGGCGAAGGCTCGGGCCGGGCAAGGTCCCAACGGTCATCGCCGCCAAGGAGATCAAGCCCAGGCCGAGCAGCCATTGCACCCAGCGCAGCAGCAGGAGGAAGCTGTAGGACAGGGTGCTGTACAGGGGCTGCCAGGCCATGAGCGCGCCGAAGCCAAGGCTTGCCGCAGCCGGCAGCCAGCGGCGGGCGGCGCCAGGCACGCCGTCCGGGGGCGGCGCGACCATCGCCAGAAGGCCGTCGCAAAGCGCCGCCGCGGCGCAGACGGGGACCAGGCGGTCGATGTCGTTCCCGCCCAGGAAGGCGAGCGCCAGGCCCCAAGCGACGGCGATGAGGCCGCGGGCGACGTGAGATGGCAGGTGGCGTCCGGGCATCGGCGGATTCTAGGGTTGTCCGCGGCCCGCGGCCAATTCGCCCCGAACCAGTGGACGCCGACCTGACCCGTTACCAACGGCGCCCATCCGGTCGACCGGATGGCGGGGCGCGGCCGACAGGCGAGGCGCGGCCAACCGACAGCCCGATCGCGGATCAGTCGCGGATCATCACCAGCAGCATCTTGAAGGCCGAGATGGCCGTTACGGCATGCGGCTGCCCCGCCGGCAGGAGCAGCACCTGACCGGCGACCACCCGATGCGGCCGCCCGGAGATGAAGACGTCGGCTTCGCCGTCGAGCCCCAGCACCAGGGCTTCGAAGGGCGCGGTATGCTCGCTCAGCCCTTCGCCGCTGTCGAAGGCGAACGCGGTCACCGTGCCCGCGGGCTTCTTGACGATCGTGCGGCTGGCAACCGCGCCGGGCTGCGTGGCGATCAGGTCGACGGCGGCGACCGGCTGGTCCAGGGTCGCGGCGGGGGTGGGTGATGGTTTCATGGTACCTCCTGTCGACATCGTAGGCTTCGCCATGAAGGCCGTCAACGACGGTTCCGGTGCGAGGCCGGTCGCGGACCCACACCCGATCGCCGGCGCTTACCGCCGCCCATCGGACCCCGGGTCCGGTCCGATCGGCCGCGTTTGAGCTTTCCGCCACCACCCGCTTTAATCTACGTCGCCATGCAGCCCCCTCCCCAGTGGACCTTCCTCTTCACGGACCTGGTCGCCAGCACCCAGTTGTGGGAGGAGCATCCTGAGGCCATGGACGCCGCCCTGGCGCGCCATGACCGGCTGCTGCGCGAGGTCATGCTGCGCCATGGTGGGCGCATCTTCAACACCGCCGGCGACAGCTTCCACGTCGCTTTCTACCGGCCTTACGACGCCCTGCTCGCCGCGGTCGAGGCGCAAGCGGCGCTCGTCGCCGAGCCCTGGGGCCAACTGGGTTCCCTGGACGCGCGCATGGCCCTGCATCTAGGCCCCGCCGTCCAACGCGACGACGGCTTCTTCGGACCCACCCTCAACCGCTGCGCGCGGCTGATGGCCGCCGGCCACGGGCGCCAGGTGCTGCTCTCGGCGGCGGTGGTGGAAGCGGTCCGCGGGTCGCCGCCGCCGGAGCTGGACTGGAGGGACCTGGGCCTGCAGCAACTGAGGGACCTGCGGGTGCCGGAGCGGGTCTACCAGCTGCTGCACCCGCTGCTCCCCGCCGCGTTCCCGCCGCTGTCGAGCAGCGACGCCACCATCGGCAACCTCCCCGCCTCGCTCACGAGCTTCGTGGGCCGTGAACGGGAGATGGCGGAGGCGGAGCAGCTGCTCTCCACCAGCCGGCTGGTCAGCCTGACCGGCCCCGGCGGCTGCGGCAAGACGCGCCTGGCGCTGGAGATCGCCGCCGGCGTCACGAGCCAGTACCGCGACGGCGTCTGGCTGACCGAGTTCGAGGGGCTGACGGACCCCGCCCTGGTTCCGCAGGCCGTGGCCAACGCCCTGGGACTGCGGATGAACAGCCGCCTGCGCCCCCGCCAGGGCTCGGACAGCGACCGCGAACGCGCGGCCGCGGAGGCCTGGTCGGATCGGCTGGTGGCCTACCTGGCCCCCAAGCAGCTGCTGTTGGTCCTGGACAACTGCGAGCACCTGGTGCAGGCCGTCGCCGAGCTGAGCCAGGCCCTGCTGAGGCTCTGCCCGGACCTGCGCATCCTGGCGACCTCCCGCGAAGCCCTGGGCCTCGCGGGCGAGGCCGTGCTGACGGTGCCGCCCCTGGCCACGCCGGCGGATGACGGAACGCCCACCCTGGACGACCTGGCGAACAGCGAGGCGGTCAGGCTCTTCGTCGACCGCGCCCAGCAGACCCAACCGCAGTTCGCCTTGACCGATGACAATGCCGCCGACGTGGCCCAGATCTGCCGGCGCCTGGACGGCATCCCCCTGGCGCTTGAGCTGGCGGCGGCCCGCGTCCGCCTGCTGACGCCGCGGCAGATCGCAGAGCGCCTCGACGACCGCTTCCGGCTGCTGACCGGCGGCAGCCGCACCTCGGTGGCCCGCCAGCAGACGCTCAGGGCGACGATGGACTGGAGTTTCGACCTGCTCTCCCCACCGGAGCGGGCCCTGCTCCGGCGCCTGGCCGTCTTCCATCGCGGCTTCAGCCTGGAGGCGGCCGAAGCAGTCTGCGGCGATCCGGGCCCTCCGGACGACGAGGTCCAGGACCTGTCGGTCATGGACCTGCTGGGCCAGCTCCTGGACAGGTCCCTGGTCTCGGCCGAAGCGCTCTCGGACCGTTACGAGCTGCTGGAGACGGTGCGCGAGTACGGGCTGGAGCGACTGGTGGAGGCCGGCGAGGTGCGGATCTACCGCGACCGGCATGCCGACTGGTGCTTCCAGATGGCCCGGCAGGCGGCGGCGGAATACCGCGGACCGGACCAGGCGCTGTGGCTGGAGCGGCTGAACCGGGTGCACCGCGACCTGCGCGCCGCCCTGGCCTGGTCGCTGGACAACCAGGACGCGGAGCGGGCGGTGGGCACGGCCGCCCACCTGTGGTGGTTCTGGTACCTTCGCGGCTTCCTGGCCGAGGGCCGGTCCTGGTTGGAGCGCGTCCTGGCCCTGCCGGCGGACCCGACGGCCCTCGCGCCGCGCGCCGAAGCTCTGCTGGGGGCGGGCGCCCTCGCCTGGCGCCAGCGCGACTACGCCTCGGCCGGGGGCTACCTGGACCTGGCCCTGGCATCCTTCGAGAGCCTGGGCGCCGAGCGGGGCGTCGCCCGCACCTGGCGCTACCTGGGTCGCCTGGCCCAGTTCCAGGGCGATTACGGCGCGGCGATGGAGGCCTTCCAGGGCAGCCTGGCGCGCTTTGAAGCGCTGGGCGACGAGGCCGGCGTGGCGCGCACCCTGGACGCGATGGGGCTGGCGGCCTGGCAGCAGGGCCTCCTGGACCAGGCCACGCAGTGGCTGGAGCGCAGCCTGGACCTGTCGCGCCGCCTCGGCGACCTGCACGGCATCGCCGACGCCCTGAACATCCTGGGCCGGGTGGCCCATGACCGGGGACGCCTGGAGGAGGCCATCGCGCTCTACGAGGACAGCCTCGAGGTCTTCCGCCTGCTGGGCGACGAGGTGTCCCTGGCCTATGGCTACCACAAGCTGGGCTCCCTGCTCTGTCTCCGCGGGGACCTGGCCCGTGCGCGCGAGCTGCTGGAACTGGCGATGGACCGCTGCCGCAGCCTCGGCGAACGCCGCGGCGTGGCCTATGCCCTCAACGGCCTGGGCGACCTGTCGCGCGCCGAAGGACGGATGGCGGAGGCCAGCGAGCTCTTCGCCGACAGCCTGCGCCTGTCGCGGGAGATCGGCGACCAGCGGGGCATCGCCGACGCCCTGCGCAACCTGGGCTGGCTGGCCTGGCAGGCCGGCCGCCGCGACGAGGCCTTCGTGGACCTGCACGAGGCCATGGAACGCTTCGGCGCCATGGAAGACCGCATCGGCATCGCGGAATGCCTGGTGGGCCTGGCGCAGGTGGTGGCGCAGGAGGCGCCGGCGCGGGCGGCGCGCCTGATGGGCGCGGCCGAAGCGATGCGCGACGCCATCGGCGCGCCGCTGCCGACGGAGCTGCAGCCAGGCGTGACGGACACCATGGAGCAGCTGCGCGATGTCCTGGGCGAGACGGATCTGCAGGGCGCCCTGGCGGACGGCCGGTCGATGGCGGCCGGCGAAGCGCTGGGGCTGGCGCGGATGATGCTGGGGAGGCTGGCGGGACATGGCGATCGAGCCTAGGCTGGGCATCACCTTGATCGTGCTTTGCGTCATGGCGATGGTCTGGGTGGAGCGGGACCGGCAGCGGCGGATCGCGCGGATGGTGCCGCCGGCATCGCCGCGGCCGCTGGACGCGACGGGATCGGACGACGACGTCGCCCAACCTTGACGGGATCACTCGCTCGACCGCGCCGCCTCTGGTAAGATGCGCTCGCGGCCTGCGCCCCGTCCAACCGCCATCGGTTGGATCGGCCCTTGACCGCTGGCGACACCCTGCGGCATCCCGGGAGGCGGCGTGAACTACGGCTTTCTCATCGACAACCGCAGCTGCATCGGCTGCCATGCCTGCAGCACGGCCTGCAAGTCGGAGAACGAGGTCCCGCTGGGCGTTTATCGCACCTGGGTGAAGCAGGTGGAGCACGGCGCCTTCGGCGAGGCCCAGCGCCATTTCCAGGTGACGCGCTGCAACCACTGCGCCAAGCCGCCCTGCGTCGCCATTTGCCCGGTGACGGCGATGTACAAGCGCCCAGATGGAATCGTGGAGTTCGACGGCGACGTCTGCATCGGCTGCAAGGCCTGCCTGCAGGCCTGCCCCTACGACGCGATCTACATCGACCCGGAGACGCATACGGCGGCCAAATGCCATTTCTGCGCCCACCGCACCGACCTGGGCCTGGAACCGGCCTGCGTGGTGGTCTGCCCCACGCAGGCCATCGTGGCCGGCGACCTGGACGACCCGGACAGCCGCATCCGCCGCCTGCTGCACGAGCATCCCACCTCGGTCCGCCGCCCGGAGCAGGGCACGGCCCCCAAGCTCTTCTACATCGACGCCCACGAGGTGACGCTCAACCCCCTGGCGGCCCCGGCGCCGGGCAACATGGCCTTCACGAGCTTGATCGACGAGCGGGCGGGCGTGCGCGTAACACCGCAGTCCCTCCAAGCACCAATCCCGATGGCCGCCCCCACTCTGCCCTCCAATCCATCTCCATCCCCCCATAGGTCCCATCCGTCCTATCCGTCCCATACCTCCCATGAGTCTCGCACAACCACCCTAGCCCTTCAATCCCCGGACTGGCAAAGCGCCGGCCCGATGGCCGCCGGCCTCACCCGCCTCACTTACAACGCCCAGCACAAGGCCCCCTGGCATTGGCAGGTGCCGGCCTATCTGGTGACCAAGGCCATCGCCAGCGGGATGTTCATGATCATGGCCGCCGTCTGGCTGCTCGGCCTTTCCGCCTTCGACCGACGCATTGCCCTCGTGGGGAACGGCATCGCCCTGGTCTTCCTGGCGATCACCACGGTCCTCCTGGTCGCCGACCTGGAGCGCCCCGAGCGCTTCCTGCGCATCCTCACCCGCCCGCAATGGAAGAGCTGGCTCACCCGCGGGGCCTTCATCCTGATCGGCTTCAGCCTGGTGTGCACGGCGTGGTTCGCGGTGGAGCTGGGCGCGCAGCTGGGCTGGCTGGCGGAAGGTGTGGCGGAGGCGGCGCGGGTCCCGCTGATGGTCCTGGGCTTCCCGCTTGCCCTGATGACCGCGATCTACACGGCCTTCCTCTTCGGGCAATGCGAGGGGCGGGATCTGTGGCAGAGCAGGCTGATGCCCTGGCACATGGGGGTGCAGGCGGTGATGGCGGGGGGGGCTGTCTGGGCCGTTCTGGCGGGGCTGACCGGCCGACTCATGGAAATGGGGATGGTCACCGTCCCGCTTGTCGTGGCGATCCTGGCCGACCTGTTGCTCCGCATCGCCGAGGTCGGCCGCTCCCATGAGACGGCGAATGGTCGACAAGCGGCATGGTTGGTGCGCGAAGGGCAATTGCAGGCGATCTGGAGAGGGTCCTTGGCGCTGAGCGCGCTATCGGGTACGCTGATGCTGATGTTGTTGGCCAGTGTCCTCGCGTGGCTTGCGGGAGTCGTCGTGATCGCAGCCGACGAATCCGCTGCGATCTTCCCTGACTCCGGTTCCAGCAGCATGGAAGCCTTGATGACGACGGTGAACATCGTCACCCCTTGGGTCACCACGTCTGCCGCCATCCTCGCCCTCGTCGGCCTCTTCCTCTACGAGTCCGCCATCATCAAGGCGGGCCAGGACGTGCCGAACGCTTAGTGGCGAGCCGTGGGGGGCAATACCTAGGTCATTCCCCATGGCAAGCCAAGGCGCTAGCCCATTCGTCAGTCTGCCGTAGCGCTCGCCGCGTGCTCTAGGAATGGATGATGCTGTTGGCACCCCTTATGGGAATGGCGGGACGGTCGAGAGTCTCCCAACGAAAGCGCGCCGCCTCGACCCGTCCCCCACGATGCCCTGAGCCGCTTCGGCTGTCGCCTCGACATTGCGCCCGACGAGCCCTGAACGATCCCTCTATTCCCTTAAGCGATTAACGAATATTCGCTTGAGAGACTTTGCTCAATTCGCTTGAGTGAGTTTTCTCTATTCCCTAAAGCGAATATCATCCCGCTCCCAGGCGATTGACCCTGTTGTCCCACGCCTTCAGGCGCCGCAAGCCCTTGGACGCGCCGGACGCAGCTGTATCTCAGCCTCCGATGGCCTTCAGCCCGCCCGAAGCCCTGGCAGGTAGATCCGACTGCGGTCCACCTCCGGAGTCCTTGTTGCTGCCGGAACCGTCGACGGAGGTGGCCCGGCTGTCGGCGACGCCGTCGGCTCCCCCATCGCCGGCCCCGCCCGCAGCACGAACTGCCGGTGCCGCATCCACACCACGCCCGGCTCCACCGGATCGGCGATGAACGTGACGACGGTTTCGACTGCACCGTTGCCGTCCAGGTCCACCTGGAAGCTGCCCGGGCCGTACTCGTAGGCCAGTCCGCAGTCTTGGGCCATGGCCGTGCGGGCGTGGCTGCCGTCGGCGCGGGTGACCTCGAGGAACAGCTTGTCGTCGGTCGCCGTCACGTCGAAGCGCATCGGCGTTCCGACATAGGAATGACCCTCGTAATGCCCCACGAAGCCCGTCCAGCGATCGCGCCGCTGCGGGCAGCGGCCGCCCGGCGGCGTGACGCTCGCGGGGGCCAGCCAGGCGTCGATGGCGCAGGTGGCCGAGCCGTAGAGGGCGCCGAAGCCGTTGGTGAGCGTGACCACCGCGAAGCGGCGCTCGGGCACCCAGTCCACCGTGGCCATCCAGCCCCAGGCGCTGCCCGGATGGCGGTTGACCGCCAGGCTCTGGTAGCGCTCCGCGAAGACCCCGAAGCCGTAGTACTGGTCCGCCCGCTGGTCGACGCTGACCAGAGGCGAGGTCATCAGCCGGGCCGATGCCGGTGACAGCAGGTCGCCGCCGCCGTCCATCAACACGGTGGCGAAACGCAGCAGGTCCTCTACGGTGCTATGGGCGTATCCCGTGGGGTGGCGGGCCCAGTTGTCCTGGTCGCTGGGCTTCCAGATGTCCAGGCCGCCGTGGAAGATGTCGTTCCAATGCCCGTAGGCGAAGTTGCCGCGCGCTTCCACCTCGGAGGCCACCATCGTCGTGTCCCGCATGCCGGCCGGCTCGAAGACCTCGCGCCGCATGAAGCGCTGATAGCTCAAACCGCTCACCCGCTCGATGATCTGCCCGGCATACATGTAGTTGGCACTGGAATAGTTCCAGAAGCGACCCGGCGGGTTGTGCGGCTGGGTCGCACCCTGGGCCTGCACCCAACGGCGCATCGCTCCCTCGTCCGGCTGGCCATAGAGGTCGGCCTCGCCCGTCACCGAGTTGTCCGGCAGGCCGCTGGTATGCTGCAGCAGGTCGCGGACCGTCACTCGGTCCTCGGCGCCCGGTTCGGCGAAGCGCAGGTCCGGCAGGTAGCGCGACAGCGGGGCATCCAGATCCACCAGCCCCTTGTCCACCAGGCGCAGCATGCCCGCGGCCGTCAGCATCTTCGTGGACGAGCCGATGCGAAACTGGGTGTCGGCGTCCACCGCGTCGCCGCCATCCTTGCGCTTCAGCCCGAAGCCCTCGGCCATCACCACGCGGCCGTCCATGGCCACGCCCGCAGCGGCGCCGATCATGCGGCTGCCCATCTCCGTCCGCACACAGTCGCGGAACGTGTCCGCGGGGTCCCGCTCCAGTCCGTCCGGCGCTCCGGCGCCCCAGGCCACGGTCGGGGCGGCCGCCATGCCGGTGTCGGCGTGGACCCATCCGATGGCCAGCAGTCCAGCCAGGCAGAGCGCGAGCCATGAAACCCATGGGAGGCGTCGACCAATGGATGCCCCGCGCCCGATGCCCACGCGACCGCGACCGTCGGATCTCTGCTCCATGATCGCTCTCCTGTCGGCTGTGCTGGTGGCGACTGCCTGCGGCATTCTGGTCCTTGGGCGCCCCAGGGTCAAGACCGGTCCACCGGCGCATCGATCTTGGACCGGGTCACGGTCAGGCCTCGACGAGACCCTTTATGGCCGCCTGCTATCATCTGCTCCGCAGGTCGCGACTTCGGGCCGCGCGCGGCCTGCGCGATCCGCCGCCTTCCTCTTGCCCGTTCCTGCCGACCATCCCAGCCCAGGCCATCCCAAGCCATGCCCACCCTCATCCTCTTCATCGACGCCCTCCCTTATGACGACCTGTCGCGCCTGCCCCGCCTGGCCGCCTGGCCCGCCTTGGCGCGCCTGAGGCCCGGCTTCGGTTACTCCATCAACCTGCACGGCGAGCTCTTCGCCGGCAAGACACCCGACCAGCTGGGCTTCTTCGGTGAATGGGCGCTCGACGGCAGCCGCGCGCCCGGGCGGCGCTACCGGCGCGTGCTGCCCTTGCTGGACCGGATGCTGAAGTTCTACGTCTTCAACCGCGGACTGCAGACCCTCCTGACCCGCCGCTACCGTCCCGGACGCATCATGCCCAACCTGCCCTTGGGCTGGCTGGGCGACTTCTCCCTGGTCGGCGAGAAGGTCGACAGCCCGAGCTTTCCGGCGGAGACCCTCTTCAGCCGCCATCCCAAGGTGTAGCGCGTGCCGACCACCGGGCTGGCCAAGGGCAGCCGCGACGCCGCCGTCACCGAGCGCGCCGCGCAGGCCATCGCCGGCGGGGCCGACTGCCTCTACGTGCCCCTGATCGACCTCGACGGCATCGGGCATGGCCACCGCCGTTCCGGTCCCCAGTGGGCCGAGCACCTAGGGCACCTCGACGAATGGGTCGATCTGCTGGCCGAAGGCTTCTTGGCCCGGCATCCCGACGGCCAGGTGTAC